>NZ_JBHFHM010000009.1:0-117763 GCF_041927815.1 Paracoccus zhouxuedongae
GATGGCGTGGGATGTGCCGTAGAACACATCCACATCAACCGCCGAAATCTTCATGTCCTTGGCCGTCACGTCGCGCTCCAACAGTCGCATGTCGTTCATTTCTGCACCCATTCCCTGACGGTTACCAGCGGCGTTCAAACTTGCGGCGCAGCAGCACCGCGATCAGGTTCATGCTCAGCAGGAACACCAGCAGCACGATGATCGCCCCCGAGGCGCGTTCGACAAAGCCCGGATCGCCGCGCGTCGTCCAGTTGTAGACCTGCACCGGCAGCGCCGAGGCGGGTTCAAAGAAACCGTCGGTCGGCCACGACGGATATTCGCGCACAAAGGCGACCATGCCGATCAGCAGAAGCGGCGCGGTTTCGCCCAAAGCCTGCGCCAGCCCGATGATCGTGCCGGTCAGGATGCCCGGCATCGCCAGCGGCAGGACGTGATGGGTGATGGATTGCAGCTTGGACGCCCCCACCCCCAGTGCCGCATCGCGGATCGAGGGCGGCACCGCCTTCAGCGCGGCACGGGTCGGGATGATGATGCGCGGCAGCGTCATCAGCGTCAGCACCAGACCGCCGACGATGGGTGCCGACATGCGCATCCCCCAGAAGTTGATGAACACCGCAAGGCCAAGGATACCGTAGACGATCGACGGCACCGCGGCGAGGTTGGCGATGTTCACCTCGATCATGTCGGTCCATTTGTTCTTGGGGGCGAACTCCTCAAGATAGATGCTGGCGGCGACACCGATGGGCAGCGCCAGGAACAGCACGATCAGCATCATGTAGGCCGATCCGATCAGCGCGATGCCCAGGCCCGCGGCCTCGGGGCGCTTGTCGGAGGCGTCGGGCATGGTCAGGAAGCCCCAGTTGAACTTGACGTTCAGCACACCTTTTTCGCGCAGCTGATCGGCCAGTTGCAGCTGTTCGGGGCTGACGTTGCGATCCAGCGCGGCGCTTTGCATGGTCACGCGGCCCTTGAAATAGCCGTCGATACGGCCGTTCGTCAGCGCGCCGAACTCGATCGTCTGGCCCACCAGTTCGGGGTCTGCCAGCACCCTGGCGCGCAGTTGCGCCCGCGATTCCTGCGACACCAGCTTGCCCAGATCGGTGGTGCTGACATCGTTGCTCAGGCCCTGATCAGCCACCAGCTTGACCATCGCCGCCTGCAACAGCTTGTCATAGCTGAGCGTCAGCACCTTGGCCATTTCGGCGGGATCGCGGTTGCCCCTGGGGTCGACCACGGCCGGGTCGATATAGACTGGCATGTCCAGCGTCGTCTGCTTGAAGGCCGGCAGGCCCGAGGACAGGATCGAGACCAGCAGGAACACCAGCGCGGTCAACGCGACCAGGATCGCCCCCAGCCCATACAGGCGAAAGCGGCGCTCGGCGGATTTGCGGCGGCGGACGTCGGCGGTCGGCGTGATGAGATCGCTCATTCGTATTGCTCGCGGTATTTGCGGACGATGACCAAGGCCAGCACGTTCAGCACCAGCGTGATCAGGAACAGGGTCAGGCCCAGGGCAAAGGCAACCAGCGTTTCGGGGCTGGCGAATTCGGTGTCACCGGTCAGCTGGCTGACAATCTTGACGGTGACGGTGGTCATCGCCTCGAACGGGTTCAGCGACAGTTTCGCGGCGGCGCCCGCGCCCATGACGACGATCATGGTTTCCCCGATGGCGCGGCTGGCGGCCAGCAGGATGGCGCCCACGATGCCGGGCAGCGCTGCGGGCAGCACCACCTGTTTCACCGTCTCGGCCGAGGTTGCCCCCAAGGCCAGGCTGCCGTCACGCAGCGATTGCGGCACGGCGTTGATGATGTCATCGGACAGCGAGGACACGAACGGGATGACCATCACCCCCATCACCAGACCCGCCGTCATGACGCTGGACGAGGACGACCCCAGCCCCAGCGGTTGCGCGAAATAGTCGCGCAGCAGCGGGCCGACGGTGATCAGCGCGAACAGGCCGTAGACGATGGTGGGGATGCCAGCCAGGATCTCGATCGCGGGCTTGATCCAGCCGCGCGCAGTCTTGCTGGCATATTCCGACAGATAGATCGCGCTCATCAGCCCGATCGGCACCGCCACCAGCAGCGCGATGGCCGACACATACATCGTGCCCCAGATCAGCGGCCAGATCCCCAGATCCGACCCGCCGCGGAACTGCGGGTTCCAGGTCGTCGAAAAGAAGAACTTGCTGAACGGGTAAAGTTCAAAAAAGTGGATCGTCTCGAACAAAAGCGAGGCGACGATGCCGATGGTGGTCAGCACCGCCACCAGCGAGGCCAGGATCAACAGGCCGATGACCATGCGTTCGGCCACGTTGCGCGCGCGATAATCGCGGGTCTGGCGCAGCAGGCCAAAGGCCAGCCCGGCCACCGCGGCGGCGATCACCGCCCCCACTATCACCGGTGCCGCAACTGCCCGGCCGGTCAGGGTCTGCACGACCAAGAGCAGCGCCATCACGGCCAGCGCCGGCAGCGCCGTCATCAGTGCGACCGATTGGCCATGCTGGCCCGGCAGCGAATGCAAAACGCGGGCATCTCCGCCCGCCAAAGACAGCGCCCGCTGCCGTGCGCCGATCCAGCCAAGCGCCGCCAGCGCCAGAACGATCAGCGTCAGGAATCCGATGCTCATAGGCCCACCACAGTCAGAAGAAAGGGCGCGCGGGGTCGATCCCCGCGCGCCCGGTCAGGCGATCACTTGTCCAGCGGACCCATGACGGTTTCCGAGGCAACCATTTCCTGCGTCTTGGCCAGTTCCGGGTCCGAAACCAGGCCATAGGCAGCCAGCGGGCCTTCCGGGCCGGCCATTTCGTCGGACACGAAGAACTGGATGTATTCCTTCAGGCCGGGGATGACGCCGAAGTGCTGCTTCTTCACATAGAAGAACAGCGGGCGCGACACCGGGTAGTCACCCTTGGCGATGCTGTCGACGCTGGGCACCACGCCGTCGATGGTGGCGACCTTCAGCTTGTCGGTGTTGTTCTGATAGAACGACAGGCCGAACACGCCGATGGCGTTCTTGTTGGCATCGATACGCGACAGGGTTTCGGTATAGTCGCCGTCGATATCGACCGACAGGCCGTCGGTGCGAACCGCCATGCAAGCCTTGTGGGCAGCCGCTTCCTTTTCCTTGTCGTCGGCACCGGTCGCGGCAGCCTTGAACAGGTCCAGCGCGCCGGTGGCCTTGCAACCCTCGACCAGCACCTTTTCGTCGAACACTTCGCGGGTGCCGTGCTTGGTGCCGGGGATGAACATCAGGATGTCCTGGGCCGGGAAGTCGGCCTTGACGTCGGCCCACTGCTTCGCCGGGTTGGCGACCAGCGCGCCGTCCTTGGCAACCTGGGCACCGATGGCGCCGTAGATTTCGGCGGGGGTCAGGGCAAAGTCCGGCCCGGCAATGTCGCTGGCAAAGACGATGCCGTCATAGCCGATGCGCACTTCCATGATCTCGGTCACGCCGTTGGCGGCGCAGGTGTCGATGTCCGACTGCTTGATCCGCGACGAGCTGTTGGCGATGTCGATGAAGTTTTCGCCCACGCCTTCGCACATCTTCTTGCGGCCCGCACCCGAACCACCCGATTCCACCACCGGGGTCGGGAAGTCGGTGTTTTCGCCAAAGGCTTCGGCAACGATGGTCGCATAGGGCAGCACGGTCGAGGAACCGGCGATCTGAACCTGATCGCGGGCGGCGGCGGCGGTCGCCGACACGGCCAAGATGGCCAGGGTCGAAGCGGTAAAACGAAGGGCGTTCATGGGTGTCTCCCGTTTTGGCAGCGATGGCCGAACGACTCGGCCTTGCGGGTGGCTTACCGGCCCGCGATGACGCTTATGCTGCGATTTCATGACAGGATTGTGACAATGCCATCAGCCCGCCAGATCGGCGCGGATCAGATCGGCGGCGCGATGGGCGATCATGATCGTCGGGGCATTGGTATTGCCGCTGACCAGGCGCGGCATGACCGAGGCATCGACCACCCGCAGCCCCGCCACCCCGCGCAGCCGAAGCTGCGGGTCGACCACCGCCATGTCGTCCTGCCCCATCCGGCAGGTGCCAACCGGGTGGTAGATCGTATCGGCCCGCGCCCGGATGTCGGCGGCGATCGCCGCGTCGCTGCCGTCATGCGGATACAGCCTGCGCCCTCGCCAGGGATCCAGCGCGGGCGCGGCCATGATCGTCTCAAGCCGGCGGACCCCGGCGATCAGCGCGGCCAGATCAGCGGGGTCGGACAGAAAGGCCGGGTCGATGCGCGGTTCCAGGCGCGGGTCGGTGCCTGTCAGCCCGACATGGCCCTTGCTGGCCGGGCGCAGCAGGCAGACATGCGCCGAATAGCCGTCGCGCAGGTGCAGCTTGCGCATGTGCTGATCGACGATCCCCACCGTCAGGTGCAACTGCATGTCGGGCCGATCAAGCTGGGCGCGCGACCGGAAAAAGGCCCCGGCCTCGGCATAGGGCGAGGTAAAGGGGCCGCTGCGGTCGCCCGACCACCGCCGTTCGGCCCGTGCCAGTCGCAGCAGGCCGCGCGGGTTCAGCCCCACGACATCGGCGCGCCGCGAGTGCCAGGACAGGACGTGATCCAGATGATCCTGAAGGTTCTGGCCAACCCCCGGCAGCACCACCGCGGGCGCGATGGCATGGGCGCGCAGCTCATCCTCGGGTCCGATACCGGATCGCAGCAGGATGGCGGGTGAGCCAAAGGCCCCCGCCGCAATCACCACCTGGCGGCGCGCGCGCAGATGCAGGATGCGCCCGCGATGGCGGACCAGCGCCCCGGTGGCACGCCCCGCGTCCAGCGTGACGCGATCGACCAGCGAACCGGTCAGGACGGTCAGATTGGGGCGTCCGCGCACCGGCCGCAGCCAGCCTGCGGCAGCAGAACAGCGTTCGCCCCGGTGCGGGCCGTCAAAGAACTGGGTGACCTGGTAAAGCCCCGCACCCTGCGGATCGTCGCGGTTGAAATCCTCGGTCGCGGGCAGGCCCGACTGGGTGCAAGCCGTGACAAAGGCGCGGCTGATCGGGAACGGGCTGCCCTGATCGGCAACCTGAAGCGGCCCGTCATCGCCATGCCAGGCATCGCCGCCACGCTGGTTGCGTTCGGTGGCGCGAAACCATGGCAGGACCGATTGCCAATCCCAGCCCTCGGCCCCCAGATCGGCCCAATCGTTATAATCCTGCGGCTGGCCGCGCACATAAAGCATGGCGTTGATCGCCGACGATCCGCCCAGGGCGCGGCCCCTCGGCTGATAGCCCCGCCGCCCGTTCAGCCCCGACTGCGGCACCGTCTGCCAGGCCCAGTTGTGCAGGCGCGGCTGGCCACGCACCAGCAGCGCGAGAAACCCCGGCGCACGGATCAGACGGCTTTCGCCGTCGCCTCCGGCCTCGACCAGGCAGACGCGCAGTGCCGGGTCGTCCGACAGACGTGCCGCCAGCACCGCGCCGGCCGAGCCGCCGCCCAGGATCAGCACATCGCAATCGGCCATCGTCACCTCCGCCTGATGCCGAACACCATGCTAGGCCCGCCGCGCCGCGTCCGCCAGCGTGACGTCAGGCGATCAGCCGTCGCGGTCGAGGATCCAGCGGTGATCGGGATCCGGTTCAAACCGCCATTTGCGCAGCGGGCCGGCCATGACGTTCAGGTAATAAAGGTCATAGCCATAGGGCACGCCGACTGGGTGATGCCCGCGCGGCACCAGCACGACATCACCATGCTTGACCGCCATCGTCTCATCCAGACTGCCGTCCTCGGTATAGACACGCTGCACCGCAAAGCCCTGGGCCGGGTTCAGGCGGTGGTAATAGGTCTCCTCCAGCAGGGTGATGCGCGGATCGTCGTCTTCGTCATGGCGATGGCTGGGATAGGACGACCAGTTGCCCGCCGGGGTGAACACCTCGGTCACCAGCAGGCTGTCGCAGCAGTCTTCCGCCTCCATGGCGATGTTGTTGATATGGCGGGTGTTCGCGCCCTTGCCGCGCGGGGTCAGGGTGATGCCATCGGGACCGATGCGACGGGCGGGATGGCCGCCATGGCCGGGCGCGCTGCACACCGCCAGCACGCAATCGGTCGTGGCCTCGGCCACCCAGTCGCTGCCGGGCGGCAGATAGAGGCAATGCGGCGGCGTCCTTTCAAAGACATCCATCCGCGCGCCCATCTCGCCCCAGTCGTGGCCGGCCCCGGTCAGCCGCGCCTTGCCCTGCACCAGCACCAGGATCACTTCGCGCCCGGCAGTCGTGCCGCTGGCCCGATCACCCGGCGCCAGATGGTGCAGGTCAAAGCCGACATAGGCCCAACCGGCGTTTTCAGGCGTGATGTGATGCACGCGACCCCGCGTGCCGGTCGGTTTACGCAACAGGTTCATGGATGCCCCCGCAGAAACAATTGGTAGAACAGATAGGCCCCGGCAGCCCCGAAGATCAGGCCAAAGCCGGGGCTAGCGGCGGCGAACTCGACCACCGCCCAGACCAGCGGCACCGCCACCACCAGGATGCGCACCCACAGCGGGCGAAAGAACGGGGCTTGCGGGTCGATCAGCATCAGCCCGTCCGGCCCCGGTCCAGCCCCGCCGCCTGCGCCATCTTGCGCAGGGCGCGATGGCCCATGCCCTGATAATGCAAGGGGTTGGCCTTCAGCGGGTCTTGCTCGGCCTCGATCACCAGCCAGCCCTGATAGCCCGCCTCGGCAGCGATCTTCAGCACCGGGGCGAAATCGACGCAGCCATCGGGATCGCCCGGCACGGTAAAGGCCCCACGCCGCACCCCTTCGATGAAGGACAGGCCGTCGCGCCGCACCTGATCCATGATGGGGCGGCGGATGTTCTTGGCATGGATATGGGTCACGCGCCCGATATGCTTTCGCGCCACCTCGGCCGGATCACCGCCGCCAAAGGTGCAATGCCCGGTGTCCAGCAACAGCCGCGTGGCTGGCCCGGCCATGGCCATGAACCGGTCGATATCGGCGGGGCTTTCGATGATCGTGCCCATGTGGTGATGATAGCCCATCACCACGCCCTCATCGGCGGCCAGTTGCGACAGCGCCTCATAGCCCGCCGAAAACCGGTCCCAGTCCGCATCGCTCATCACGGGGCGGTCGTTCACGGCCACGCCATCGGTGCCATGCACGGTGTTGGAACATTCGCAGGCATTGATATGGCCGCTGCCCGCCGCCTGGATCATGCGGATCGTGTCCAGCAGCGCGGCCTTTTCCACCTCAAGATCATTCACCAGCAGATTGGTCGAATGCCACTTGCCCGCAAAGACAAGCCCGTAATCGGCCAGCTTCGCCCTCAGCGCGGCTCCGTCATCGGGCATCTTGTGGCCCTTTTCGATGCCGTCAAATCCGATCGCACGACAATCGGCCAGGCATTCATCCAGGCTGATATGCGCGCCGATGGTCTGGTCGTCATCATTCGACCAGGCAATAGGGTTGGTTCCATAAAGGATCATGTCGCTGTCTCCCGGACCGGCTTTCTTCTTGGTCCAAATATCCTCGGGGATTTCAGGGGGCAGGCAGCCCCCTGTCCGGCGTCAGTCAAAGGCGCGTTGCTGGCGGGCCTGGGCGTGATAGGCGGCGCGCGCCTGATCCAGCCGTTCCGGCCCGCCGACCTCGGGCACGGCGACATCCCACCAGGCCCCGCCCGCGCCAGTTCCCGGCCCGGCATCGGTGTCGATCACGATGACGCTGGGAATATCGCGCCCCCGCGCGGCGGCAATCGCGGCCTCAAGCGCGGCGATACCATCCACCTTTTCGGCATGTGCACCCATGCTGGCGGCATGGGCCACAAAGTCGATCCGCGGCTGATCCACCACATTGCAATCGACATACATGTTGTTGAAGGCCGCCCCGCCGCAGGCCTGTTGCAGCCGGTTGATGCAGCCATAGCCGCGGTTGTCGGTCAGCACGACGGTAAAGGGCCTGCGCAGCATGACCGCCGTCGCCAGCTCGCTGTTGGCCATCATGTAGCTGCCATCCCCGACCATGCAGATCACCTGGGCGTCCGGCCGCGCCATCGCGATGCCAAGCGCACCGGCGATTTCATAGCCCATGCAGCTATAGCCATATTCCATATGATAGCCGCCCGGTGCGGCGCGCCACAGCACTTGCAGCGCGCCGGGCATGGTGCCTGCCGCGCACATGACGATGGTCTGCGGCCCGGATTGGCGCTGCACCGCGCCGATCACCTGCGCATCCGTGGGCAGCCCCGCACCGGTTGGCGCCGCCGTCACCGCGTCGGCTTTCGCATACCAATCCGCGCGCAGCCCCGGATCGACCCCGGCAAAGCGATGCCCGGCCAGCCCCGCGCTGATCGCCGTCAAGGCCAGCCGCGCGTCGCCGACCACCGGCAGCGCCTGATGCTTGGCCGCGTCATAGCCCGCCAGGTTGACGGCGATCAGCCGCCGGTCGGGGTTCTGGAACGCCGCCCATGAGCCGGTGGTGAAATCCTGAAACCGCGTCCCTACGCCCAGGATGACATCCGCCGCCGCACAGATGGCGTTGCCCGCCCCGGTGCCGGTCACGCCCGGCGCGCCAAAGTTCAGCGGCTCGGCCCAATCGACCGCGCCCTTGCCAGCCTGCGTCTCGACCAGCGGAATGTTGTGGGCGCGGGCAAAGGCCAGAAGATCGGCCTCGGCCTGGCTATAGATCACGCCGCCCCCGGAAACGATCACGGGCGCCTTGGCCGCGCGCAACAGATCGACCGCCCGCGCCACTTCGCCCGCATCGGGGGCGGGGCGGCGGATGTGCCAGACCTTCGGCGCAAAGAACGCCTCGGGCCAGTCATAGGCCTCGGCCTGCACATCCTGGCAAAAGGCCAGACAGACCGGGCCGCAATTCGCCGGATCGGTCATCACGGCAAAGGCGCGGGGCAGCGCCGTCAGCAGCTGTTCAGGCCGGGTGATACGGTCGAAATAGCGCACCACCGGGCGGAAACAGTCATTGGCGCTGATCGTGCCATCGTCGAAATCCTCGATCTGCTGCAGCACGGGATCGGGGCGGCGATTGGCAAAGACATCGCCGGGAATCAGAAGCAGCGGCAGCCGGTTCACATGCGCAAGCGCCGCCGCCGTCACCATATTCGTCGCCCCCGGCCCGATGGACGAGGTGACGGCCATCGCGCGCCGCCGCTTCATCGTCTTGGCATAGGCAATCGCAGCATGGGCCATGGTCTGTTCGTTCTGCCCGCGCAGGGTGGGCAGCGCATCGCCGACCCCGTGCAAGGCCTCACCGATGCCCGCGACATTGCCATGGCCGAAGATCGCCCAGACGGCATCGATGAACCGCTGGCCATTCTCGGTCATCTGCACCGACAGGTAACGCATCATCGCCTGCGCGGCGGTCAGTCGGATCGTGGTCATTTTCCTGCCTCCTTGCGGGCCGCGTCCCATAGATCGCACAGCCTGCGATAGCGCGCGGCCATCTGCCCGACCGCGGTGTCATCGTCGATTTGCCCGGCCAGCCAGCCCCGCGCCACATCGCCAAAGATCGTGCGGCCCACGGCAAAGCCGCGCACCAGATCATGCCGCGCCGCCATGGCGAAACTGGCGGCCAGCTCGGCCTCGGGCGCGTCCAGCCCCAGCACCACGATGCCCCGCAAATACGGGTCATGCGCGGTGATCGTATCCACCACCTTTTGCCAGGCGGCTTCGGTCTTCAGCGGCTCCAGCTTCCACCAGTCGGGATAGATGCCGATCTGATACCAGCGGTCGATCAGCGCGGCGGTCGTGTTCTCATCGACCGCGCCGACCTTCGAGGGGATGATCTCCAGCAGGAACTCCAACCCATTGGCGCGGGCGGCGGCGTAAAGGCGGCTGACGGTGGCCTCTTGATCGGCCTGCATCGCGGCATCGTCATCGGGATGGCAAAAGCACAGAACCTTGACGACCTGACCGGCGGGCCATTCCACCAGCCCCTCATTCGCCGCGCCAAGCTCGGGTTCCAGCCGCAAGGGCCGCGACCCCGGCCATTCGCAGGGCCGCCCGACCCACAGCCCGCTGCCGCTGGCGGCGTGCAGGGCCTGTCGGCCCAGACGGTCATCGCACAGGATCCCATAGCCCGGCTGCCCGCCCGCCACCGCCTGCGCCGCGCGCAGACACAGGCCCTTGAAGGCGCCGATCCGAGCAGGGCTCGCGCCTGCCATCTCCTCGAACTGCATCCGGTGGTCAAAGGCAAAGGCGCGCAGATCGCCGGGCAAGGGATGCAGGTTGGTCGCGCGGTGGATCCGCTCGAGCACCTCATCCTTGCGCAGGGCGGGCTGGCGGATGCCGCGCTCCAGAAAGAACTGCAGCTCGGGCCAACTGGGGTAAGCGGGGGTGCAGCCATGGCGGCTGACAGCGAAGGCCCCGCAGGCATTGGCATATTTCAGCGCGACCGGCCAATCTTCACCGTCCAGCCAGCCCTTCAGCAGGCCCGACATGAAGCCGTCGCCCGCGCCCAGCACGTTGAACACCTCGATCGGAAAGCCCTCACCGGTCTGGCCAGACGCCCATCCGTCGATATCCCCGGTGAAGGCGACGGCCCCGTTCGCCCCCCGCTTGCAGACCAGCACCGCGCCCGAAACCGCCCGCACCGCCCGCAGCGCCGCCAGCGTGTCGGTGCTGCCACCGGCAATGTGAAACTCCTCCTCGGTGCCGACGATCAGGTCGAACAGACCCAGATGCGCCTGCAACTTGGCGGTCACCGCATCGCTGGCGATAAAGCGGTTCTCGCCATCGCCATGGCCCGACAGACCCCACAGGTTCGGGCGGTAGTCGATATCCAGCGCCGTCCGCGCGCCGGTTTCCCGCGCGATCCGCAGCGCCTTCAGCACAGCAGCCTCGGTGCGCGGATGGCTTAGATGCGTGCCGGTGGCCACCACCGCGCGCGCCTGCGCGATCAGGCCGGGGTCGATGTCATCCTCGCACAAGGCCATGTCGGCGCAATTCTCGCGGTAGAAGATCAGCGGGAAGCTGTCCTCATCACGGATGCCAAGCAGGACCAAAGCGGTCAGCCGCTGCGGATCAGTGATAACGCCGCGCACATCCACGCCTTCGCGCGCCAGTTCCTCGCGCAGGAAGCGGCCCATATGCTCATCGCCGACGCGGGTGATCAGCGCCGATTTCAACCCCAGCCGCGCCGTCCCCGTCGCCATGTTGGTGGGCGAGCCGCCGACATATTTGTTGAAGGACCGCATGTCCTCCAACCGGCCCCCCACCTGGGCGCCGTAAAGATCGACCGAGGACCGGCCAATGGTGATCAGATCAAGCGGTTTGTGCATTTCTTCTTGGCCCAAATATCCCGGGGGGTTCGGGGGGCAGCGCCCCCCGGCCTTGTCATGGCGCAGACACACCGGCGCGGATGTGATCCATCGTGGCGCGCAACGCATCTTCGATATCATCGCGGGCATGAACGGCGGGCGCGAACGGCTCAAGGCTGAACGGCCCGTCATAGCCGCCCGCGATCAACGCCCGCGCCTGCGCGACATTGCCCAGCCGATCGTCGCCATCGACCAGCACCCGATGGGCGTCCAGCATCGCATCGACCGCCAGCGCCGGGTCGGTCACGCCCGACAGATGCACCAGACCGGTGCGCTGCGCATAGACCTGATCCTCGCCCGCCAGATGGTGATGGAAGCTGTCGTGCAGCAGTTGGAACGTGCCGAAGCCCCCTGCCTCGGTGATCGCCGCAATCGCATCGGCCTTGCGCCGAAGCGAGCTGACGGGAAAGCCCAAAGGCTCGACATAGCCCAGCAGCCCACGCGCCGACAGCAGCGGCCGCATCGCATCCAGCGCCGCGACAACCGCCGAATGTTCGACCGCACGGCCATCGTTCAGCGGACAGATCACCAGCCCGCGCGCCCCGGCGCGGGCGGCGTAATCGGCCATCGCCTCGGCCCGGTCGGGCAGATCCCCGGACCACATGTTGAACGGATAAAGCGCGTTGATCGCCAGAATGGTCACGTCATGATCCGCCGCCATCGCCGCGACATCGGCGGCCCGCAGGCTGCCCAGCACATCGGGCAGATCGTTGCGGATCTCGATCTCATGCACGCCCAGCCGGGCGCACATCGCCATGAAGTCAGGCAACGCCAGCCGCGGCGCACAGATATGGTTCAGCGCAAAACGCATCGTCGCCCCCTTAACCATACAGCGCCGGACGCGCCGGCAGGGTGATGGCGACAGGCTGGCCCTCGGCCTCTTGCGCGGCGACGCAGGCGTCCGAGGCCACGGCGGCCGCATAGCCATCCCAGGCCGACGGCCCGGCGGCGGTGCCGCGCGTCGCGGCGCGGATGAAATCGGCCAGTTCGACGTCATAGCTGTCGATGAAGCGATCCTTCCAATCGGTCAGGATCGGGTTGCCCAGGGTCGCGTTCAGCCGGGTCTGGATCGCCATCGGCTCGGGCAGTTTCGCGATGCCTTCCTCGCCCACCACCTCGCACTGGATGTCATAGCCATAGCGGCAGTTCACGAATATCTCGACGTCGATCACCACGCCCTTGGCGGTTTGCAGCACCACCACCTGCGGGTCGCGCAGCTTTTCATGGGCATGGGGGGATTTGCGCGGGAAGAACACCTGCGCGCTGACATAATCATCATCCAGCAGCCACCGCAGCACGTCGATTTCGTGGATCAGCGTGTCATGAATCGCCATCGGCGTGACATAGTTGCTGCCCACACGCGGGTTACGATGCGCCGCGTGAACCATCAGCGGCGCGCCGGTCAAGGTGCCAACCGCACGCTTCAGCGCGACATAGCCCGCATCATAGCGGCGCATGAAGCCGACTTGCACCAACCGCTTGCCATGCGCCACCTCGGCATCGACGATATTGCGCGCGCCCTCGGCGGTCGTGGCCAGCGGCTTTTCGCAAAAGCAGGGCTTGCCGGCGGCGATGCTGGCCAGGACATATTCTTCATGCGTCTGGCCCCAGGAACAGACCAGCACCGCGTCGACGCCCGCATCCGCGATCAGCGCATGGGGGTCGTCATGGATCACCGCATCGGGCGCAAATTGCGCCACGCAGCTTTCGGCATTGGCGCGGTTCACGTCATTGACGGCGACGACGCGCGCGCCTGACAGCACCTGATTGATGCGGCGCGTGTGGTCCTGGCCGATGGCCCCCGTGCCGATGACTCCGATCCTCAAGGTCATGATCTGCCCCAATATGTGTCGATATGGCGTTGCATTTCGGCGCGCATGAAGCGGCCGGATTCGTCGGCGCGGTCTTCCCAGGCAAAGACGCAGGCGGTCATGATGCCGTCAAAGCCGATTTCGTGCAGCGTGGCGAAGAAATCGTCCCAAGGCACTTCGCCCTGACCGATGTTCAGATGCTGATGCACGCGGGCCTGGGTGCCGGGCGGGTTCAGGATATAGCGCAACCCGCTGCTGGCGCGGTGGTTGAACGTGTCGGCGACATGGACATGGGCCAGCACATCGGCGGCCTGGCGCAGCATGGCGCGGGTGTCGTCACCAAAGTAAAACGTATGCGGTGCGCAATAGAGGAACCGGACACTGGGGCTGTTCACGGTGCGGATGATGTCCAGCGCCGGTTGCAGGGTCTCGCACCAGTCCTCGGGGTGGGGTTCAATGTTCAGGCGGATGCCTTCACGTTCCAGCACCGGCACCAGTTCGTCCATCGACCGCCACCAGGCATCTTCGCAGGCCTCGATCATCGCGCCGGTATGGCAGCAATAGCACGACCCCTTGTCGGGATGCGGGCCGCGCCCGAACTCGCTGTTCATCGTATCGACGCCCAGTTCGACGGCGATGTCGATGGCGCGTTTCCAGTGGCGGACGGCGGCCTGGCGTTCGACCTCATCGTTGCTGGCCCAGCGATACATGGGCAGCAGGCTGGCGATGCCGACATTCGCGGCGCGCAGGGCGCGCTTGAACCCGGCGATGCGGCTGGGAAAGACGCGCGGGGCCTTGAACCATTCCAGAAAATCGCCGCGCGGCGACAGCTCCATCCAGTCATAGCCCAGTTCGGCCACCTTGCCCGGCAGATCCTCAAGGCTAAGCTGGCGGTGCATGAACGGGTCAAGCGCGATTTTCATGGCCTAACTCCCTGCGATGGCGACGGACTGGCCGGTCGCGGCGGACCGGGCCATGCCGTGAATGATGCGTTCGATCACCAGTCCTTCGGCGAAATCCGGCCCACAGGGGCCACCGCCCGCGATGGCGGTCATCAGCTGATGCGCCTCGATCACCTTCATTTCGTTGAAGCCGAAATTATGGCCGGGGGCCGGGCAAAAGGCGGCAAAGCCGGGCTGCGCGGGGCCGGTCAGCAGGCGCTTGAAGCCCTCGCGGCCCTTGTCCTCGGGCGTGAACAGCCACAGTTCATTCATGCGTTCCTGATCGAACACCAGCGTGCCACGATCGCCGTGAACCTCCCATTGAAGGCGGCATTTGCGGCCATGCGCCACGCGCGAGGTGGCAAAGCTGCCGATCGCGCCCGAGGCAAAGCGGATCATCGCCAGGGCACTGTCCTCATTCTCGACCGGTCTGGCACCCTCGGGCGCGGGGCGGGTGGCATAGGCGGTGCGCGCCATCGCCACCAGGCTGTCGACCGGACCCATCAAGGCCAGCATCTGACTGACCAGATGGCAACCCAGATCGCCCAAGGCGCCCAGACCCCCTTGCGCCTGCGTCATCCGCCACGACCAAGGCAGGTCGGGATCGGCCAGATAATCCTCGTCGTAGACACCGCGAAATTCGCGCGGGGTGCCGATCACGCCGTCACCGATCAGGGTCAGCGCGTGGGCAAAGGCCGGGTTGCGCAGGTAATTATAGCCCAGCATCGTCACCCGCCCTGCGCGGGCAGCGGCGGCGGCCATGCTTTCGGCATCCGTCAGCGTCAACGCCATCGGCTTTTCCAGCCAGACATGTTTGCCCGCGGCCAGGGCGGCCTCGGCCATCTCGCGGTGCAAGCCGTTGGGGGTGGTGATCGACACCACATCCACCGCCGGATCGGACACCGCCGCGCGCCAGTCGCCGGTGGCGCGCGCAAAGCCGAAGGCGTGGGCATGGGCGGTGGCGGCCTCGGCTGGAACATCGGCCAGCACCTCAAGCCGGGGGGGCGTGCCGCCAAAGGCGGTGGCGACATTGCGCCAGGCCATCGCGTGACATTTGCCCATGAAGCCGGTGCCGATCAGCGCGACACCCAAAGGACGCTCCGCCATCATGCTACGCCTTCTTCACGCGCTTTTTCTGGCGATAGACATCGGCCACCACGGCGGCGACGATGATGACGCCCTTGATCATTTCCTGATAATAGGCGTCCAGCCGCAGGAAGGTGAAACCCGAGATGATGACGCCAAAGATCACCATGCCGATGGTGGTGCCGATGATCGACCCGCGCCCGCCGGTCAGCGAGGTGCCGCCGATCACCGCCATGGCGATGGCGTCCAGTTCATACATGATCCCCATGCCGGCCTGCGCGGTCTGACCACGCGCCGCCACGACGATCCCGGCCAGTGCCGCCAAAAGGCCGGCAATGGCATAGACCTTGATGATATGGTGTTCGACGTTGATGCCCGACACCCGCGCCGCCTGCTGGTTGGCGCCGATGGCATAGGTGAACTTGCCGTAACGGGTGTATTTCATGGCGATGTGAAAGATCACCGCGATCAGCAGGAAGATCGCCACCGGCATCATGCCCTTGCCCAGGGCCGCATAGCTTTCCGAGGGAAAGGAAATCGGCTGGCCCTTGGTATACCATTTCGCAAAGCCGCGCGCCGTCACCATCATCCCCAATGTGGCGATGAAGGGCGGGATCTTGGTATAGGCGATCAGTGCCCCGTTCACCATCCCCGCCGCCAGCCCGACCAGCAGCCCGACCCCCAGCGGCACGACCAAGGGCATCCCGGTCAGCGCCGGATAGACCGCGCGTTCATAGCCATCGGCCTGCGCCAGCGACATCGAGATCATGGCCACCGCCCCGACCACCGAACCGGAGGACAGGTCGATCCCGCCCGAGATGATGACCTGCGTCACCCCCACGGCGATGATGCCGATGACCGAGACCTGAAGGATCATGATCTTCAGCCGGTCCAGATTGCCCAGGAAGGACTGCCCCTGAAACACCCAGCCCAGCATTTCAAAGACCAAAGCGATGCCGACCAGCACCAGCAGGATGTTGACCTCGGCCGGCAGGCGGCGATGGGTTGCGGTTTTCGACATCGGTTTCCCCTTACCTTGCAGCCAGATCCATGATGCGGACCTGATCGGCCTCGTCGCGGGTCAGGAACCCGGACACATGGCCTTCGTGCATGACCATGATCCGGTCGGACATGCCCAGCACCTCGGGCATCTCGGACGAGATCATCAGAACCGCGACCCCCTGCCCGGCCAGGGCGGTGATCAGGCGGTGGATTTCGGATTTCGCGCCCACGTCGATCCCGCGCGTCGGTTCGTCCAGGATCAGGATCCGGGGACCGGTCAGCAGCCAGCGCGCGATCAGCAGCTTTTGCTGATTGCCGCCTGACAGGTTTTCCACCCGCTCTTGCAGGTTCGGCGTCTTGACGCGCAGCTTGGCGGCGTAATCCGCAGCCATGGCCGACACCGCGCGTTGCTGGACGAAACCGTTCTTCACCTTGTCGCGGGTGATCAGCGCCATCTGGATGTTTTCCAGGCAGTCGAGGATCAGGAAACAGCCGGTTTCCTTGCGATCCTCGGTCAGAAAGGCCATGCCGTGCTTCATCGCATCCTTGGGCGAGGTGATGCGCACCGGCTGACCGGCGATCCGCACCTGACCCGTCGTCGCCGGGGTCACGCCGAAGATCGCCTCGGCGACGTTCGACCGACCCGAGCCGACAAGGCCAGCCACGCCCAGAATCTCACCCGCGCGCAGATCGAAGCTGACATTGTGGAAAACGCCGGGCAGCGTCAGGTCGCGCACCTCAAGCACCACGTCGCCGATCGGGCAATCGACCTTGGGGAACATCTCGGTGATGTCGCGGCCCACCATCATGCGAATGATGTCGTCGCGCGTCACGTCGCTGGCGGCGACGGTGGCGATGTATTTGCCATCGCGGAACACCGTCAGTTCGTCCGCGATTTCAAACAGTTCGTTCATCTTGTGGGTAATGTAGACAATGCCCACGCCGCGCGCGCGAAGGTCGCGGATGATGGCGAACAGATGTTCGACCTCGGCCTCGGTGATGGCACTGGTCGGTTCGTCCATGATCAGAACGTCAGATTGATAGCTGACCGCCTTGGCGATCTCGACCATCTGCTTTTGCGCGACGGTCAGTTCGCCGACCAGTTGCGTGGGGTCCAGCCGGATGTTCAACTGGTCGAACAGATCCTGGGTCTGGCGGTTCATCGCCGCATGGTCGATCAGCCCCATCGCGCCCTTGGGTTCGCGCCGAATCCAGATGTTTTCCGCCACGGTCATGGTGTTCATCAGGTTCAGTTCCTGATGGATCATCGCAATGCCGCTGTTCAGCGCGTCGATCGGGGTCTTGATCGACAAAGGCTTGCCGGCAAAGCGCACCTCACCCCGGTCGGGCGTATAGACGCCGGCGATGATCTTCATCAGCGTCGATTTGCCCGCGCCGTTTTCGCCCATCAGCGCGTGAACCGTGCCGGGGCGGATGCGCAGTTGCACATCGTCCAGCGCGACCACGCCCGGAAACTCTTTGCGCACGCGATCGACCTCAAGGATGTAATCGCCCGGCCGATCCGCCGTCGCAGAATGATCCAGCATCTTCCCCCCTTTCGGCCCGATTGCCGCAAGCCGGGGGCGGCGAACCGCCCCCGCAATCACCCGGCGTGGGTCAGTTCTTGGCCTGGTAATTCGCCAGATTGGCCGGGGTGACCAGCTCAAAGGGCACATAGACCTTTTTCTCGACCGCCTCGCCGCGCGCCAGTTTCAGCGCGGCATCGACCGCGCCCTGGCCCTGACCGGCGGCATTCTGGAACACGGTCGCGTCCAGCTCACCCGCCGCCATCGCCGCCAGCGCATCCTGGGTGGCGTCGATCCCGGCGACGACAACGGTGTTCAGATCCTTGCCGCCGCTTTTCAACGCCTGGATCGCGCCAACGGCCATTTCGTCGTTGTTGGCGATCACCGCGTCGAACTGAACGCCGGCGGTCAGCCAGTTGGTCATCAGGTCGGTGGCCTGAGTGCGCTGCCAGTTGGCGGTCTGTTCCTCGACGATGGTGATGAACTTGCAGTCGTCGGTGGCGATCACATCCTTGATGTCCTGGGTGCGCATCCGCGCCGCCTGGTTCGACAATTCGCCCATCAACACCAGAGCCTTGGCGCCCTCGCCCTTGCCGGCCTCTTTCAGCAGGCGGCAGACCTCCTGCGTTTGCAGGGTGCCGGATTCCTTTTCGTCCGAGGCGACGAAGGCCTGTTTCTCGGGCAGCGTATCGACGTTGACGGGCTGGCGGTTAACATAGACCAGCGGGATGCCCGCCGCGGCGGCGGCCTCGGACATGGCGACGGTGGCATCGGTATCGACCGGGTTCACGATAATCGCATCGACACCCGAGGCAACAAAGTTCTGGATCTGGTTCAACTGCTTGCCCACATCGTTCTGGGCGTCCTCGACTTGCAGCGTGACGCCATCCAGACCCTTGGCGTAATCCTGCATCCCGTTGCGCAGCACGGTCAGGAAGTTGTCGTCGAACAGCGCCATCGACACGCCGATGTTCTCGGCCATCGCCGCGCCCGAGATCATCATCGCGCAGGTGGTGGTCAGCAGAAAGGTCTTCATGGGTTTCCTCCCCCTTGGTGGTGTCCGGCGCACCTGTCACAGCCGGAAAAAGACAAGCCGGTATCGCCCGCTGACAGCGGTGTTCTTGGCCCGGCACGGCCTTGATGTCGGTCAGGATCGCCGCGCCTCCTCAGGCGGTGATCGGGGGCAGGATTCCCCGCGCGCTGCCCACGGGTCAACCAAATTGATGAGGCCCGCCCATCAGCGGTGATAGAAAAATGCGCGAAAATGATGGAAAGCCATCAATTCGTCAGGCGGTCAGGCCTTCCGGGGTGATGATCTGCGCCATGACAAAGCGTTGGCCGGGATTGTCGGCCGGGCCTTGATCCAACGTGCGGGCAATCACCCCCAGCACATCGGCGGCCACCACATCCAGCGGTGTCGCCAGCAGCGCCGAAACGGTGCCCTCCATCAGGCCCTGGCGCGATTCCGGGGTCAGCTCATGCACGATCAGCCCCAGCCGCCCTGCCTGACCGGCCTCACGCACCGCCGCAATCGCCCCCTCCATCCCACCACCGGCGCAATAGATGCCGGTCAGACCGGGGTGGCGGCCGATCAGGTCCAGCGTCGCCTCATAGGTCAGGGTGCGGGTTTCCAGATTGATCATCGTTTCCAGAAACTCGAAGCCCGGCGCATATTCGCGGAAATAGCTGCGAAAGCCGGTTTCGCGCAGGTCATGGCCATGAAAACGGTGCCCACCGATGAACACCGCCAGCTTGCCGGGCCGCGGTGCGACCCGCTGCATCAGCCAGCCCGCCGTCCGCCCGGTCTTCAGGTTATTGGTGCCCAGATACATTTCGCGCACGCCCTGCGCAAAGTCGGACAGCAGCGAAAACACCGGGACGCCGCGGTGGCGCAGCAGGGTGACGGCCTCGGTCACCTCATGGTGGTCGATGCCGGTGGCGGCCACGGCCTGCACCTTGCCCGCCAGCCCGGCGATGGCCTGGGCAAAATCGCCCGGCGCCTGACCGGGGGCAAAGCGCAGCACGATGCGCCAGCGGCGCCCGGTATCCAGCCGCGCGGCGTGATCCAGCGCGGCGGCGAAATCCTGATAAAAGGCGTGGCGTTCCTTTTGCAGCACGACGCCCAGCGTATATTCGGGAACATGCGCCATCACCCGCGCCCGGATCGCTGCCGCCCCGTGATAGCCGATGGCCACCGCCGCCTCGGACACGCGCTGCGCGGTTTCCGCCCGCACCACGGCGCGGCCATTCAGCACCCGATCCACCGTTGCGACGCTGACGCCGGCGGCCTGGGCCACATCCTCTATCCTGGGTCGTCGTGCCATGCCCTGCCACCGCTTTGGCGCAAGCGTGATGGGCGATGATGGGCAATGCAAGAAAAATATCATTGCCCTGCCGCGCGGCATGAAAAAGCCCGGCCCCCATCGCGGGGACCGGGCCATGGGCCGATCAGACGGCGGTCAGTGGCTTGAGGCTTCGGCCGCGCCGATGCCGGTTTCCGACCGGATCTGCTGCGGGATGAAGCCCGCCCGATCCACCGCCGCGCGCTTGCTGCTGTCGGTGATCGAGAACAGCCAGATCCCGACAAAGGCCAGCGTCATCGAGAACAGCGCGGGCGAGGTATAGGGGAACGGGGCCGAGCCTTTTTCAAAGCCCAGCGTCGCCTCCCACACCGAGGGGGACAGCACCGTCAGCACCACCGAGGACACCAGCCCCAAGAGGCCGCCGATCACCGCGCCACGGGTGGTCATGCCCTTCCACAGAAGCGACAGGAACAGCACCGGGAAGTTGGCCGAGGCGGCAATCGCGAAGGCCAGCGACACCATGAAGGCGATGTTCTGCTTTTCAAAGGCGATGCCCAGCACGACCGCAACCACACCCAGCGCCAGGGTCGTGATGCGCGACACGCGCAGCTCCGACGCGCTGTCTGCCTGGCCCTTCTTGATAACCGTCGAATACAGGTCATGCGACACCGCCGAGGCGCCCGACAGCGTCAGCCCCGCCACCACCGCCAGGATGGTCGCAAAGGCCACGGCCGAAATGAAGCCCAGGAACAGGTTGCCGCCAGCCGCATTCGCCAGATGCACAGCGGCCATGTTGTTGCCGCCGATCAGCCCGGTCACGCCGTCCTTGATCTCAAGGAAGTTCGGATTGGTCAGCACGAACACGATCGCACCAAAGCCGATGATGAAGGTCAGCATGTAGAAATAGCCGATCCAGACGGTCGCCCACATCACCGATTTGCGGGCCTCTTTGGCCGAGGGAACGGTGAAGAAGCGCATGAGGATATGCGGCAGACCGGCGGTCCCGAACATCAGCGCCATGCCGAAGCTGATCGCCGAAATCGGGTCTTTCACAAAGGTGCCCGGGCCCATGATCGACAGACCGGCGGATGCGGCCTCCTCGGGCGTCTTGCCCGCGGCGGTGGCGATTTCGGATTTCACCCGCACCGATTCCGCGAACAGCTGTTCAAAGCTGAAGCCGAAATGCGTCATCACCATGAAGGCCATGAAGCTGGCCCCGCCCAGCAGCAGGCAGGCCTTGATGATCTGAACCCAGGTGGTCGCGGTCATGCCGCCGAACAGCACGTAGACCATCATCAGCGCGCCGACGATGACCACCGCCATCCAGTATTCCAGCCCGAACAGCAGCTTGATCAGCTGCCCCGCGCCGACCATCTGCGCGATCAGGTAGAAGGCGACGACGACCAGCGTTGACAGCGCGGCAAACATCCGCACCGGCGTCTGTTCAAAACGGAAGGCGGCCACATCGGCAAAGGTGAACTTGCCCAGGTTGCGCAGCCGCTCGGCCATCAGGAAGGTCAGGATCGGCCAACCGACCAGAAAGCCGATCGAGTAGATCAGCCCGTCAAAGCCGCTGGTCATCACCGCCGCCGAAATCCCCAGGAACGAGGCCGCCGACATATAGTCGCCCGCGATCGCCAGACCGTTCTGGAACCCGGTGATGCCGCCGCCGGCGGTATAGAAATCCGCCGCCGATTTGGTGCGGCTGGCGGCCCATTTGGTGATGAACAGGGTCATGACCACGAACACCGCGAACATGATGATCGCGGTCCAGTTGGTCGCCTGCTGCTGAATCTCCCCCTCGAGCGCGCCAGCGGCGAACAGCGCGTTCGGCGCGGTCAGCAGCAGGGCCAGCCCGGCCAGGGGGCGGAACTTGGACGCCGACATCATTTCAGGGCCTCATATTTGATCTTGTCGGTCAGTTCGTCGAACTCGCTGTTGGCGCGACGGACATAGACGGCGGTCAGCAGAATGGTGATGACGATCACGCCAAAGCCGATCGGAATGCCCCAGGTGGTCACGCCCTGCCCCAGCGGCACCGCCAACAGATCCTTGCGAAAGGCGATCAGCGTGATGAATCCGTAATAGACGACCAGCATGATGATCGTCAGAAGCCAACCGAACCGCAGCCGCGTGGCACGCAGCTTTTGATAGTTCGGGTCCGCAAGAATGCGGTCAGTCGTCAAAGCCATAACTGGTCTCCTCCCCCTTCGTCTGGCCCGACCGGGTGCTGCCCGGCGTCACGGTCCCTGTCGGGGCCGCCACTGCGTGATTCGGCGCGGGCCTGGAAGGGCGGTGGACAGGCGGCGGCCACTGCCGCGCCGATCCGACCGCCCCCAACCAGACAACTCGCCACCGACAATCTTGCGGCGCCAAAGCCCCGCGCGAAACTGTCATGGCGCCAGTTAATCAGGTCTGATGATCCGCACAACTTATTTTTATAAAACGATTTTTTTGTTAATTTATTGACGAAACAAAGCGTCTATCTGTCAATTATTCACAAAAATGCGAGGCCCGGCACGACCCGGCGTGGGGCTGCGACAGGCGGGCCACGCAAAACGACAACAGACCGCCAATGGCGGTTGACTGCTGCCTTGAGTTATCAGGGGAAGTCAGTGGTGAGCCCGACAGGATTCGAACCTGTGACCCACTGATTAAAAGTCAGTTGCTCTACCAACTGAGCTACGGGCCCACATCACAGGGCGCCTCTCTAGGGTCATGTGCCGGGGTGGTCAAGACCAAAATCGGCAGCTTCTGGCGGAATCTTTTCGGGCACTGTAAAAGCCCGGCATGAACACCGCCGCTTCCCCCTCTGGCCTGGCCTTCATCAAGATGCATGGCGCGGGCAATGATTTTGTCATCATCGATTCGCGCGACCGCGCGGTGGCGGTGGTGTATCCCGCCCTGGCCGCCGCGCTGGGCGACCGCAACCGCGGCGTCGGATTTGATCAGCTGGCCGAGATCCGGCCCAGCGACCAGGCGGATTACCAGCTTGATTTCTGGAACAGCGATGGCAGCCGGGCCGGGGCTTGCGGCAATGCCTCGCGCTGTGTGGCCGATCTGATGATGCGCGATCTGGGGCGGGATGCGGTGCGCTTCGTCACGCAGCGCGGGATGCTGACGGCGCGGCGCGGCGCGGATGGGCAGGTCAGCGTGAACATGGGCCATCCGCAGATCGACTGGGATCAGGTGCCGCTGGCCCGGCCCGTCGATCCGCTGCATCTGCCGCTGGCGGGCGATCCGGTGGCGATCGGCATGGGCAATCCGCATTGCGTGCATTTCGTCCCCGATGCCGAGGCGGTGGCGCTGACCACGCTGGGGCCGCAGGTCGAACATGACCCGCTGTTTCCGGCGCGCACCAATGTCGAATATGCCAGCGTGATCGGACCGGACCATCTGCGGATGCGGGTCTGGGAACGTGGCACCGGCGTGACGCTGGCCTGCGGATCGGGTGCTTGCGCCACCGCCGTTGCGGCGCATCTGCGCGGGCTGACCGGGCGGCGCGTCGCGCTGGATCTGGATGGCGGTCGGCTGGACATCGACTGGGCCGAGGATGGCGTCTGGATGACCGGCCCGGTGGCGCGGGTCTTTGACGGCCGACTATCGCCTGACTGGCTGGCGGCGATATGACCAGCCCGCCGATCTTTTCCACTCATGGCTGTCGCCTGAACGCCTATGAATCCGAGGCGATGAAGGAACTGGCCGAGGCCGCCGGGCTGCAAGGCGCGGTCATCGTCAACACCTGCGCCGTCACGGCCGAGGCCGTCCGCAAGGCCCGTCAGGACATCCGCCGCCTGGCCCGCGACAATCCCGGCGCGCCGATCATCGTCACCGGCTGCGCCGCGCAGACCGAACCCGACACCTTCGCCGCTATGCCCGAGGTGACGCGCGTCATCGGCAACGCCGAAAAGATGCGCCCCGAAACCTGGGCCAGCCTCACCCCCGACCTGATCGGCGACACCGAAAAGGTGATCGTCGACGACATCATGTCGGTGCGCGAAACGGCAGGGCATCTGATCGACGGCTTTGGCCGCCATCGCGCCTATGTTCAGGTGCAAAACGGCTGCGATCACCGCTGCACCTTCTGCATCATCCCCTTCGGGCGCGGCAATTCGCGCAGCGTTCCGGCGGGCGTGGTGGTTGACCAGATCAAGCGGCTGGTGGATCGCGGTTTTGCCGAGGTGGTGCTGACCGGCGTCGACCTGACCAGTTGGGGGGCCGATCTACCCGGCACTCCGCGGCTGGGCGATCTGGTCATGCGCATCCTGCGGCTTGTGCCCGACCTGCCGCGCCTGCGGATTTCCAGCATCGACAGTATCGAGGCTGACGACAATCTGATGCTGGCCATCGCCAGCGAGCCACGCCTGATGCCGCATCTGCACCTGTCCTTGCAGGCGGGCGACGACATGATTCTGAAACGGATGAAGCGCCGACATCTGCGCGACGACGCCATCCGGTTTTGCGAGGATGCCCGCAAGCTGCGCCCCGGCATTGTCTTTGGTGCCGACATCATTGCCGGCTTCCCGACCGAGACCGAGGCGATGTTCGACAACTCGCTGCGGCTGGTCGATGACTGCGGGCTGACGTTCCTGCATGTGTTCCCCTTCAGCGCGCGCAAGGGCACGCCCGCCGCGCGGATGCCACGGGTCGATGGCGCGGCGATCAAGGACCGCGCCGCCCGCCTGCGCGCCAAGGGCGATGCCGCGCTGCGCGCCCATCTGACCGCCGAGATCGGCCAAAGCCGCGCCATCCTGACCGAGGGCCCGCGCCTGGGCCGGACCGAGTTCTTCACCGAAGTCGCCTTTGACCGCGACATGCCCGAAGGCACGTTGATGCACCTGCCGATCACCGGCCATGACGGGTCGCGCCTGACCGCCTGAGGGGCCGCGGCGACCCGACGTTTCCCCCTTGTGCCGTCACAAAGGATTCACACATTTGCTGCGCTGCGGCTAAGAACCCCGCAGGACTGCCCCTGAGGGAGGAAGCAGATGAGCGCCACCGCCACCACCCGCCGCCTGACCGCGCAGGACATCCGCGGCCGCAAGGGCGCCGATCCGATCGTCTGCCTGACCGCCTACACCACCCCGGTCGCGCGGATTGCCGATGCGCATTGCGACCTGATCCTGGTCGGTGACAGCGTGGGGATGGTGCTGCACGGCCTGCCCTCGACGCTGGGGGTGACGGTGCCGATGATGGTGATGCACGGCCAGGCGGTGATGCGCGGCAGCGACCGGGCACTGGTTGTCATCGACCTGCCCTTTGGCAGCTACGAAGAAAGCCCCGAACAGGCCTTTGCCACCGCCTCGGCGGTGCTGCGCGACACCGGCGCAGGCGCGGTCAAGCTGGAGGGGGGCGCGCATATGGCCCCCACCATCGCCTTTCTGGTGGCGCGCGGCGTGCCGGTGATGGCCCATATCGGCCTGACCCCGCAGGCGGTGAACACCTTGGGCGGCTACAAGGTGCAGGGCCGTGGCGGCGACGCCGACCGCATCCGCGCCGACGCCCGCGCCGTGGCCGAGGCCGGGGCCTTTGCCGTGGTGCTGGAAAAGGTGCCCGACGCCTTGGCCCGCGACATCACCGCCGCGCTGCCGATCCCGACGGTGGGCATCGGCGCATCCGCCGATTGCGACGGGCAGGTGCTTGTGATCGACGACATGCTGGGCCTGTTCACCGATTTCCGCCCCAGCTTCGTCAAACGCTATGCCGAACTGGGTGCCGCCGCCGATCAGGCCGTCGCCGCCTATGCCGCCGATGTCCGCGCCCGCCGCTTTCCCGGCCCCGAACATGTCTTTGGCGAGACGCCGAAAGGATCGAAATGAAAATCATCCGCACCGTCGACGACCTGCGCGCCACCGTGACCGGCTGGAAGGCCGCCGGTCAGTCGGTCGCGGTCGTTCCCACCATGGGCGCGCTGCATGACGGCCATCTGTCGCTGGTGGCCCGCGCCAAGGCTGCCTGCGACCGGGTGGTCGTCACGCTGTTCGTGAACCCGCGCCAGTTCAACAACCCCGAGGATCTGGCGAAGTATCCCCGCACCGAGGACAGCGACTCGGCCGCCTTGTCGCCCTTGGGGGTCGATGTCTTGTTCGTGCCCCGCGTGGATGAGGTCTACCCGCAGGGCTTCGCCACCACCGTCTCGGTCGCCGGCCTGTCCGAGGGTTTGTGCGGCGCGCATCGACCCGGCCATTTCGACGGCGTGGCGACGGTGGTCGCCAAGCTGTTTCTGATGACCGGGGCCGACCGGGCGTTCTTTGGCGAAAAGGACTGGCAGCAATTGCAGATCGTGCGGCGGCTGGTGCGCGATCTGAACATCCCGATCACCGTTACCGGCTGCGACACGGTGCGCGAGGCCGATGGTCTGGCGATGTCGTCGCGCAATCAGCGGCTGTCGGCGGCGGATCGTGCGACGGCATCGGCGCTGCACCGGGCCATGCAGGAAGCTGCGGCGGCGATGCATCGCGGCGTGGCGGTGGATGCCGCGTTGGATCAGGCGCGGGCGGCGATCCTGGCGGCGGGCTTTGATAGCGTGGAATATCTGGAACTGCGCGAACCCCACAGCCTGAACCCGATGCCCGCGCTGGATGGCCCGGCACGGCTGCTGGTGGCGGCCTGGCTGGGCGGCGTGCGGCTGATCGACAATATCGCGGTCTGATTGCGATTGCCGCCGGGCCATGGCGGCCCTAACCTGACCGGCATGACCACGATCCTTGTGACCCACCCCGCCGGGCTGAACCATGTCACCCCGCCCGGCCACCCCGAACGGGTGGCCCGGCTGGAACGCATCCACGCCGTCCTGTCGGCCCCCGATTTCGCCGCGCTCGACCGGCGCAGCGCGCCCCTTGCCGACGATGCCGAGGTGCTGCGCTGCCATCCGCCGCGCTATCTGGCCTGGTTGCGCGACAGCGAACCGAAGGACGGCTGGACGCAACTGGATGCCGACACCCACCTGTCGCATGGCTCGATCGAGGCCGCCCTGCGCGCTGTCGGCGGCACGAATGCCGCCGTCGATGCAGTGCTGGCCGGTCAGGCGGCGAACGCCTTTGTCGCCATGCGCCCGCCCGGCCACCATGCCGAGGCCGAGACCCCGATGGGCTTTTGCCTGTTCGGCACCGCCGCCATCGCCGCCCGCCGCGCGCTGGATCATCACGGCCTGGCCCGCGTCGCGGTGCTGGATTTCGACGTGCATCACGGCAATGGCACCCAGGCGCTGCTGTGGGATGAACCCCGCGCCTTTTTCGCGTCCAGCCACCAATCGCCGCTGTGGCCGGGATCGGGCCGCGCCACCGAGACCGGCGCCCATGGCCAGATCATGAACGCCCCCCTGCGGCCCGGATCAGGCGGCGCGGAAATGCGCGCGGCCTGGGAAGGCATCCTGGCCCATGCCCGCGATTTCGCCCCCGATCTGGTGATCGTCTCGGCCGGATTCGACGCCGAAGCCCGCGACCCGCTGGCGCAACTAGAGTGGACGCCCGACGATTTCGGCTGGCTGACCGGCGCGATCTGTGACCTGGCGGATCACTGCTGTAGCGGGCGGGTGGTCTCGACTTTGGAGGGCGGATATGATCTGGACGGCTTGGGCGAAAGCGTCGCCCGCCATGTCCAGATCCTGATGGAGCGCGGCCAATGACCGAGATTTCGCAGATGACATTCGAGGCCGCGATGGCCGAGCTGGAAAAGGTCGTGCGCGATCTGGAAAACGGCAATGTCAGCCTTGAGGATTCGCTGCGCATGTATGAACGCGGCGCGGCGCTGCGGGCGCATTGCGACGCCAAGCTGAAGGCGGCCGAGGAGCGGGTGGAAAAGATCACCCTGTCGCAATCGGGCGAGCCGACCGGCACCACCCCGGTCACGGGTCTGTGATGTTTCCCGCCCGGCTGGCGGCGGCGCAACAGGCGGTGCAGGGCGCGCTGGGCGATGCCATCGCCCCCCTGCCGCCTGGCGATCTGCGCGATGCCATGGCCTATGCCGTGCAGGGCGGCAAACGCCTGCGCGCCTTTCTGGTGATCGAGGGCGCGGCGCTGCACGGGGTCGCGCCTGCGGCTGCCCTGCCCGTCGCCGCCTCGGTCGAGGCCCTGCACGCCTATAGCCTGGTGCATGACGACCTGCCGGCGATGGATGACGACGACCTTCGCCGCGGCCAGCCGACCGTGCATGTCAAATGGGATCAGGCGACCGCGATCCTGGCCGGTGACGCGCTGCAAACCCTGGCATTTGATCTGCTGACCGACCCGGTGATCGGCGTGGCCGAGCGGCGGATCACGCTGGTGGCCGGGCTTGCGCGCGCCTCGGGCGCGGCCGGGATGGTCTATGGGCAGGCCTTGGATATCGCCGCTGAAACCGCGGCCCAGCCGCTGAACCTCGACCAGATCACCCGGCTTCAGGCCGGCAAGACCGGCGCGCTGATCGAATATGCCGCCACCGCCGGGGCGGTGATCGCGGGTGCAGACCCGGCGCCGCTGGCGGCCTATGCCCGTGCCCTGGGGCTGGCCTTCCAGATCGCTGACGACCTTCTGGACGTCACCGGTGACGAGGCCGCGACCGGCAAGCGCGTCGGCAAGGATGCCCAGGCCGGCAAGGCAACTTTCGTGTCGCTTCTGGGTTTGCACGGGGCGCGCCGTCGCGCCGCTGATCTGATCGACCAGGCGCAGGCGGCACTCGACCCTTTTGGCGCGGACGCGGCAGCCTTGCGACAGGCGGCCCGCTTCGTTATCGACCGGCAGAACTGAACCCAGGCGGCAGCGATGAGCGACCCGACCCCCACCCAAACCGATGACCGGCCCCGCACCCCGATGCTGGATCGGGTCAAGCTGCCGTCGGATCTGAAGGCGCTGACCGACCGCGAACTGGCGCAGCTCGCCCATGAACTGCGGGCCGAAACGATCAGCGCAGTCAGCGTGACCGGCGGGCATCTGGGCGCGGGCCTGGGCGTGGTGGAACTGACCGTCGCATTGCACGCGGTCTTTGACACGCCGCGCGACAAGATCATCTGGGACGTCGGGCATCAGTGCTATCCGCACAAGATCCTGACCGGGCGGCGGGATCGCATTCGCAGCCTGCGCATGAAAAACGGCCTGTCCGGTTTCACCAAGCGCAGCGAAAGCCCCTATGATCCCTTTGGCGCGGGCCATTCCAGCACCTCGATCTCGGCCGCGCTTGGCTTTGCGATGGCGCGCGAACTGGGCGGCGATCCGGGTGATGCGATTGCGGTGATCGGCGATGGCGCCATGTCGGCGGGCATGGCGTTTGAGGCGCTGAACAACGCCGGCCATCTGGGCAAACGGTTGTTCGTGATCCTGAATGACAACGAAATGTCGATTGCCCCACCGACCGGGGCGCTGTCGTCCTATCTGACGCGGCTTTACACCGAGGGTCCGTTTCAGGATCTGAAGGCGGCGGCCAAAGGCGCGGTCGGCCTGTTGCCGACACCGTTGCAGCAGGGCGCGCGTCGCGCGAAAGAAATGCTGAAGGGCATGACCCTGGGCGGCACCCTGTTCGAGGAACTGGGCTTTTCCTATGTCGGCCCCGTCGACGGGCATGACCTGGACCAGCTGTTGCCGCTGCTGCGCACCGTCAAGGCGCGGGCGACCGGGCCGATGCTGATCCATGCCGTCACCCAAAAGGGCAAGGGCTATGCCCCCGCCGAACGCGCGGCCGACCGCGGCCACGCCACGGCCAAGTTCAACGTGCTGACCGGCGAACAGGCCAAGGCGAAATCGAACGCGCCGTCCTATACCCGCGTGTTTGCGGAAAGCCTGGTGGCCCAGGCCGAACGGGACGACAAGATCGTGGCGGTGACGGCCGCGATGCCCGATGGCACGGGTCTGAACCTGTTTGCCGAACGCTTTCCGCGCCGGTGTTTCGATGTGGGCATCGCCGAACAGCACGCCGTGACGTTTAGCGCCGGTCTTGCGGCGGGCGGGATGAAGCCCTTTTGCGCGCTTTATTCGACCTTCTTGCAGCGCGGCTATGATCAGGTCGTGCATGATGTGGCGATTCAGCGTCTGCCCGTGCGCTTTGCCATCGACCGGGCTGGCCTTGTCGGTGCGGATGGGGCGACCCATGCGGGGGCCTATGACATCGCCTTTCTGGCCAACCTGCCGGGCATGGTGGTGATGGCCGCCGCGGATGAGGCCGAGTTGGTCCATATGGTCGCCACGGCTGCCGCCCATGACGACGGCCCCATCGCCTTTCGCTATCCGCGCGGCGATGGCACCGGGGTCGAGCGCCCGGAACAGGGCATCCCGCTGGAAATCGGTCGCGGTCGCATCGTCGCCGAGGGCGGGCGGGTCGCGATTTTGTCCTTTGGCACCCGGCTGGCCGAGGTGCTGAAGGCGCGGGAATCCTTGGCCGCACGCGGGCTGGCCCCGACCGTCGCCGATGCCCGTTTTGCCAAGCCGCTGGACCGCGACCTGATCCTGCGCCTGGCGCATGGGCATGAGGCGCTGATCTGCGTCGAGGAGGGCAGCATCGGCGGCTTTGGCAGCCATGTCGCGCAGCTTTTGTCCGATGAGGGCCTGTTCGATCGTGGCCTGACCTTCCGCAGCATGGTCCTGCCCGACACTTTCATCGACCACATGTCGCCCGACGACATGTATGCGCTGTCGGGCATGAACGCCCCGCAGATCGAGGCCAAGGTGCTTGAGGTGCTGGGCATCGCCGTGGCGCGCCGCGCCTGAGCGACGCCCGAAAAGCAGCGCCGCCCGCCCGATCAGAAGCCGCAGAACGCACAAGGATCGGCTCATCCCGGTTCGCCCAGACATTCGGCAAGGCGCGCGAAACTGGCTGCGACATCGCCGCTTTCCCCGACAAAGGCATCCAGCGCCGGCCAGACGGCGATGGCGCGATCCACCACCGGATCGGCGCCCGGCGTGTAAAGCCCTGCGCGCACCATCATCTCCGCCCCGGCATAGGCCCCCAGCAGCCGCCGGGCCTGTGCGATCAGCGCGTTTTCCGCATCACTCGCCGCCCCCGGCAGCGACCGCGATACAGACCGCAGCACGTCGATCGCCGGAAAGCGCCCGCGTTCGGCAATGGCGCGGTCCATCACCACATGGCCATCCAGCGTGCCGCGCAGGATGTCGGCCACCGGTTCATCCATGTCCGACCCGGCGACCAGCACGGTGAAGACCGCGGTAATGTCGCCCGCCCCCTCCGGCCCCGGCCCGGTCCGCTCGGCCAGCGTCATGATGGCTCCTGACGTGGACGGCGGATAGCCGCGCAGGCTGGGCGCCTCGCCACCGGCGACGGCGATTTCGCGATGCGCCTCGGCGAAGCGGGTGACGGAATCGGCCAGGAACAGCACATGCAGGCCCCTGTCGCGGAAATGCTCGGCAATGGTGATCGCCGTCAGCGCGCAGCGCCGCCGCACCAGCGCCGGCTGATCCGAGGTCGCAACCACGACAATCGCCCTCCGCATCCCCTCGGGCCCAAGCACGGTTTCCACGAATTCGCGCAGTTCGCGCCCCCGTTCACCCACCAGCGCGATCACCACCAGATCGGCGGTCAGCCCGCGCGCCATCTGTGCCAGAAGGGATGACTTGCCGACCCCCGAACCCGCGAAAAGCCCGATCCGCTGACCACGCACCAGCGGCAAAAGCGTGTTGAACACCGCCAGCCCGGTATCCAGCCGCGCGCCCAGGCGCTGACGCGTGGCTGCGGGCGGCGGACTGGCCCGCAGCGGGCGCGCCATCCCGCCCCGACGCAGCGGCTGCCCGTCCAGCGGGCGCGCCGAGGGGTCAAGAATGCGCCCGATCCACGAATCGTGCGGCGCAATCTCAAGCGCGCCGATCAGCCGTGCGCGATTGCCGACGGCCACGCCATCGGCGCTGCCCTCGGGCAGGACAGTGGTGATTCGGTCGCGCAGAGCCACCACCTCGGCCCCGATGCGACGGCCAGAGCCGGTCACGATCAGCACTCGATCCCCGATCGCCGCATGATCGGAAAGTCCTTTTATTTCAACGGTCCCGCCCAGAATGGCATAGATCCGCCCCCATATACGCATCGCGCTTAGCCCGCTGATCTCGCCCGCCAATGCCGCCAGTTCATCCATCCCCGAACCTTTCTGATCCATCGAAAGGGTTTCTAAACCATTCGACGTTAAGGCTTGGTTGAAGGCGCAGAGGAGAAACCTCGATGTTCGATAAAATTGAACTGTTCAACATGTCTCAGGCCATGGCCCGCCACGCCGCGGCCCGGCAGGACGTGGCGGCCCAGAACACCGCCAATGCCGACACGCCCGGCTATCTGGCGCGCGATCTGGCCGATTTCGCCGACAGCTATCAGGGCGCGGGCGGCGCGTTGCGGCAGACCCGGCCCGGCCATCTGGGCACCAGCCCCGGCCAGGTCGACCTGACGGCGCAGGTCACGCGCAACGCGATGTCGCCCAACGGCAATGCCGTCTCGCTTGAGGATGAGATGGTGAAATCCGTCGCCGCGCGCCGCGAACATGATCTGGCGCTGGCGATCTACAAATCCTCGCTGGGCATTTTGCGCAGCAGCCTTGGCCGCAGATAAGGGGGCCGGGGATGAGCGACTTTACCACATCACTGTCGATTTCGGCATCCGGCATGACGGCGCAGGCCGGGCGGCTGCGGCATGTGTCGGAAAATATCGCCAATGTCGATACGCCCGGCTATCGCCGCAAGCTGACCAGCTTCGAGGCGTCGCTGGATCAGGGCCAGACGACCGGCGCGGTCGAGCTGGGGCGGGTCACGCTGGACCGCAGCACACTGCCGCGGATTTATGACCCCTCGCATCCGATGGCTGATGCCGAGGGCTATCACGACGGATCCAACGTCGATCTGGTGGTCGAGATTGCCGACGCGCGTGAGGCGCAGCGCAGCTATGAGGCCAACCTGAAAATGTTCGACCAGACACGACAGATGGCCAGCTCGCTGCTGGATCTTTTGCGGCGCTAGGGGGCTAGGACATGGATATTCGCACATCGATCGCCACCCAAGGATATGGCCAGGCCCGGTCCGCCGCGCGGCCCGAACCTCAGCCACAGCGCCCCACAGCGGGCAGCTTTGTCGAAAGCTATGTGCAATCGCTGGGTCAGGCCGAGGCACAGGCGCGTCAGGCGATGACCACCGGCGCCGATCCGCACGCCTTGGTGCAGGCCCTGGCCCAGACCGAACTGGCCGTCGAAACCGCCGTTACGCTGCGCGACAAGGTGGTTGAGGCCTATCAGGAAATCCTTCGGATGCCGGTGTAACCATGCACGACCAGGCGATTTTCTTCGACACTCTGCGCGAAGCCCTATGGGTCGCGGTGATCGCCTCGGCACCGCTGTTGGCGGTGGCGCTGATTGCCGGTCTGGCAATTGGCCTGATCCAAGCGCTGACCTCGGTCCAGGAAATGACGCTGACCTTCGTGCCAAAGGTGGGGGCCATGCTGGTCGTGTTCTGGGTCTCGATGAGCTTCATGTCCGAGGCCTTGCTGACCTTTTTCAACGACCGGGTGATCCCGGCGATCCTGGGGGTCTAGGCCATGGACAATGCGATCTATGCCACGCTGACCCGGCAGTCGGGCCTGATGCGCGAGATGCAAGCGGTGGCGAACAACATCGCCAACGTCTCGACCGGCGGTTTTCGGCGCGAGGGCATGGTCTTTGCCGAACATGTCGCGGCCCTGGATCGCGACGCACCCTCGCTGTCGATGGCCACCGCGCGCGGCCGCGTCATCGACCTCAGCCAGGGCGGGCTGACCACCACCGGCGGCACCTTCGATTTCGCCATCGAGGGCGAGGGCTTTTTTCAGGTGCAGGCCGGTGACCGCCGCCTGCTGACCCGCGCCGGCAGCTTCATCCCGACCCCCGAGGGCGAGCTGATGACCCCGGACGGCGCGCGCCTGCTGGACGGCGGCGGCGCGCCTGTGAACGTCCCCCCCGGCGCGACGAACATCCATCTGTCCGGTGACGGCACGCTGTCTGCCGATGGTCAGCCGGTGGCGCAACTGGGCGCGGTGCAGCCCGCCGACGCCAACAGCCTGACCCATGAGGGCGGCACCCGCTTTGCCTTTCAGGGCGAGCTTGAGCCGGTCGAGGAGAGCCGCCTGATGCAGGGCGCGCTGGAGGATTCAAACGTGAACCCCGTCACCGAAATCGCCCGCATGATCGAGGTCCAGCGCGCCTATGAAATGGGCCAGACCTTCCTTGATCGTGAGGACAACCGCATCAAGACCGCCATTTCCACCCTCATCCGATAGGTTCCCCCATGCGTGCCCTTCAGATCGCGGCGACCGGCATGGCCGCCCAGCAAAGCCGGGTCGAGGTGATCTCGAACAACCTGGCGAACATGTCGACCACCGGCTACAACGCCCGCCGGGCCGAGTTCGCGGATCTGCATTACCAGCAGGTCACCCGCCCCGGCAGCATCACCGCCAGCGACGGCACCGTGCTGCCCGCCGGGGTGCAGATGGGCCTGGGCGTGCGGCCGACCGCGGTGACGGTCAGCCTGGCGCAGGGCACGCTTCTGCCGACCAATGGCGATCTGGATCTGGCCATCGACGGTCAGGGCTATCTGGAGGTCAGCCTGCCGTCGGGCCGGTCGGCCTATACCCGCGACGGCGCGCTGAAACGCTCTCCCGAGGGTCAGATCGTCACCTCCGAGGGGTTCACGGTGATGCCGGGCATCACGATCCCGAATGACGTCCGATCCGTCGCGATCAATGCAGAGGGGCAGGTTTACGTCTATTACAATGACCGCACCGAGGCCGAATTGCTGGGCCAGATCTCGCTGGCGGGGTTTTCCAACGAAAAGGGGCTTGAGGCGACGGGCGGCAACCTGTTCCTGGAAACCGCCGCATCGGGGCCGCCCAATGTCGCCATGCCGGGCGAGAATGGGCTGGGCACCTTGCGCCAGGGCTATCTCGAGGAAAGCGCCGTCGACCCGGTGCGCGAGGTGACAGAGCTGATCAAGGCCCAACGCGGGTATGAGCTGAACGCCAAGGTCATCACCGCTGCCGATCAGATGCTGGGCGCCACGGTGCAGGTGCGCTAATGTGGTCGCTTGTCATCCTGCTGATCGGCCTGGCCAGTCAGGCTGCGGCCGAGCCGCCACCTGCACTTGTCGCGCGTCACATGCTGCGCGCGGGCATCACGATCACCGCCGAGGATATCGGCCCCGGCACCGCCGCACAGCCCGGCGCGCTGAGCGATCCCGCGCAGGCTATCGGCCTGGAAACCCGTGTCGCCGTCTATGCCGGCCGCCCGATCCGGGCCGAGGATCTGCGCAGCCCGACGATGGTCGACCGCAACCAGATCGTCGCCCTGACCTATCGCCGGGGCGGCCTGACCATCACCGCCGAGGGGCGCGCCCTTGGTCGCGGCGGCGCGGGCGACACCGTGCGCGTCATGAACACCCTGTCCCACAGCACCGTCCAGGCCGTGATCGGCCCGGATGGCACGCTGAACGTCCTTCCCTGATCCGAGGTAACCATGCGTTTGACCCCCTTTCTGATGATCCTGCTGGCCCTGCCGGCCTGCCAACGCCTGCAATCGGTGGGCGACACGCCCGGCATGACGCCGGTCGAAACCGGCCGCGATTACGTCGCCATGGCGGTGCCGCAGCCGCTGCCGGGGGACGCGCCCGATGCCGATCCGGCCTCGCTCTGGACAGGCGCGCAGGCCTCGCTGCTGGGTGACAGGCGCGCGGCGCAACGCGGCGACATCCTGACCGTGGTGGTCGAAATCGATGAGCGCGCCGAAATGTCGAACACCTCGGGGCGCAACCGCAGCGGATCGGAAAGCATGGGCATCCCCTCGATGCTGGGTATCCCGCAGCGGATTGCCAGCGAATTGCCGGCCGGGGCCTCGCTGAACCCGGCGGTCAAGACCAACTCGGCCTCGACCTTCAAGGGGAACGGCTCGACGTCGCGCCGCGAAAAGCTGGAACTGCGCGTCGCCGCCACCGTGACCGAGGTGATGCCGAACGGTGTCTTGCGGATCGAAGGGAGCCAGGAGGTGCGTGTGAACTTCGAGGTCCGCGAACTGCTGGTCACCGGCTTCGTCCGCCCCAACGACATCAGCCGCCAAAATGAGGTCACCTATGACAAGATCGCCGGGGCGCGCATCTCTTATGGCGGGCGAGGGCAGATCACAGATGTCCAGCAGCCCCGGCTTGGCCAGCAGGTCGCTGATATCGTCCTGCCGTTCTAGGGGGCTGTGATGAAGAAGCTGTTGCCTGTTCTGATCGGTTTGATCGCGCTGATCGGCGGCGCGGCGGGGGGCTGGTTCCTGCACAGCCCCGCCGCCCCGGAGGCCGAGGCCGCGACCGATGCGCATGGCGCACCGGCTGCCGCCGCCGATGCCCATGGCGCCCCCGAGGGTGGCCACGAGGCCGCGCCAACCGATGCACATTCCCCCCCCGCCGAGGGCGGGACCAAGGAATATGTCAAGCTGAACAACCAGTTCATCGTGCCCCTGATCAGTGGCGGGCGTGTCGCGTCGATGGTGATCCTGTCGATCAGCCTTGAGGTTGATGGTGGCAGCAAGGAAAAGGTCTTCGCGGTCGAGCCGAAGCTGCGCGACACATTCCTTCGGGTGATGTTCGATCACGCGAACGCTGGGGGGTTCGACGGCACCTTCACCGACCGCAGCAAGCTGGATACGCTGCGCGCCACCCTGGCCGAGGTATCGCGGCCCTTGCTGGGTGACAGCGTCAGTGACGTTTTGATCGAGGACATCGTGCGTCAGGACAACAGCTGACCCCCTTCCACGGCTGAACGGTGGACAGCGCGGCAGCGGCGGGGCAATCTGGTCACAACCGCCTGCCGCCCAACGGAGACCGCCATGACCCAGCCATCCGCGACTGCCCCCGAACGGCTGTCGATTCTGGTGCTGAACGGCCCCAATCTGAACCTTCTGGGCACGCGCGAGCCGGGAATCTACGGGTCGGTTACGCTGGCCGATGTCGAGCAGCTATGCCGGGACACGGGCGACCGGCTGAACCTGGGGATCACCTGCCTGCAATCGAACCATGAGGGGGCGCTGATCGACGCCATCCATGCCGCGCGTGGCCAGCATGACGGCATCGTGCTGAACGCGGGCGCCTATACGCATACCTCGGTGGCCTTGATGGACGCGCTGTCCGGGGTCGCCCTGCCGGTGGCCGAGGTGCATCTGTCCAACATCCACAAGCGCGAGACCTTTCGCCACCATTCCTATATCTCGCGCGTGGCTTTGGGGATGATCTGCGGCTTTGGCGCGCAGGGCTATGCCTTGGCGATCGAGGCCTTGGCGGGGCATCTGCGGGCCTAGGGCGCGTGACGCGGGATCAGCGGTGCTGCGGGTGAGAGGTCCGGCAGCCCAGCACGGGCGCACGGCGCCCTGCGCCACATCGGCACATTCGGCGCGCGGGGCTTGGCCTTGACGCGGGATCGTGGCACTGCACCGGCCAAAGATTGCGAAAGGGGGCGACATGCTGGGCTTTATCCGGGCCGCCGGGCGCGGGGATGACGCGTTGCTGGCCGATCTGGCGGGGCGTTTGCAGGCGCAGGGACTGCGGCTGTCGGGGGCGGTGCAGCACAATCAGGCCGGGCCGCACAGCCCCTGCCTGCATATGGACCTGCGGTTGTTGTCGCCCGATCACGCTGGCGACCCGGTGATCCGCATCTCGCAGATGCGGGGGGTCGAGGCGCGCGGCTGTCGGCTGGACAGCGACGGGCTGGAGCGCGCCGTCGGACTGATCGCCGCCGATCTGGCCCGCGCCAGTGCCAGCCGCGATCTGGTCGTGCTGAACAAGTTCGGCAAGCACGAGGCCGAGGGCGGCGGCCTGCGTCCGGTCATCGCCCAGGCCATCGAGGCCGACCTGCCGGTCATCATCAAGGTCAGCGCCGAGGCGGTGCCCGCCTTTCTGGACTTCGTCGGTGACCTCGCGCAGGAACTGCCGCATGACGGCCAATCGCTGTTTGACTGGTGCCTGGCCCAGGTCGCGGCACGCAGCGGCTGATCTTCGCGACGAGGCGTTTTGTGCCGCGGCGGAGGCATCGGCGGCCCCTGCGATCTGGCCGTGTCTGCCCGCTTACCATCACGTTCACCGGCGTGGCGTTACAGTGTTTTGGAGTCCGTCGGTGACCTCGAACAGGAGCTACCGCAGAACGGCCAGCCCCTGTTCCACGGGTGCCCGGCCCAGCGCGCGGTGTGATCAGCGCAGCGCGGCGATCTGGGCGGCCAGTTGCGCCAGGGCCTGCGACTGCGCGGCGGCAATCGCCGCGGGCCCTTCGCCGGCCAGCGGCACCTGGATGCCAAAGCGGCGCACCGTATCGCCGCCGCCCGCGAAACCGTCCAGCCCCTCGGGCGCGACGAAATACCGGCCGCTCAGGTTGAACAGCCCGTCGGCGGTGGCAAGCATCCGTTCGACCCGCACCTCGACCCGGTTCGCGGGCGGCTCGGCCAGCGGCCAGGGTTCGGAAATCACCGTGGCCCCGCTGACCGCCGAAATCTCGCGCGCCAGGAAATGCGTCACGGCGCGGGCCTGGGTATCGGCCCACAGCGTGTCGGGGTTCGACCGCACCGCGCCATCGGCGGTCTGCCACGGCACTTCCTGACCGGACGCATATTCGGGCAGAGACACTTCGCGCAGCTCGGCCTTGCCCAGCCGGTTCGCCATCTGTTTGGCGGGCACCGGACGGTCGATCAGATAGCGGCCGGTCTTTTCGGGGTTGGAGCAGGCGGCCAGGGCCAGCGGCAGGCACAGCGCCACGGCGGCAGCCCGAAACACAGCAGTCGGAAACACGGTTGTCATCTCCCCAGGATAAAGGCGCGCGGGTTGCGTTCGATGGTGCGGGCCAGCGATCCGAAAGACTGCGCGGCGCGCGAAAGTTCCCGCATGGCCGACTGGACCTCGCGGTTGAAATCCGACCGGTTGCCATAGGCGGTCACGGTGCGGTCGGCATTGGCCAGGGTTTCTTCAAGCCGGGCAGCCAGTTGCGGCAGCCGGTTCGCGGCATCACGCACCGAATCCGCGGCAGCACTGGCAGATGCCAGCGCCTGATTGAGGTTCTGCCCCGCGCCGCCGGTGCGCAGATCCGACAGCAGCAGCGCCGCCTCGTCCAAGGTGGTCGACAGCGCCTTCGGCAGGCGTTCGGCGTCATCCGAGCCCAGCATGGCGCGCAGGTCGGCCAGGATGCCTTCGGCCTGGGTGCCGATCTCGGCCAGCGGGATGCCTTGGGCATTCTTGGCCACCGCGTCGATCGAGGCCACCATGTCGGGCACCCCCTTGGCGGCTTCCTCGACGGCGGTCATCGCCTTGCCGGCGTCCTCGACCATCTGGCCCAATTTGGCGCCGGTCTCGGCCTCGCGCAGATCCTGGGCGACGGCGCCGATATCGGCCATGGTGCTGTCGGCCTTGGCCAGCGTATCGGCCAGCCGCTTGGGGATCGCGCGGGTGTCCTCGGACCGCGCCAAAGCCGTCACCGAGTTCATCATGTCGGTGGCCGACCGCAGCGTCTCCTCCAGCGGCAGGCTTGAGATGCGGTTGAACACCCCCTGCGCGCTTTGCGCCAGGTCGGTGTTTTCACCCGCCACGCTGGGCAGGATCGGATAGGGCTGGGCGTCCTCGATGCTGGCTGGGGCCGCGCCCTCGACGCGCACCAGATCGACGATCATCGTCGTCGCCAGCAACCCGGTCGAGGTGACCTTGGCGCGCAGCCCCTCGGCCACGCGGTCGCCGAGATAGGCGAGGATCTGATCGGGCGTCGCCTCGGGCGACAGACCCATCGCCTGCCCCGACAGCGCCAGGACGATCTTTTGCCGGGCGCGCGGGCCGGATTGGTCGGCGGGCGTCACTTGCACGCCCAGCTCGGTCACGCGGCCCACGTCTTGCGCGTCCATATGCACGGGGGCGTCAACCATCAGTCCGCGCACCGGCTCATCCAGCAGCACGGTGACGCGCAGGTCATCGGACAGCGGCGTGGCAAACAGGCTGTTGCGGGCCGCGTCCTCATCCTCATACAGGGTAAATCGGTGGCCCTGTTCGACCGGCTCACCACCCGATGTCAGGGTGTCGAACTCGATCCCGCCCTGCACAAGCGAGGACAGCGACCGCACATCGACCGACAGGCCCCGCGCGCCCAGCGACACCGAGAAGCCCGACGTGTCCCAGAACACGGTGCCGGTGGTCAGACGTTGGTCATGCGGCGCCTCGATGAAGGCATCGACCAGCACGGTTTCGTCGCGGTCCGACAGCCGCAGGTTCGACATCTTGCCGACCTTCAGGCCGCGAAACATCACCGGCGCGCCATTGGTGATGCCGGATGATTGCGTCGTCGACAGCACCACCCAAGTGCCCTTGGTCGGGTCGGGCGCGATCGGCGCGCGGTCAAGGCCGACAAAGCGCGTCGCGGCCTCGCCGGGCTTGGCATCCCAGAAGCCTTCGATGAAGGCGCCCGACAGCACCGTATCCAGCCGCGAAATTCCCTGGGCCGAAACCTCGGGGCGGACCAACCAGAACTTTGCCTCGGTGTCGATGAACTGGGCGACCTCGTTGTTGACACGGATGCCCACGACGACGCGCTGAAGGTCGGACGTGAACTTCACCGTCTCGACCTTGCCGACGTCGATTTCGCGGAACTTCAGCGCGGTCTCGCCGGGTTTGATGCCGGTAGCATCGGCGAACTCGACATCGATCAGCACGCCGCGGTCGGCATAGGATTTCCAGGCAATCGCCAGCGTCACCGCCAGCGCCAGGATCGGCACCAGCCAGATCACCGACAGGGCCGTCAGCGCAGGACGGGGCGCGCGCTCGGACTTCATGCGCGCAGGCTGGGAAGGGTCGGTTGTCATATGCGGCTCGGGTCAGGAAAGCGTGTCGGAGGAACGCGCGGAGGCACGGGACGGGGCGGGATGCTGCCAGATCAGTCTGGGATCGAAGCTTTGGGCGGAAAGCATGGTGAATGCAACGGACAAGGCAAAGGAAATCGCCGCCGGGCCGGGGTGGATGCTGGCCACCAACCCCAGTTGCACCAAGGCCGACAGGATCGCCACCACAAAGACGTCGATCATCGACCATCGGCCGATGAACTCGACCACCTCGTAAAGGCGCAGGCGGCGGTGGTTCGACATGCGGTCCGACCGCGTGCCGACGATCAGCGCCAGATAGGAGATGGCCATGAACTTGCCCACCGGCACCACGACCGAGGCCAGGAAAACGACCAGCGCCACCCCATAATTGTGATGCCGGATCAATTCGATCACGCCGCCAAGGATGGTATTTTCGCTGCTGCCGGCGATGGTGGCAGTGCGCAGCATCGGAAGCAGGTTGGCGGGCACATACATGATCAGGCCGGCGGCCAGCCAGGCCCAGACCGGTTGCAGGCCGCGCCGGTCGGGAACCACCAGCCGCGCCCCGCAGCGCCCGCAGCGCGCCTGGTCCTGCGGCCAGACCCGACCACAGGACCGGCAGCCGACAAGCCCCGCCTGATCGGCGGTCAGCACCGGCGCCTCGATCCGACGGGCATCGGGTTCGCGGTCCGGCAGGGCGGCGGCGGTCGGGACCGGGCTGTTCAGGCTCATGCGTCGCGGCCCCCGGTTTCGATGGCGCGCCAGATCGTCCAGCGGCACATGAAGCTGTTGGTCAGCGCGACGACAAGGATCAACATGCACAAGGCCCAGAACGCCGGGCCAAGGTCGATGGTGGCCAGTCCCGCCACCTTGACCAGCGCAATGGCGGTGCCGATGATGAAGATCTCGGCCATGGCCCAGGGCCGGGTTTCCTCGGACAGGCGAAAGGCCGTGGCGGCATGGGGAAAGGGCGCACGGCCATTGGCCAGCGGCCACAGCACATAGACGATGGCCATCATCCGCGCCACCGGCAGCGCCACGATCATCACCAGGACCGCCAGCGACAGCGGCGCCAGCCAGCCATCGGAAAAGGCCAGAGCCGCGCCAAAGATCGAGGTCTCATTCCCGATCCCCAGCGCGTGAACACGCAAGAACGGAAAGAAAACCGCGCCGATCATCAGCACCATGGCGGTAAAGGACAGCGCGATGATCTGCGGAAACGCGCGGTCGCGCGGCGACATCAGCAGCGTGCCGCAACGATGGCAGCGCAGCCGTTGGCCGACCTCGGCATCCTCGGCCAGGTGCAGCGCGTCGCAGAACGGACAGGCCAGCAGCGACTCGGTCGGCGGCAGGTCGGTAGTCTGCGGGGGCGGGGGCGCAAGGCTCATCGTGCGAACATAGATCAGCGCGGGCGCAGATCAAGGCCGGAACCCGCGCGCCCGCTTGCGCCTGTGGCCGCGCCGCGCCACCATGGCCAGCCGGGGGGATCGCGCATGGCGGAATGGGATTACATCATCGCGGGGGCGGGCAGCGCGGGCTGCGTGCTGGCCAACCGACTGTCGGCCAACCCCGCCAATCGGGTGTTGCTGATCGAGGCCGGCGGGCGCGACAACTACCCCTGGATCCACATTCCGATCGGCTATCTGTATTGCATCGGCAATCCACGCACCGACTGGGGCTATCGCACCGCGCCCGAGCCGGGGCTGGACGGGCGGTCGCTGATCTATCCACGCGGGCGGGTGCTGGGCGGCTGTTCGTCGATCAACGGGATGCTGTATCTGCGCGGCCAGGCCGCCGATTACGACGGCTGGCGGCAGGCGGGCTGCACCGGCTGGGGTTGGGATGACGTCCGCCCCTATTTCCTGAAATCCGAGGATTACGCACCTGCCCCAGGCAACCCCGATCACGCTCAGGGCGGCGAATGGCGCGTGGAAAATCAGCGGCTTCGCTGGGATGTGCTGGATGATTTCGCCCGCGCGGCCGAGACACTGGGCATCCCGCGCAGCGATGATTTCAACACCGGCGACAATCTGGGCGTGGGCTATTTCAAGGTGAACCAGCGTGGCGGCTTTCGGGTGTCGACCGCGCGCGCCTTTCTGAAGCCCGCCGCCCGCAGGCCCAATCTGACGGTGATGACCGAAACCCAGGTCGCGCAGATCCTGTTCGACGGCACCCGCGCCATCGGCCTGCGGGTGGTGCGCGACAACGCCCCCCAGGATCTGCGCGCGCGGGCCGAGGTGATCCTCGCCGCCGGTGCCATCGGCAGCCCGCAGATCCTGCAACTGTCCGGCATCGGTCCCGGCGCGCTGCTGCAGGACATGGGGATCGCCCTGCGCCGCGATGCGCCGGTCGGGCAGAACCTTCAGGATCATCTGCAAATCCGCTGCGCCTATCGCGTTCACGGCGCGGCGACGCTGAACATGATGGCGCGGCGGCTGTGGGGGCGCGGGCTGATCGGGCTGCGCTATGCGATGACCCGCAGCGGGCCGATGTCGATGGCGCCCAGCCAGTTGGGCGCCTTTGCGCGGTCCAGCCCGGATGTGGCGACGCCCGATCTGGAATACCACGTCCAGCCCCTGTCGCTGGACGCGTTCGGCCAGCCGCTGCACCGCTTTCCCGCGATCACCGCCAGCGTGGTGCCGTTGCGCCCCGAAAGCCGCGGGCATGTGTCGATCTCAAGCCCCGATTTCCGCCGCGCTCCGGTGATCGCGCCGCGCTATCTGTCGACGCCGGGCGACCGCCTGGTCGCGGCGCGCGCCATCCGCCTGACGCGGCAGATCATGGCCGCCGCCCCGATGGCGCGCTATGCCCCGGATGAGTTCAAGCCCGGCCCCGGCGATGACAGCGACGAGGGGCTGGCCCAGGCCGCCGGGCGCATCGGATCGACGATCTTTCACCCGGTCGGCACCTGCCGGATGGGCGCCGATGACGGCGCGGTGGTCGATCCGCAGTTGCGGCTGCGCGGCTTTGAGGGGCTGCGGGTGGTCGATGCCTCGATCATGCCGACGATCACCAGCGGCAATACCAACAGCCCGACGATCATGATCGCGGAAAAGGCCGCCGACATGATCCTGGGCCGCGCGCGCCAGGGCTGAAACTGCCACGCATTTGATCTGTTAACCCCTGCTTAAGCCCCGATGCGCTACAAGGGGCGTGGGTAAGTGTGGGGATACGACCATGGCGGCGCGCAATGCGGCGGCTCCGGTCATCATCAAACGGAAAAAGGTGGTCGCGGGTGACGGCCATCACGGCGGTGCCTGGAAAGTGGCCTATGCCGATTTCGTCACCGCGATGATGGCCTTTTTCATGTTGATGTGGCTGCTGAACGCCACCACCGAACAGCAACGCAAGGGGCTGGCGGACTATTTCAACCCCTCGATTCCGATCGCGCGGATTTCGGGCGGGGGTCAGGGGGCGTTTGGCGGCGATAATGTGCTGTCGGAAAACACCCTGGCGCAGAACGGTCAGGGCGCCTCGGCGGCTCGACCAAGCACCGAACGCCAGGCCAGCGGGGCCGAGGCCACACAGGACATGACCGCCTTTCAGCAAATGGCGTCCGAGATCGAGGCCGCGCTGACCGGGGCCAGCGGCGCGCTGACCGACCGGCAGAACCTGCTGCGCCATATCGACGTCAAGCTGACCGACGAAGGTCTGGTGGTCGAGTTCTTCGATCAGCCGGATGCCGCGCTGTTTGACGCCGAAACCGCCCAGCCCACGCCGCTGATGCGCGAGTTGCTGGGCGTGGTGACGCGCGTCTTTGCCATCGTCACCAATCCGGTGGCCATCGAATCGCATACCCGCACCTACCCCGAGGTGCTGCGCCACGACCCGTCATGGGATCTGACCACGGCGCGCGCGCAGGCGGTGCGGCAGCATCTGGCGCAGACCGGCTTTCCGCCCGCCCGGATCGAGCGGGTGACGGGCTACGCAGACCGCCGCCCGGCCGATCCGAACCCGATGGCGCCGCGCAACAACCGGCTGGAACTGATCCTGCTGCGCAGCGCCCCAAAGCCGCTGTGACGCCAGCCGCTGTAACCGGTGCTTAACGCGCCGGTCCCATCGCCTCACCCGCCAGCAGCGCGGCATTGCCGCCCGATGCCGTGGTGTCGATGCACATATGGCGTTCCAGCGCGACATGGGCGCGGTCCGGGCGGCTGGTGATCAGCGGCAGGATCGCGCCGGGCCGCGCGGCCAAGGCCTGACCATAGGCGCGCGCCCGCTCGGCACTGCCCCACCAGATCACGCCGCCCAGATGATCCAGCGTGGTCAGCGCCTCGGGCGCGACGTCGCCGCGCGCGGCCACGGCCACCCCACCCAGCGCATGAACCGCCTGCGCCTGCGCATCTGCCGCCGCGCGCCCCGGACCCAGGCACAGGATCGCCGGGCGCGGATGCAGGGTCAGGCGGTTCGTCTCGCCCGTCGGGCCGGGCAGGTTGTGGCGCGCCAGTTCGTCCTGCGTCGGGCGGCTCGGGTCCAGCCGTTTGCGCAGGGCCTCGGCGGTCTCGGGCGCATCGAACCGCCCGCTAGCCACCCCTGCCGCGCCGCGCGTGAAGCGGCGCAGATAATCCGGGCCACCCGCCTTGGGACCGGTGCCCGACAGCCCTTCGCCGCCAAAGGGCTGGCTGCCCACCACCGCGCCGATCTGGTTGCGGTTCACATAGCGGTTGCCCGCCCGCACCGCGCCCGCCACCGTATCGATGCGGCTGGCGATGCGCGAATGCAGACCGAACGTCAGCCCATAGCCGGTGGCGTTGATCGCCCGGACCACCGCGTCCAGCCCATCGGCGGGGAAGGTCGCCAGATGCAGGACCGGGCCGAAGATCTCGCGCCCCAGATCGTCGATGCTGTCAACGGCGATCACCGCGGGGCCGACGAAATGGCCCTGATCGGGCGCGGCAAGCTGTTTCATGAGCCGCCCCTCGGCGCGGGCCTGGGCGATGTGATCGCGGATGGTCGCGGCGGCCTCGGCGTCGATCACCGGGCCGATGTCATGGTCGATCGCCGCCGGGTCGCCCAGCCGCAACTGATCCATCGCGCCGAACAGCATCTCGGTCACATGCGGGGCAATGTCGTCTTGCAGATACAGGCAGCGCAGCGCCGAACAGCGTTGCCCCGCCGACTGGAAGGCACTGGCGATGATGTCGCGCACCGCCTGTTCGGGCAGCGCGGTGGAATCGACGACCATCGCGTTCAGCCCGCCGGTTTCCGCGATCAGCGGCGCGTCGGGGGCCAGGTGGTCGGCCATCGCGCGCCGGATCGTCTGGGCGGTGTCGGTGCCGCCGGTAAAGGCCACGCCGTCGATGCGCGGATCCGCGGTCAGCGCCGCGCCGACCGTGGCACCATCACCCGGCAGCAGTTGCAGCGCGGCCTGCGGCACGCCCGCGCGATGCAGCAGGCTGACCGCCAGATGCGCGATCAGCGGGGTCTGTTCGGCGGGCTTGGCGATCACCCCGTTGCCGGTCGCCAGCGCCCCGGCAATCTGGCCGGTAAAGATCGCCAGCGGAAAGTTCCAGGGGCTGATGCAGGCAAAGATGCCACGCGCCGGGCCCGGATGGCCCGCCGCCTCGTCCGCGTAGTAACGCAGGAAATCAACGGCTTCGCGCAGTTCCGCAATGGCATCGGCCCAGGTCTTGCCCGCTTCGCGCGCCAGCAGCGCAAAGATGTGGGGGGCCTCGGATTCATAGAGATCCGCCGCCCGGCGCAGCGTCTCGGCCCGGGTCGAGACCGGCGCGCCCCAGCGTTGCGCCGCGGTCAACGCGGCCTGCACCTGGGCCTCCGTCGCCGCATGGACCTGCCCCACCACAGCGCCGCTCGCGGGGTTCAGCACCGGCTGGGCGGGGCCATCCGCCTCAGGCTGCGCAATGATCGGCGCGGCGACCTCATCACGGGTCATGAAGGGCGCGCGCGCCGCCACTAGCCCGGCCAGCACCACCGGATCGGCAATGTCCCAGCCCCGGCTGTTTTCCCGCGCCGGCGCGAAAATCGCCGGGCCTTTCGGCAGCGCCGGATTGTCGACCTGGGCCAGCCCCTCCAGCGCCGTCAGCGGACAGGCTGCGACGACCGAGGGCGGCACGTTCTCATCGACGATCTGGTTGACGAAGGATGAATTGGCGCCGTTCTCCAACAGCCTGCGCACCAGATAGGCCAGCAATTCCCGATGCGCGCCAACCGGGGCATAGATCCGCGTCCGGTGGCCGTAATCGGCGCGGATGATGTCATGCAGCCGCTCGCCCATGCCATGCAGGCGCTGGAACTCGAACGGGCGGCCATCGGCCATGTCGATCACCGCGGCGACGGTATGGGCGTTGTGGGTGGCGAATTGCGGATAGATGCGGTCGGTGCGCCCCAGCAGGCGGCGGGCCAGCGCGATATAGCTGGCGTCGCTGCCGATCTTGCGGGTGAAAACCGGGAAATCGGGCAGGCCAAGCACCTGCGCGCGCTTGATTTCGGCATCCCAATAGGCGCCTTTGACCAACCGGATCATGATCGTGCGATCCAGCCGGTTGGCCAGATCATACAGCCAGTCGATGACCGGCCCGGCGCGGCGGCCATAGGCCTGCACGACGACGCCGAAGCCCTCCCACCCGGCCAGTTCGGGATCGGCCAGCACCGCCTCGATCACCCGAAGGGAAAGCGTCAGACGATAGCTTTCCTCGGCATCGACGGTCAGCGCCATGTCGGCGCGCGCGGCCTGGCGGGCCAGATCGCTCAGCACCGGCACCAGCTCGGCCATCACCCGGTCGTCCTGCGCGGTTTCATAGCGCGGATGCAGCGCCGACAGCTTGACCGAGATGCCGGGATTGGCGCGCACCTGGCCCGGCTTGCAGGCCGTGGCGATGGCGGCGATCGCGCGGCGATAGGCCTCGGCATAGCGGCTGGCGTCAAGCGCGGTCATCGCGGCCTCGCCCAGCATGTCATAGGAATAGGTCACCAGCGGGTCGTCGCTGGCGCGGCCCATGGCATCCTGGATGGTCTCGCCCAGCACGAACTGACGGCCCATTTCGCGCATCGCGCGCGTGACGGCGGCGCGGATGACCGGCTGGCCCAGACGCCGCACCGCGCCCCGGATCAGGCCGCTGTCGCGTCGGTCCAGCACACCGCCGGTCAGCATCAGCCCGCGGGTCGACAGGTTCACCAGGGTGGACCGCGACTTGCCGCGATGGCTGGCCCAGTCCGAGGGCGCGATCTTGTCCTCGATCAGCGCGTCGGATGTTTCGGCGTCGGGCACCCGCAGCAGCGCCTCGGCCAGCGACATCAGAGCCAGCCCCTCATCGGTGGACAGGCCGTATTCGGCCAGGAACACCTCCATCAGGCCGGGATCGATTTCGGCGCGGATGCGCGCGACCAGCACCGCGCCCGCCGCCGAAATGCGGTTGCGGGCGGCGGCGTCCAAAGCCGCCTCGGCCAGTAGGGCGTGCAGCAGCGGGGCTTCGGGTTGCAGGGTCAGGCGGTCGATGGCGTCCAGGGTCAGGGTCATGGGTGATCCGATGCGTCAGATTGACTTTGCCCCCAGGATAGCCGCTTGCTGAAGGACGTTATGACCAATGATCGGCGGATGATGGGCGATTCGACTGATTTCACGCCGCAGGACAGCGCGAATGCGTCGCCGGATCTGGACCGGTTCGACCGCGCGATTCTGACGATCCTGGCGGCCGAGGCGCGGATCAGCATGACCGATCTGGCGGCAAGGGTCGGGCTGTCGAAAACCCCGGTGCAGGCGCGGGTGCGCAGGCTGGAGCGCGCGGGCGTCATCGCCGGTTATCGCGCGATCCTGTCGGCGCGGCGGCTGGGGCTGGCGCATGTGGCCTTTGTGCAGATCCGGCTGTCAGACACGCGCGAGGCCGCGTTGCAAGCCTTCAACCGCGCCGTTCGGGCGATCCCCGAGATCGAGGAATGCCACATGATTGCCGGTGGCTTTGACTATCTGCTGAAGGTGCGGACCGAGGACATCGCCGCCTATCGACAGGTGATGGCCGAACGCCTTTCCAGCCTGCCGCATGTCGCCGCGACATCGACCTTCGTGGCGATGGAGACGGTCAAGGATGCCGGGCCGGTGACGCCGATCGGCTGACCCGTCAACCGTTCTCGCGCAGCACCTGCCCCGCCAGATACAGCGATCCGCAGATCAGGATGCGCCCCTCGCCATGCCGGGCGCGAATGGCGCGGATCGCGTCGATCACGCTGGCGGCGGTGTCGGTGGGGATGCCGACCGATCGGGCGGCGGCCGCCGTGGCGTCGGCGGGCAGGGTGTTCACCTCATCCGGGATCGAGACGGCGGTCAGGCTGGCGGCCTGCCCGGACAGCGGGCGCATGTAACCCGCGACATCCTTGGTGTTCAGCATCCCGCAGATCAGATGCGTCGGGCGCGCGGGCATCGCGGCCAGCGTCGCGGCGATCGCCTGACCACCTGCCGGGTTATGGCCGCCATCCAGCCACAATTCGCTGCCCGCCGCCGCATCGACCAGCGGGCCGTGGCGCAGGCGCTGCATCCGGGCGGGCCATTCGGCGCGGGTCACGGCGGCCTCGGCAGCATCGGCGCCAAAGCCCAGGACGCGCAGCGCGGCAATCGCGGCCCCGGCATTGTCGATCTGATGGGGACCGCGCAGCACCGGCAGCGGCAGGTCCAGCAGGCCCGTTTCATCCTCGAAGATCAGCCGCCCGGCCTCGGCCCGCGCGTGCCAGTGCTGGCCCGCGACATGCAGCGGCGCGCCCAGGCGGGCGGCGCGATCCTCGATCACCGCCAGCGCGGCATCGGCCTGCGGGCCGACCACGCAGGGCACGCCGCGCTTGATGATCCCGGCTTTTTCACCGGCGATCTGGGCCAGCGTGTCGCCCAGATATTGCGTATGGTCGATGCTGACCGGGGTGATGATGGTCAGCGTCGGGGCGTCGATCACATTGGTCGCATCCAGCCGCCCGCCCAGGCCGACCTCAAGCAAGGTGTAATCCGCCGGCGTGCGGGCAAAGGCCAGCAGCGCGGCGGCGGTGGTGATTTCAAAGAAGGTGATCGGCGTCGGCCCATTGGCGGCCTCGACCTGATCCAGCAGTGCGGCCAGATCCGCCTCGGGGATGATCTGCCCGGCCAGCCGGATGCGTTCGTGAAACCGCGCCAGATGCGGCGAGGTATAGGCATGGACGCGCTTGCCCGCCTTTTCCAGCCCGGCGCGGATCATCGCCTGGGTGCTGCCCTTGCCATTGGTGCCCGCGACATGGATCACCGGCGGCAGGGCGCGCTCGGGATGGTCAAGTCCGGCAAGGATGCGGTGCATCCGGTCCAGCGTCAGGTCGATGATCTTGGGATGCAGGCCCATCAGCCGCGACAGGATCACGTCAGAACGGTCGGTCATCGTGGCCTCCTATGTCCGGGGCGCTGCCCCCGGCCCCCCGGGATATATGAACCAAGAAGAAAGGATCAGGCCGGTTTGTCGGTGACAGTCTTCGGCGCGGCGGGCTTTTGCACCTCGGCGGGTTTCGGCGCGGGCAGATCGGCGGCCACGGCGGGGGTCTGCTTCATCAGCATCCGCAGGATCGTCACCAGTTCGTCGCGCAAATGCTTGCGATGCGTCACCCGGTCCAGCATCCCGTGTTCCAGCAGGTATTCGGCGCGCTGGAACCCCTCGGGCAGCTTTTCGCGGATCGTCTGTTCGATGACGCGCGGCCCGGCAAAGCAGATGAGTGCATTGGGTTCCGCAATCTGCACATCGCCCAGCATCGCATAGCTGGCGGTGACGCCGCCGGTGGTCGGATGGGTCAGCACGACGATATAGGGCAGGCCCGCGTCGCGCAGCATGTTCACCGCGACCGTGGTGCGCGGCATCTGCATCAGCGACAGGATGCCCTCCTGCATCCGCGCGCCACCGGCGGCGGAAAACAGCACCAACGGGCGCTTCAGCTTGATGGCGCGTTCGGCGGCGGCGATGATGGCGTTGCCGACATACATGCCCATCGATCCGCCCATGAAGCTGAAATCCTGGGCAGCGGCGACGATCGGGGTGCGGCCGATGTCACCCTCGGCAACCAGCATCGCCTCTTTCTCGCCGGTGGATTTCTGCGCGGCCTTCATCCGGTCGGGATACTTCTTCTGATCGCGGAATTGCAGCGGATCGGTGATCGGATCGGGCACCTTCACCTCTTTGAACACACCCGCGTCGAACAGCGCGGTAAAGCGCGCGCGCGGCGTGATCGCCAGATGGTGATCGCAACTGGTGCAGACGTTCAGATTGTCGTCCAGTTCGCGGTGGAACAGCATGGTCCCGCATTCGGGGCACTTGGTCCACAGGTTCTCGGGCACTTCGCGGCGCGAGAACAGCGAATTGATCTTCGGACGGACATAGTTCGAGATCCAGTTCATCGGCGGGCCTTTCGCGGTTCGGTTGACGCTGAGATAAGGCGGCAGGGCGCAAAAGGCAATCTGGCCTGACCCGAGACAACCGGTTAGCATGCCCGCCATGGTCGCCACGCTGTTCGTGCTTTTGGTCTATGCCGCGCAACTGGGCGTGGTGGTGCGGGTGCTGTTGCGCCCGCAACTGGGGCCGGTCGCGCGGCTGGCCTGGGTGCTGATGGTCGCCGCCATACCGCTGGTCGGGATGATCGTCTATCTGCTGTTCGGAGAGGTGCGCCTGCGCCGCGCCAAGGCGCAGAAGATGGCCGATGTGCGCAAGGTGCTGTTCGACATGCTGACCGAACACCCCGGCGTCGGCCCGGTGCGGCAAAGCCATCCGGCCTTTGCGGCGGGGCGCGCGACCAGCGGTTTTCGTCCGCTGCCCGGCAATCGGGCTTTGATTCTGGATGAACACCTGGCGATGGAGGATGTGATCGACGCCATCGACGAGGCGCGCGATCATGTGCATGTCCTGTTCTATATCTGGCTGCCCGATGGCACCGGCACGCGCTTTGCCATGGCGCTGATGGCGGCGGCGCGGCGCGGCGTGACCTGCCGGGTGCTGGTCGACGATCTGGGTTCGCGCGCGCTGATCGGATCGGCGCTGTGGGCGGACATGGCGGCGGCGGGGGTGCGGCTGGCCCGCGCCTTTCCGGTGGGCAATCCGCTGGTCGCCGCCGTGCTGTCGCGCATCGACCTGCGCAATCACCGCAAGATCGTGGTGGTCGACAATGCCGTGACCTGGATCGGCAGCCGCAACTGCGCCGATCCGGCGTTCCGCCCGAAACAGGCCTTCGGCCCCTGGGTCGATGTGCAGCTGCGCGTCGAAGGCCCGGTGGTGCGCCAGCATCAGGCGGTGTTTCTGCAAGACTGGATGATGTATGCCGACGAGGATGTCGGCGCCCTGCTGGACGTGGTGCCGCCCCTTCCCGGCGCGCGGCAGGTGGCGCAGGTTATCGCCTCGGGGCCGGATCAGAGCCAGGCCTGCCTGTCGACCTCGATGGCGGCGATGATGTATGGCGCGCAGCGGCGGCTGACGATCACGACGCCCTATTATGTGCCGAACGTGTCGCTGCACACCGCGATCTGCGCGGCGGCGCTGCGCGGGGTGGATACAACGCTGATCGTGCCGGCGCGCAACGACAGCCTGTTTGTCGCCGCCGCCGCCGAAAGCCTTTTTGGCGAACTGGCCGATTGCGGGGTGCGGCTGATGGCCTATGAACAGGGGCTGATCCACGCCAAGATCATGACCGTCGACGGACGGCTGGCAATGGTCGGGTCGGCCAATCTGGATCAGCGCAGCTTCGATCTGAACTATGAAAACAACATCCTGTTCGATGCCCCCGACCTGACGGCGGCGCTGGACGAACGGCAGGCCCTGTATATGTCACGCTCGCGGCTGCTGACGCCCAGCGACATTGCCGGCTGGTCCTGGCTGCGCCGGATCCGCAACAATCTGTTCGCCCTGGCAGGTCCGCTTTTGTGATCTGCGCCTTGCCCCAGGGCGCGCCTGCCATTACCAAGAGCCGCGCCCCAAACCCGGATCCGCCCATGCGCCCTGCCGCCTGCCTGACCTGCGCCCGACCCGCCCCCCAATCGGGGGACGGCCGATGACGGTGGGCGAAAGCGGCCTGTTCGCGCGGCTGATCCGCGACCGCCTCCAACGCCGCTGGCACGAGGCCAGCGAGCGCGTGGACGATCTGCCAATGGCCAGCCTGCGCCGCGCCAATTCCGACGCGCGGCGGTTGCGGCAATTGCTGGACCGGTTCATGTCGGCCGCGCAGCCCCGGCTTCTGGCCTCATATGCTGATCCAGTGGTGGCCGATCTGCCGCTTGGCACCGATGCCGTCTGGCGCCCGGCGCCCTGGCGCGGGCCGCTCAGCCCCAGCGGGCGCGTCGCCGCCGATAACGCGGCGGTGCTGTGTGACGGCGTGTCGCTGCATCATGACTGCCCGCTGCAGGAGCTGATCCTGCGCCAGGTGCCGGTGCTGCGCGCCGACGGTCAGGCGCCCTATGCGGTGCGGATCGAAACCCTGGGCTTTGCCGGCAGCTTCCTGTCGCTGGCCATCCAGCTTGCGCCCGAGCTGATTGAGGGCCTGCGCCGCGACCATCTGATGCGGCTGATGCTGTCGGTGCAGACCGAACGCCCGATGCAGATCTATGCGCGGCTGAACATACGTCACGGCCCGAATGTGGAACAGGTGCTGCGCGCCCTGCCCGGCCCCAACCCGGCCCGCCCCGGCCATCCCGTGCTGGCCGAATTCGACCTGTCCGAGTGCGAGATCAACGAGAAGCGCGTGGAATCGGGCTGGCTGGACCTGATCCTGGAACGGCCCCAGATGAATGCCGTGCATCTGTCCGATCTTGTCATGATGCGCTTTCCGCGCGCCGATCTGTAAGGGGAACCCGCGATGTCCAGAACCGCACGGCTTGACCGGGGCCAGTTCCGCGCAGGCCAATGGGTCGGCACCTTTGTCGGGCCGGACCAGCCGCAGGTGGCGGTGACGCTGAACGGCGCGCCGCTGGACGGGCTGGCGGTCGATGTCGCCGCTCAGGGCGATGACCGCTGGCAGGTCAGCTTTCCGGTCCCGGCCCAGGCGCTGACCGATGGCGTGCAAAGTTTCGTGATCGCCGATGCCGCCTCGGGTGATCGGCTGGCGGTGGCCACGATCCTGACCGGCATCCCGGTCGATGATGATCTGCGCGCAGAAATCGCCCTGTTGCGGGCCGAGCTGGAGCTGGTCAAGCGCAGCCTGCGGCGGCTGGCCAGCGACGGCTGAGCGGGCTGTCTTGACCCATGGTCAACCGCGCCGCGTTGCATTTCGCCCCAGCCCCCGCCATATAGGCGGCAACCGCAGGAGGCCCCGATGACCTATCTGGATTTTGAGAAACCGCTTGCCGACATCGAGGGCAAAGCCGAGGAACTGCGCGCCATGGCCCGTCAGGGCGAAGGCGTCGATCTGGGGCGCGAGGCCGACGCGCTGGACAAAAAGGCCGCCGCGATGCTGCGCGATCTTTACAAGGATCTGTCGCCGTGGCGCAAATGCCAGGTCGCGCGCCACCCCGACCGCCCGCATTGCCGCGCCTATATCGATGCGCTGTTCACCGATTACACGCCCTTGGCGGGTGACCGCACCTTTGGTGATGACCATGCGGTGATGGGCGGTCTGGCGCGGTTCAACGACGCGCCCTGCGTGGTCATCGGCCATGAAAAGGGCAACGACACCAAATCGCGCATCCACCACAACTTCGGCATGGCCCGCCCCGAGGGTTACCGCAAGGCGATCCGGCTGATGGACATGGCGCATCGCTTCGGCCTGCCGGTCATCACCCTGATCGACACGCCCGGCGCCTATCCCGGCAAGGGCGCCGAGGAACGCGGCCAGTCCGAGGCCATCGCCCGGTCGACCCAGAAATGCCTCGACATCGGCGTGCCGATGGTCGCCGTCATCATCGGTGAGGGCGGATCGGGTGGCGCGGTCGCCTTTGCCACCGCCAACCGCATCGCCATGCTGGAACATTCGATCTATTCGGTCATCAGCCCCGAGGGCTGCGCGTCGATCCTTTGGAAGGACGCCGAAAAGATGCGCGAGGCCGCCGAAGCGTTGCGACTGACCGCGCAGGATCTGCTGAAGCTGGGCGTCGTCGACCGCATCATCAAGGAACCCGCGGGCGGCGCCCAACGCGCCCCCGCCGAGGCGATCACCGCCGTCGGCAAGGACATCGCCGCGATGCTGGCCGAGATGAAAAAGATGAAGCCCGCCGATCTGATCCGCGACCGGCGCGAAAAGTTCCTGTCGATGGGCAGCAAGGGTCTGGCGGCGTGAACCCCTGGCTTTTGCTGTTTTTGGCCGGGCTGGCCGAAATCGGCTGGGCGACCGGCATGAAATACACCCACGGCTTTACCCGGCTTGGGCCGACGGCGGTGACGCTGGTGTTGATGGTGATCAGCTTCCTGTTGCTGGCACAGGCGATCAAGGTGCTGCCGCTGGGAACCGCCTATGCGATCTGGACGGGCATCGGCGCGCTTGGCGTGGCGGCGCTTGGCATCCTGATCTTTGGCGAAAGCGCCAGCCCGGTGCGGCTGGCCGGGATCGCGCTGATCGTCACCGGCATCGTCGTGCTGAAGGCGGGCAGCTAAAGCAGGAACATCAGCTTGGCCAGCAGCACGATGGCGCTGACAAGCGCAAGCGCCAGCAGATGCAGCCCGTCGAACCGGTCGCTGCGGAAATCGCTGGGCTGCCCCTCGACCCGGATCAGGTGACGCAGCGCCTGCCCCAGGCTGCGCCGGGCGGGCAGAAAGATGAAGGGCGCGGTCACAAAGATCGCCAGCATCATCAGCGCCAGCCCGGCCTTGATGCTCAGCAGGACGCCAAAGCGGCTGCCCCACAGACCGGCCCATCCACCCGCCGCCGTCAGATGATGCGCGAACATCACCCCGCCAGTGATGAACAGCGGCAGCACGAACAGCGGATAGACGCGGCGGATGCGACGGAACAGGTGGAACTCGACCTGTTGAAAGACGTCGGGTGGCAGCTTGCGACGCAGCGGCGCGACGGCCAGAACCTCGGTCACGACGGCGCCTGCAAAGACGATGGCGCAGAACAGATGGATGATGACCAGCCAGGAATAGTCCATGGCGCGCCCCTTGTTGATGCTTTTTATCGGGATTACGCGCGCGGGTCGCGTCGCGCCATGCGACCTTCCGCCCTGTTGCCGAAGCGCCGCGCCACTGTTGCCGATCCGCACCAGCCACCCTAAAGGTCGCGGCGACCGGGGAATTTCCCCTTTTCCGGGCGGGCCGCCCCATGGCTGACTGCCGCCACAGCAACCCACCCCAGCGAAGGAGGGGACAGATGAACCATGTTACCCTCGTCAACACGCGCTGCGGTGTCGGCCTGAACGCGCGATACCATCGCGGATAAGGCCCCGGCGTCTGACGCCCGCACATTCCCCAAGCTGAGCTGACCTGCCACCGGCGGGCTACCCCATTCCCTTTGCAGAAGGCCGGTCGCGCAACCCGTGACCGGAGGCATCATGATCCTGACCAATCCGGCGCCGCAAGGCGCGGCCTTGCGTGACGATTTCAACCTGCTGATCGCCCGTTACGGGCGGATGCGCGTGATCTGGGCGGCGCTTGCGTTGCTGTGGCCACGGCGCAGGACGGTCAGCACCAGCACCCTGTCCGACCGGCTACGGCGCGACATCGGCCTGCCCCCGCAGGCCGGAGGGCCGCCGCGCCACTGGGATCTGCGCTGATCACCACAGCGACTGGCGGGCGCGCGCCGGCCAGTCGCGGTCATAGGCTGCCCAGTCGCCGGTGGCGATCTCGGCCATGATCTGGCCGATGCTGGGCAGGCCATCCGGCGCCGGTCGCCCGGCCCAGGTACCGGCGCGCATCAGCGCGCGGGCGCATTGGATCATGACCTGGGTGATCGTCACTTCGATCACGCTGCGCGGCAGCTTGCCGTTGCGGGCAAAGCCGTCCCGCAGCGCCTGATCGGCGCTGATCCGCGCGGTGCCGTTGACCCGCACCACATTGTCCGATCCCGGAACCATGAACATCAGCGCCACCCGGTTGTCGTGCAGGATGTTGCGCAGGCTGTCGATGCGGTTGTTGCCATGCCAGTCGGGCAGCAGCAGCCGTTCGGGCGACAGGATCGCCACCACCGGCCCGTCATCGCCGCGCGGGCTGGCATCCGGCCCGTTCGGCCCGATGGTCGTCAGCACGCACAACGGCGAGGCCGCGATCCAGCGCGCATAGCCGGGCGTCAGCCGCGGCACGACCTTTTGCATCGCCGCACCCACCGGCGTGCCATAAAGCGCGGCCAGATCATCGGGGTCAGTGATCCAGCCGGTCACGCGCCAAACCCCGCTTCGGCCATCAGCGCATCAGATCGCGCCTCGACCATGGTTTCCAGTTGCGCCAGCATCTCCTCCGGCGGCAGGCCGGGTTCGATCGCGGGAAGGAACTCGACCACGGCGTGACCCGACCGGATCGGCATCCCCTTCTTGTTCCAGAACAGGCCGACATTGGTGGCCGCAGGCACGCAGGGCAGATCCAGCGCCTGATAAAGGCCGGCGATCCCGTATTTGTATTTCCGCTTTTCACCGGGGCGGGTGCGAGTGCCCTCGGGGTAGACGATCAACTGACCCAGACCGCGCGCCTGATGCGCGGCCTTGGCCTCGGACAGCATCAGCCCCATCGCCTCATGCCCGCGCGACCGGTCGATGGGGATGCAGCCCGCCTTCATCGCGAACCAGCCCATGATCGGCACATGCAGAACCTGCTTTTTCATGATGAAGCAGCGCCGCGGCACGTTCCGGGCGATGATCAGGATGTCGAAGAAACTTTGGTGCTTGGCCCCGATCAGGCAGTTACCAGTGGGGGCGGTGCCGCGCAGCTCATAGGACAGGCCCATATACCAGCGCGCGGCATCCAGCAGGTGCTGGGACCAGACGTCACAGGTGCGATGCGCCCCCAGATAGCCATCCCTGCGTGAGATATAGGCGCCCCAGATGCCGATCAGCACTGTCGCCAGCGCGATATGCACATACCAGGCCGCCGTGCGGATATAGGTGAACGGCGTCACCCGGCCCGGTCGGTTCCCCGGTCTGTCCATCGCCATCAACGCACCTCGTTCAGCATGTGCAGCGCCGCGCGGCGGGTCGCGGCGAACCCCACGGCGGCGGCGACCAGCGGGATCACCAGCGGCCACAGCCAGCCCCAGCCCTGAAAGCCAAGGCCTGTCAGGAATGTGCCCGCGCTGTCCATATTCGGCAAGAGCGCAATGGCGATCATCCCCACCGCCGTGCCCGCCAGCGCCCCGCCCAGGGCGCGCCGGGTAAAGCGGCGCACGAACGCGGTGGCGATGGTGATGTCGCGCGCGCCGACCAGCCGCAGCACCCGGATCACCTGGCCATTCGCGGCCAGCGCCGCCTGCGCCGCCAGCGTGATGACCCCGGCCGAAGTCGCCGCGATCAGCCCCAGCGACAGAAGCCCCAGCCAGCGCAGCCGCCCCGCCGCGCTGACCAAGGGGCGACGCCAGCGGGTGTGATCGTCCAGCACCGCGCCGGGGGCCTCGGCGGTCAGGCGCAGCTTCAGCCCCTCGGGGTCGAAACCGCTGCTATCCTCGACCACCTCGATCAGCGCCGGGATCGGCAGCGCGTCGACCGGCACATCGGGGCCGAACCAGGGGGCCAGCAGGCCCTGCATCTCGGATTGGTCGAGGGCGCGGAAACTGGCAATGCCGGGGGTGGTCTGCAAGACGTTCAGCGTCGCCTGCACCTGCGCGGGCAGTTGATCCGCCGCCGCCGAGACGCGGATGGTGACGCTGCGCGCCAGCGAATCCGACCAGCGATCGGCCATCCGCCCGGCGGCCATCGACAGTGCCAGCGCGAACACCGCCAGAAACGCCATCGCCGCCGAGGTCAGCGCCGTCAGCCGCGCCGCATGGCCGCTGGGCGGCACCACCCGGTCGGTGCCCGACTGATCCGCCCCGATCAGCGATTGCAACAGCCCGCGAAGGTCCAGATTGCGCCGTGCCGGGTTCATCACAGATCCGCCCCCGCCAGTTGCAACTGCTTGCCCGAGATCCGCAGCACCCGCGCCGCGACCTGCTGTTTCGCGGCCCGGATCAGGTTCAGATCATGCGTGGCGATCAGCACCGCCTTGCCGGATTTGTTCAATTCGATCAACAGCGTCAGCAGGCGCATCGACATGTCCCAATCCAGGTTTCCGGTCGGCTCGTCCGCCAGGATCAGGTCCGGCGACAGGATCACCGCCCGCGCCAGCGCGGCGCGCTGCCGCTCGCCCCCAGACAGTTGCGGCGGATAGGCCTGCGCCAGCGGCGTCAGCCCGACCCAAGCCATCAGGTCATGCAGCGCGTCCGGGTCGATGGCCTGGCCCGACAGCATCAGCGGCAGGGTAATGTTCTCGGCCACCGTCAGATGGTCAAGAAATTGGCAATCCTGATGCACCACGCCGACGCGGCGGCGCAGCAGGGCGATCTGGTCACGGGTCAGGCTGGCGGCCTCATGCCCGAACAGGGTCATGCGGCCAGCGGTCGGCAGCAGTTCCGCATAGGCCAGCTTCAGAAAGGTGGTCTTGCCCGCGCCCGACGGCCCGGTCAGGAAATGGAACGTCCCCGGCATCAGATGCAGCGACATGCCGGCCAGCAGGTCGCCGCGACCCTGGCCATAGCTATAGGCGACATCCTGCATTTCGATCACGGGGCGGACCTCCGGGCTGGCACAGGGGCGAAAGGGGGCGGGGTTGACGCTTCCCACCCGGTCCCGCGCTTGCTACACCATCGCCAGGACGAAGGCCAGAAAGGGCGCGCGGATCGGCCTGACGAAAGCGTCAGATCCGGCGCCGCGAAAGGATGCGATGCGGCTGACCTGCCCCAACTGCGGCGCGCAATATGCGTTGGCCGATGGCGTGATCCCGCCCGAGGGCCGCGACGTCGAATGTTCGGCCTGCAACCACATCTGGTTCCAGCGTGGGGCCGGTGCCCTCGCGGTTCAGCCGGTGCGCCAGCCTGCGCCGCAACCCGCAACTCAGCCCGCAACTCAGCCCGCGCCGCAACCTGCGCAGCGCCCCGTTCCGCCGCGCCCCGCCCCCGGCATCGACTTTGCCGCCTTCGAGGATGAGGCCCCCCCGGCGCCGCGCCTGCCCGATTTTCCGCCCTTCGACACCGACGACGCCCCCGCGCCTCTGCCGCCGCCGCGCCGCTCGCTGAACGACAGCCTGCTGGCCGTCCTGCGCGAGGAAGCCGAGCGCGAAGCCAAAGCCCGCCGGGCAGAGGCGCAACGGTTTGAATATCAACCCGATCTGGGCCTGCCCGAGCCTGCACCGCAGGCGCAGGCCGCGCCACCCGCGCCGCCCGCCACCCGCCCGGATGCCGGGGATACAGCGCAGCCTGACCGCGACGCATCGCCGGACGCCGCGCCTTTGCCGCAGGAACCGGCAGACCAACCTGCCACACCCGCACCCGTCGAAGGCACATCCGCCAAGGCCGCGCCGACCCCTTCGGCAGCGCCCACCCCCGCGCGTGAGGCCCCCCCGGCGCCCAGCTTTCCGACTGGCGCGACTCTGGCCCGCCCCGCTTTGCCCGACCCCGAGGCGATCGGCGCGACGCTGACCACCACCCGTCCCGTCGATCCGCCCCGCCTGCCCGAGCCGCAGCCGCAAGCCGCGCCGCAGCCCGCAGCCGCCCCCCCGCGCCCCGGCCATGGCTTTGCCTGGGGCCTGCTGACGGCGTTGCTGATTTTGGCACTGGCAGTGTCACTTTATGCCTTGGCCCCGCGCCTTGCGGCGGCCTTCCCCGATCTGGCGCCGCATCTGGCGGTCTGGGTGGCTTGGGTTGACAGTCTGCGCGCGGGTCTGGCCGGGCTGGTGGGCCGTTAGCGCCGCGCCTTACGGGAAATTGTCCAGAAGCCTGCGCAGATAGCCGCGTTCCTCGGGCGGGCGGGTCTGTTCACCGGCGCGGCGGCGGATCTCGTCCATCAATTGCCGCGCGCGGCCGGGGCCGATCTCGTCGGGCAGCAGCGCATCGGGCGTGGTGATCGGCCCGCCCTGACCGATGGCACGCCCCAAAGGGTCACGCGCCTGGCCCTGTTGATCGGGGCTGCCCTGCTGGTCGGCGGGCATCCGCTCACCCGGTGCAGGACGCGCGGCCAGCGCCTCGCCCAATTGCCGCATCCCGTCGCGCAGCGACTGGATCGCCTCGGCCTGCCGGTCGATGGCCCCGCCCGGATCGCCGCCGCGCAGCGCCTGTTCGGCTTCGTCCATTGCGCGGCCCGCATCCTCCAGCGCCTGCCGCGCGCCGTCCCCCGCCGCCGTGCCGCGACCGGGCAGCATTCCCTGACTGCGGCCCAATTCGCGGCGCAGATCGCGCTGACGGTCGGCCAGATCACCGGGATCGGCGCGGTCCGACCCGTCGTCGGGTGGCTGGCCATAGGGGCGGTAGCTGTCCTGAAGGCTGCGGAACGCCTGATCCGCAAGATCCTGCTGACGGCGCAAGGTCTGGCCCAGATCCTGCATCGAGCCGGGCGCGCCATCGCCCTGCGCCGGATCGCCGCCCTGCCCGTTCTGGGTCACACGCAGGTTTTGCATCATGCGGTTGAACTGATCCAGCAGCGCCTGCGCCTCGGCCATCTTGCCCTCGTTCATCAGGCGCTGGATCTCGTCCATCATCTGCTGGATCTGGTCGCCGGTGATCGGCTGGCTTTGCGGTTGGCGGGCAAAGCGTTCGGCGGGGTCGGTCTCATCCCGCTCGGCCAGCATCCGGGTATAATCCTGGGTCGCCTGGCGCAGCTCCTGCATCAGGCGCTGGATTTCGTCGGGGCTGGCGCCCTGGCGGATCGCCTCGGACAGGCGTTCCTGGGCGCGCTGCATCCGGTCCAGCGCATCCGACAGGCCGCCATCCTCAAGCGTCACCGCCGCGTCCCACAGGATGCCCGCGACCTGATCGCGGGTGTCGGCGGTCAGGTCGGGGGCCTCGGCCTCGATCCGGCGGATCACGCTGCGCAGCAGCAGATAGACGGCCTGATCGGTCAGAAAGCCCTCGGGGTGATGGGTGATGGCGCGCAGGATCTGGGCCACGCGGGGGGCATTGGCGCGCGACCACAACAGGTCGCGGCGCTGTTCGATCAGCGCAGCGGCCAGAGGATCAAAGAACCGCCGCCCCGGCAGGATCAGGTGGAGGGCCGCGGATTGGCCGGTCTGGTCCAGGCCGTCGCGCACCGTGGCCTGCATCACCACGGGCAGGTTGGCAAAGGCATGTTCGGCGGCGTCGCCGGTCAGGCTGCCGGTGAAATCCTGCCGCGACCGGGCGGCGGGCAGCGGCAGGTCCAGCACCAGCGGATCGCGCGGTTCGGGGTCGATGGCCAGGCCAAAGCGGCGGTCGATGGCCGCCAGATCAAGGGCAATCGTCACCTGCCCGCCGACCACCGCGTGATCATCGCCCGCCGCAAAGGGCTGGGCCAGCCGCCCATCGGCCCGCCGCTCTGCCGGATCGCCAAGCGCGACATGGGGCGGCTGATCGGGGGTCACCGTCACATTCAGCACCTGCCCGTCCACCCGCACCAGACCCGAGCGATCCGCCGTGAAGGTCACCTGCCCCGGTTCAGGCGTCTGGCTGTCCTCGGCCAGCGTCTGATCCAGCGCGACCGCGCCGGGTTCGCCATACAGGCGGAAGGCCAGCTTGCTGCCCTGAGGCAGGGTCAGATCGGCGCTGTCCAGCCGGTTCAGATAGATCGTGGGCTTGCCGGTATGGGCCGGCGGGGTCGCCCACCCCTCCCAATTCCGGGCGGTCTGGGCGGGGGCGGGGCGCGGCGCGGTCAGGGTCTGGCGGGTCAGGTCGATCAGCCGCGCGGGCTGACCAAAGACCAGCGCCATGGCCAGCGCCAGCAGCGCGACCAGCCGCAGCGCAAAGGGATCGCGCGGCGCCAGATCAGGGCGCGGGCGCAAAGGCCGGGCCTGGGCTGCCTGCGCCGCCAGCCGCTGCCGATGCGCCGCCCACAGCGCGTCCCCCACGGTGCCGCCCGACAGAACCGGGCTGTCGCGCAGACCGGCCAGCGGGCGGCCCGGCAGGCTGGCATCCAGCCGCGCCTCGGCCTGTGTCAGCGGGATCGGGCGCAGACGGGCCAGCCCCCAGATCGCGGCCATTGTGATGCAAGCCAGCACGACCCAACGCGCCCAGCCGGGCAGCCGCGCATCCACGCCAAAGGCCAACGCCGCCGCGATCAGCGCGATCAGCGCCGCCAAGGGCCAGAAGGCGCGCGCGATCTGGTCGAGCCACAGCGCCCGCCGCGTCGCGCGGATGGCACCGATGGGCCAGCCGCCGGGGGCGGGGTCAGGTGTCAGATCGGTCGCGGGGCCTAGAGCCATTCCGGGATGCTATCGCGGGCCAGCATCTCGTCATAGCTGGGGCGGGCGCGGATCACGGCGAACTGATCGCCGCTGACCAGCACTTCGGGGATCAGCGGGCGGCTGTTGTATTCGCTGGCCATCACCGCGCCGTAGGCCCCGGCAGAGCGAAAGGCGACCAGCGCGCCCTCATCCACCGGGGGCATGGGACGCGCCTTGGCGAATGTGTCGCCGGTTTCGCAGACCGGGCCGACCACATCGACGGGCTGAAGCTGCGTGGCGGGGGCGGGTTCGATCACCGGCACGATGTCGTGATGCGCGCCATACATCGCCGGACGCGCCAGATCGTTCATCGCCGCATCGACGATCAGGAAGTCGCGGTCCTCGCCCTGTTTCAGGAACAGGACCGAGGTGACCAGCAGCCCGGCATTGCCGGAAATCAGGCGGCCCGGCTCGATCTCGACCTCGACATCCAGATCGGCAAAGACATCGCGGATGACCTGGCCATATTCCAGCGGCAAGGGCGGCGCGAGGTTCGAGCGTTCATAGGGAATGCCCAGGCCTCCGCCCAGATCGACGCGCCGGATCGCATGGCCCTGCGCGCGCAGATCTCGGGTCAGATCGGCCACCTTTTCAAAGGCTTGGCGAAACGGCTCAAGGTCGGTCAACTGGCTGCCGATATGCACATCGACGCCCACCACCTCGATCCCCGGCAGGGTGGCGGCCTCGGCATAGACCTGCGGGGCACGCGCAATCGGGATGCCGAACTTGTTTTCCTTTTTGCCGGTGGCGATCTTTTCATGGGTCTTGGCATCGACATCGGGGTTGACGCGCAGCGCGATCGGGGCGCGCAGGCCCATCTGATGCGCGATCGCCGACAGGGCGCGCAGTTCGTTCTCGGATTCCACGTTGAACTGCCGGATGCCGCCGGACAGGGCCAGCCGCATCTCATCCGCGGTCTTGCCGACGCCGGAAAAGACGATGCGGTCGCCGGGCACGCCGGCGGCGCGGGCGCGGCGGTATTCCCCGCCCGAGACCACATCCATGCCCGCACCCAGATCGCCCAGCAGCTTCAGCACCGCAAGGTTCGACAGCGACTTGATCGCAAAGCAGACAAGGTGGTCCATGCCTGCCAAGGCCTCTTGGAACAGGCGGAAATGCCGGATCAGGGTGGCGGCGGAATAGACGTAAAAGGGCGTGCCGACGGCCGCCGCGATCTCGGGGATCGCCACGTCCTCGGCGTGAAGAATACCGTCGCGATACAGAAAATGATCCATGCCCTAACCCCAATCGACCTTCGCCAGCCGCAGATACAGATACAGCGGCAAACCGCAACCCAGACCAAGGACAGCCGCCACCGGCAGCGCGATCAGCGCCCACCAGTTGCGCCGCACCGCAGTTTCCGACAAGGCCCAGACCGCCAGCGCCACCAGCCCGACCAGCGCCCCACCCGTCAGCGGCGGATGCAGTCCACCCCAGAGACCGATGAGGCCGCCAAGGATCGCCAGTGCCAGATAGGTCAGCCGCAACGGTGACATGAACGCCCTTTCCCTTGCGCCTTCGTAACGGCGCGCGGGGCCGGTGAAAAGCCGCTTAAAGCCCGATCACCACCCCGGTCGAGGCCTCACCCGAGACGGTGACGGCGGGGCCGGGCACCGGCGCGGGGGCCGGATAGGGCTGAACCGCGCCCGCAGGCGGGATCGGCGGGCCATCGACGCCGCAAGCGGCAAGGGCCAGCGTCAGGGCGATCAGGGCGATGCGGGTCATGGCGGCATTCCTTTTGTGCGGTTATCGCGCCGGCGGGATGGTTCAGCAAGACATGTGCGGCGGGCAAACGGGGGGCGCTGCCCCCGTCGCGGCCTGTCAGGCCAGCGCCGCCCGCCAGCGCACGATCTGCGCGCGGACCTGATCGGGGGCCGTCCCGCCATAGCTGGTGCGTGACGCGACCGAGTTATGCACGCCCAGCACCGAATAGATCGCCTGGGTGATCCTGGGGTGAACCGCCTGCATCTCATCCAGGGTCAGGTCGGGCAGATCGACGCCGCGCGCCTCGGCGCGGGCGACCAGGGTGCCGGTGACGTGATGCGCCTCGCGGAAGGGGATGCCGGCCTCGCGCACCAGCCAGTCGGCCAGGTCGGTTGCGGTGGAAAAGCCAGACGAGGCCGCCGCTTCCAGCTTGTCGCGGTTGACGGTCAGGTCGGACAGCATCCCCTGCATCGCCGCCAGCGACAGCATCAGGTTGTCGGCGGCGTCAAAGACCTGTACCTTGTCTTCCTGCATGTCCTTGGAATAGGCCAGCGGCAGGCCCTTCATCACCACGAACAGCGCCACCGCCGCGCCCAGGATCCGGCCAATCTTGGCGCGGATCAGCTCGGCCGCGTCGGGGTTGCGCTTTTGCGGCATGATCGACGATCCGGTGGACCATTTGTCCGATAGCGCGACAAAGCGGAATTGCGCGCTGGACCAGATCACCAGTTCTTCGGCCAGGCGCGACAGATGGGTGGCGCAGATCGCGGCGCAGGACAGGAACTCCAGCGCGAAGTCGCGGTCGCTGACGGCATCCAGGCTGTTGGCCATCGGGCGGTCGAAATCCAGCGCCTTGGCCGTCATCTGGCGGTCGATGGCAAAGCCGGTGCCGGCCAGCGCGGCCGCCCCCAGAGGGCTTTCGTTCATCCGCCGACGCGCGTCCTGAAAGCGCGACAGGTCACGGGCGAACATCTCGACATAGGCCATCATGTGATGGCCCCAGGTCACCGGCTGGGCGGTTTGCAGATGGGTAAAGCCGGGCATCACCCAATCGGCCCCCGCCTCGGCCTGATCCAGCGCCGCGCGCATCAGGGCGCGCAGCCCGGCGATGGCTGCATCGGCCTGATCACGGACCCACAGCCGGAAATCGGTCGCCACCTGATCGTTGCGCGACCGGGCGGTGTGCAGTCGGCCCCCGGCCTCGCCGATGATCGCGGTCAGGCGGGATTCCACATTCATGTGGATGTCCTCCAGCCGGGTCGAAAAAGCAAAATCGCCCGCCTCGATCTCGGCCAGCACCTGCGCCAGACCGGCGTCGATAGCCTTGGCGTCGGCTTCGGTCAGGATGCCCTGCGCCGCCAGCATCGCGGCATGGGCGCGCGATCCGCGGATATCCTGGGCATAGAGGCGCTTGTCGAAACCGATCGAGGCATTGATCGCCTCCATGATCGCGTCCGGCCCGGCGGCAAAGCGGCCGCCCCACATGCTGTTCGAAGATCCGCCCATGACTGGCCCCCTTTGCTGTTGCCCCGGCATACACGCGCGCCCGCAGCGGTGCAAACATCGCCTGACAAAGGGGTGAGCGCGGCCTGCGACGGGTTCCCGGCGACCGCCCGCCGGGCTAGGGTCGGGCGAAACAACCGAGGTTGCCATGCGCCTGATCCCCCTGACCCTTGCCCTGCTCACCGCACTGGCCGCCCCTGTGTCGGCCCAAGAGGCCCCCGAGACCCTGCTGGTGGGCGAAATGAAGCGCTTTGCCTTTGCCGCCGACCGCCCGCTGGCCCCGGTCGATACCGCCGTGGCCACCGCCGATGGTGGCAGCGTCCGGCTGGCCGATTTCAAGGGCAAGCCGATCCTGCTGAACTTCTGGGCGACCTGGTGCGCGCCCTGCCGGGCCGAGATGCCCTCGCTGGATCGGTTGCAGGCCGAACTGGGCGATGAGATCAAGGTCTTCACCCTGGCCACCGGTCGCAACGCCCCCGAGGCGGTGACGCGGTTCTTTGACGAAACCGGGGTCACGCATCTGCCGAAATATCTGGATCCGCGACAGGATATCGCGCGCGCGATGGGGGTGTTCGGCCTGCCCGTCACCGTGCTGCTCGACGCCGAGGGGCATGAGGTGGGGCGGCTGATCGGCGACGCCGAATGGGACACGCCCGAGGCCATCGCGCTGATCCGGCGTGCCGCGCGCTAGGGTCTGCGGCATTCGCATCAAATGCCCGGTATCGATTTACGGTGCGTAAGGAATTGCGCGCCATAATCCCCCTGAACGGATAGGGGGAATCGGCATGGACCGACGCGATCAGGATACCGACGGCGGCTTTTCCAGCCCGCTGGACTTTGCGATTTCGCAGCGCGAACGCGAAACCATGGCAGCCGTGCGCCGGGCCTTGCAACGCGGCGATGCGGTGCTGGCCTATCAGCCGGTGGTGCGCCGCGACCGCACCGACCGGCCCGCCTTTTACGAAGGGTTGATCCGCATTCTGGATGAAACCGGCCGGATCATCCCGCTGCGCGACTTCATGGAACGGGCGGAGACCACCGAGCTGGGGCGGCAGATCGATTGTCTGGCGCTGCATCTGGGGCTGAAGGCGCTGTCCGAAGATCCCGGCCTGCGGCTGTCAATCAACATGTCGGCCCGGTCCATCGGCTATCCGGCATGGTTGCAGACGCTGGATCGCGGCCTCGGGCGTGACGACCGGCTGGCCGAACGGCTGATTCTGGAAATCACCGAAAGCTCGGCGATGGGGCTGCCCGATCTGGTCGCGGCCTTCATGCGCGACCTGCAACTGCGCGGCGTATCCTTTGCGCTGGATGATTTCGGCGCGGGCTACACCTCGTTCCGCTATCTGCGCGATTTCCAGTTCGACATGATCAAGATCGACGGCCAGTTCATCCGCGACATCGGCCAGCATCCCGACAACCAGGTGCTGACCCGCGCGCTGATGTCGATTGCCCATCATTTCGACATGTTCACCGTCGCGGAATCGGTGGAAACCGCCGAGGATGCGGCGTTTCTGATCGAGCTGGGGATGGACTGCATGCAGGGCTATTACTTCGGCGCGCCGACCATCACCCCGCCCTGGAAGTCGCCGCAGGCGGCGGCAAAGCGGGCTTAGGAAAAGGCAGCGTCGCGTGCGGCGGGGCGCGGCGCGCTTTGCCTTGCAAGTGATCTGGGCGTGAACCACCAGACGCGCCGGGGCGACGGGATATTGGATGGCCGGGGAACGAGGGCGCAGCGCGGCCAACGCGCTTGGGCATGTTGCGCCCGATGTCCATCGCATGTGCCCATCGACATACGCCCCGCGCAGTTGGGCAGAGTCGCGGGTGTTTCGGCGGCCATTCGGTCGTCAGCGTGCGCCCCGCTCCGTGGGGCAGAGTCGTCGGCGGTGATCGCGGTCGTGCGGTCCGCCGTGCGTCCCGCGCGCGATGGGCAAAGGGCGATGGCGGTGTACAAGCACGACCGTCGGTCGCGTGCGCCCCACGCACGATGCGGCAGAGGGGTTTCATCGACCCGCGCAAGACGCGGCAGGTGGTGCGCCCCGCGCGCGATGGGGCTGAGGTGATACGGCTGGGCCGCCCCCTCGCGGCTGCCCGTGCGCCCCACGCACGATGCGGCAGAGGGCGGTTTCGCAGGTCATCCGCGCGCCCTCTCGGGTGCGTCGCAGGCGCGATCGGACGGATCTGGTGGATGTCTGGCCGCATCCCTGCGGCGTCCTGCACCCCGCGCATTGGGGGGCAAAGGTCGCCAGTTGCGCCAGGGGGGCATTCCCCCAACGCACCCTGCGCGCAACGGACCAACCTGCAGGGCGTTGCCTTGCGGCCTCTTTAGGTTAAAGCGGCCCCGCCCCGACACCGACACGGCCTTGTCCGACCATCCCCGGAAACACGCCTCTCGGATTTCGGCCAGCAGCGCCAACACGCATCATCACCGCCGCTGGCTGTGGTCAGGTGCCGTCCGCAAACCGGCTTGCACGCCGGCCTCGACCCGTCCAAGCTGACCCGGAAGGCCGTCAGGCCCAACTTTGGTTGGAGGAACCGCATGAGTAACGTCGTTATCGTCTCGGCCGCCCGCACCCCGGTCGGCAGCTTCCTTGGCTCATTCGCCAGCACCCCGGCGCATGAACTGGGCCGCATCGTTCTGGAGGAGGTCGTGCGCCGCGCCGGGATCGACAGGGCCGAGGTCTCCGAGACGATCCTGGGCCAGGTGCTGACCGCCGCGCAGGGCCAGAACCCCGCCCGTCAGGCGCATGTCAATGCCGGTCTGCCGATCGAATCGGCGGCCTGGGGCATCAACCAGGTCTGCGGTTCGGGGCTGCGCGCCGTCGCGCTTGGCGCCCAGCAGATCGCTTTGGGCGATGCGGCCATCGTCATCGCGGGCGGCCAGGAAAACATGAGCCTGTCACCCCATGCCGCCTATCTGCGCGCCGGGCAGAAGATGGGCGACATGGGCTATGTCGACACCATGATCCGCGACGGGCTGTGGGATGCTTTCAACAACTATCACATGGGCCAGACCGCCGAAAACGTCGCCGCGAAATACGGCATCACCCGCGACATGCAGGACGAATTCGCCGTGGCCAGCCAGAACAAGGCCGAAGCCGCGCAAAAGGCCGGCAAGTTCCAGGATGAGATCACCGCGGTCACGCTGAAGACGCGCAAGGGCGATGTGATCGTGGACAGCGACGAATACATCCGCCACGGCGCGACGATCGAGGCGATGCAGAAGCTGAAGCCCGCCTTCACCAAGGACGGCACGGTGACGGCGGCCAATGCCTCGGGGCTGAACGACGGCGCGGCGGCGGTGCTGATGATGTCCGAGGCCGAGGCGAACCGGCGCGGCCTGAAGGTGTTGGCCCGTATCGCAAGCCACGCCACCGCCGGTCTGGACCCGACGATCATGGGCTGCGGCCCGATCCCGGCCAGCCGCAAGGCGCTGGAAAAGGCCGGCTGGAAGGCCTCCGATCTGGACCTGATCGAGGCGAACGAAGCCTTTGCCGCACAGGCCTGCGCGGTGAACAAGGAAATGGGCTGGGACACGTCCAAGGTGAACGTCAACGGCGGCGCGATTGCCATCGGTCACCCGATCGGCGCCTCGGGCGCGCGGATCCTGAACACGCTGTTGTTCGAGATGCAGCGGTCGGGCGCGAAAAAGGGCCTGGCGACGCTGTGCATCGGCGGCGGCATGGGCGTGGCCATGTGCCTGGAACGTGCCTGACGCAGGGTCTTGAAAATCGGTCGCGCAATAATCTTGCGCGACCCGCTTGCGACGGGTAATTCTGTTGCCAAGCTGATTGTTACAGGGGAGGAATCATGTCGAAAGTTGCAGTCGTCACGGGCGGATCGCGGGGGATCGGTGCCGCCATTTCCAAGGCATTGAAGGACGCGGCCTATACCGTCGCCGCCAACTATGCCGGCAATGACGAGGCCGCCCAGGCCTTTACCGCCGAAACCGGCATCAAGACCTATAAATGGTCGGTCGCCGATTACGATTCCTGCGCCGCGGGCATCAAGCAGATCGAGGCCGACCTTGGCCCGGTCGCCGTGCTGGTCAACAATGCCGGGATCACCCGCGACGCGATGTTCCACAAGATGACGCCGCAGCAGTGGAAAGAGGTGATCGACACCAACCTGACCGGCGTGTTCAACATGACCCATGCGGTCTGGAACGGGATGCGCGACGCCAAGTTCGGCCGCGTCATCAACATCAGCTCGGTCAACGGGCAAAAGGGGCAGGCGGGCCAGGCCAACTATTCCGCCGCCAAGGCCGGTGACATCGGCTTCACCCGCGCCCTTGCACAAGAGGGCGCGCGCGCCGGGATCACCGTCAACGTCATCGCGCCGGGCTATATCGGCACCGACATGGTGCGCGCGATTGATGAAAAAGTGCTGAACGAACGCATCATCCCGCAGATCCCGGTCGGCCGCCTGGGCGAACCCGAGGAAATCGCACGGGCCGTGGTCTTTCTGGCCTCGGACGAGGCCGGTTTCATCACCGGCTCGACCATCTCGGCCAATGGCGGGCAATTCTTCGGCTGATCGCCCCTTGATTTCGCAAACGGCCCGTGCCCCCTTGGCGCGGGCCGTTTCCTTTGGGGCATCATGTCGCGCACCACCGCTACGCTGATCGGATTCACTGCCATCCTGATGTGGTCGGCGCTGGCGGTGCTGACCGTCGCCACAACGCCGGTGCCGCCGTTCCTGCTGAACGCGCTGACCTTTGCCATCGGCGGCGGGCTGGGGCTGGTCTGGGCCGCCGCCAGAGGCCAGATCGGCGCGCTGCGCCGCGTGCCACTGCGGGTCTATGCCATGGGGACGGCGGCGATGTTCGGCTATCACGCGCTTTATTTCAGCGCGCTGCGGCTGGCCCCCCCGGCGCAGGCCTCGCTGATCTGTTTCCTGTGGCCGCTGCTGATCGTGCTGGGGTCCGGCCTGATGCCGGGCGAGAGGCTGCGCGCCGGGCATGTCATCGGCGCAATCATCGCCTTTGCGGGCGCGGCGGCGATCCTGGGCGGGGGCGGCGCGCTTCAGTCCGGGGCGATGCTTGGCTATGGGCTGGCCTTTTGCTGCGCGCTGATCTGGGCGGCCTATTCGCTGGGATCGCGGCGCGGCGCGCATGTGCCGACCGCCGCCGTCGCGGTGTTCTGCCTGGCCACCGCGCTGCTGTCGGCGCTGATTCACCCGCTGGTCGAGGTCACTGCCTGGCCCCGCGATCCGCTGGGCTGGGGGGCCGTCGCCGCCCTTGGCGCGGGGCCGGTGGGGCTGGCGTTCTTCACCTGGGACATCGGCGTCAAGCGCGGCGATATTCAGGTGTTGGGAACGGCATCCTATGCGGCCCCGGTGCTGTCGACGTTGATCCTGATTGCAACCGGCGCGTCGCAGGCCGGGGCCGGGGTGATCGCGGCGGCGGCGATGATCGCCACCGGCGCGCTTCTGGCTGCGCGGGCGGGGCGCAGCAGGCCCGAATGACAACGGGCGCCACCCGGGGCGCCCGTTGTTGATGGAATGGGGACGGCCTTAATGGCCCAGTCGCTCGATCTCTTCCTTCAGCTTCAGCTTTTCCTTTTTCAACTGGCTGATTTCGGCATCACTGCTGCCCGGCGATTTCTGGATCGTTTCAACCCGGTCAGACAGTTGCTGGTGCTTGCGCTTCAGCTCGGCAAGGTGGGAGTCCATCGACATCGTTGTCTCCTCTGCTGGTGTCGGTGTCATGATTTCAGCACAGAGCGGGCAAGCTGTCACCCGCTAACAGGGGCCTGCGTAAAATGACGCATGTTTTCGCCGCCAGATCAGGCATCCATCGGCAAAGGCGCGCCATCGCGCAGGATCGCGCGTGTCACATCGGTGTAATCATCGGTGCCGTCGCCCTGATGCGCGGCCGCCGCATGGATGACCAGCGGCGCAAGCAGGGTCAGCCCGTCGCGCCGCCCCTTGATCGCGGTCAGGACGAATCGCGCCGCCGCCGCCCCCGCGCGTGGGGCGAGGGGCCGCAGGCGGATCGCACCGGCGCGCGGGGTCAGCGCCGCCAGCACCTCGGGCAGGCGGTCGCTGCGCTGGATCAGGCTCAGGCCCCCGCCCGGCCGCAGCCGCCGCAAGCCGGCGTCGATCCACTGACCGAGCGCCACGCCGTCCTGCCGCGCCCGCGCGCGCCCGGCATCGGGACCAGTCGTGCCGGGGGTGAAATAGGGTGGGTTCATCAGCACCTGATCGAACCGTCGCGCCCGCAGATCGGCGGGCAACGCCGCCAGATCGGCCGTCACTACGCCGAATCGCGCGCCGTTTTCCGCGCCGTTGCGTCGCGCCAGATCGGCATAGTCGGGTTGCACCTCGACCCCGGTCAGATCCAGGTCAGGCATCCGCGCGGCCAGACACAGGCTTGCCGTGCCGACCCCGCAGCCCAGTTCCAGCACCGCCTGACCGGGGCGCGCGGGGCAGGCGGCCGCCAGCAGCACCGGGTCCATCCCGGCGCGATAGCCGCGCGCGGGCTGCCAGATCCGCAGCCGGTCATTCAGAAAACCGTTGCAGGTCAGGCTCATGCGTCATCGGGCCACTGGCCGGTGTCACGCAGCGCGCGGATGGCGCGGTCATAGTCATCGTCGGCGACCATGATCCGGCGCGGCAGAATGCCCAGACTGCCCTCCAGCACGCTCGTGTGGACGTCCAGTTCAAAGGCGGCTATACCCTCGCCGTCCAGAACGGCGGTCGACAGGGCGAGGCGCACCGGATCGGTGCTGCGGAACAGTTCTTTCATGACCGCAGGTTAGGACAAAGCACGGTGGTTGAGAAGGGACGCAGGATGATGCTGGACGACAAGGCGACCAAGCCACATGACCGTCTGGCCGCCGCGCTGTCGGATGACCTGGTGGCGGTGAACGCGCTGATCCGCGACCGCATGGCCAGCCGCCACGCCCCCCGCATCCCCGAGGTGACCGCCCATCTGGTCGAGGCTGGCGGCAAGCGCCTGCGCCCGATGCTGACGCTGGCCGCCGCGCGGCTGTGCGGCTATGCGGGCGGCGATCACGTCAAGCTGGCCGCCACGGTCGAGTTCATCCACACCGCCACCCTGCTGCATGACGATGTGGTGGATGAAAGCGCGCAGCGGCGTGGGCGGCCGACCGCCAACCTGCTGTGGGACAACAAATCCAGCGTGCTGGTGGGCGATTACCTGTTCGCCCGCAGTTTTCAGTTGATGATCGAGACCGGCAATCTGCGGGTGCTGGACATTCTGGCCGATGCCTCGGCCACGATTGCCGAGGGCGAGGTGCTGCAACTGACCGCCGCGCAAAGCACCGCCACGGATGAGGCGACCTATCTGCAGATCATTCGCGGCAAGACCGCCGCGCTGTTCGCCGCCGCGACCGAGGTGGGCGGGGTGATCGCCGGGGTCGATGCCGCGCAGGTGCAGGGTTTGCGCGATTATGGCGACGCTTTGGGCATCGCCTTTCAGATGGCCGATGATCTGCTGGATTATCAGGGCGATGCCAAGGCCACCGGCAAGAATGTCGGTGACGATTTCCGCGACCGCAAGATGACGCTGCCGGTGATCCATGCCTATGCGCGCGGCGATGCGGATGAGCGCGCCTTTTGGGATCGGGTCATTTCCAGGGGCGATCAGAAGGATGGCGATCTGGACCGCGCGCTGGACCTGATGGAGCGCCATGGCACGCTGGATTCGGCGCGCCGTGTGGCGCTGCATTGGGGTCAGGTGGCGCGCGATGCCTTGGCGCCGCTGCCCGATCACCCGCTGCGCGACATGCTGTCGGATCTGGCCGATTACGTCGTGGCGCGGCTGAACTAGGCCCAACCTGAATCAACGGCTGCCCGCGCCCAGGATCGGCGCGTCCTGCACCCACCAGCCGGGCTGGGCGGCGCGCAGGCCCTGCGCGGCGGCGGCGGCGGCATCCGCCGTGGCATAAACCCCGAAGCAGGTGGCCCCCGATCCCGACATCCGCGCGATCAGGCAGCCATCGCTGGCCGCCAGCGCGCCCAATACCGTATCGACGGCGGGCGCGATCCGGCGGGCGGGGGGTTCCAGATCGTTGCGGCAGGACAACAGGAAATCGGCCAGCCGCCGCGCATCCGACAGATCGGGCAGCGCATCGGGCATCGGCGGATTGTCGCGGCGCGCCAGTGCGCCAAAGACCGCGCCCGTCGGCACCGCAACGCCGGGATTGACCAGCACCAGATGGGCGCGTGCAAGACCCGTCACCGGGGTCAGCACCTCGCCAATGCCCGCCATCCGCATCGGTTGCGGCGCCGCCAGACAGACCGGCACATCCGCGCCCAGCGACAGCACCGCCGCCGCATCGGGCAGCGCGCGCCCCTGCCCTGCCAGCGCCCGCAGCACCGCCGCCGCATCGGACGATCCGCCGCCCACGCCCGAGGCCACCGGCAGGTTCTTCACCAACCGCACAGCCGCGCCGCCCATCAGCGCCGCCGCCTGCATCACCAGATTGTCCTTACCCCCCGGCACCTGGCCCGCGAACGGCCCGGTGACCGTCAGCCCGTCCCCCGGCGCAACAGCAATCTCGTCGCCGATGCCCGCAAAGACCACCAGCGAATCCAGCAGGTGATAGCCGTCGCCACGGCGTCCGGTGACATGCAGCGTCAGGTTGACCTTGGCGGGTGCGTCAATCGGCATGAAGCGGTTTTGCGCCTTCGTCCTTCAGCACCTGATCCAGGCCGACCTCGATCTTGCGGCGCACGCGGTCGGGGTCCACCTCATCGGCGGTCTGCGCCCCGGCGGGGATCAGCGACAGCGCGCGACGCCATTGCACCCGTGCCTCACGCTCGCGCCCCACGGCCCAATAGACGTCGCCCAGGTGATCGTTGACCAGCGGGTCGTCGGCCATGCGCGCGATCGCCAGCTCCATCGGCGCGACGGCCTCGTCATAGCGGCCCAGGCGGAAATAGGCCCAGCCCAGGCTGTCCTGAATGTAACCATCCTCGGGGCTGGCCTCGACCGCGGCCTTGATCAGCGACAGCGCCTCATCCAGCTTTTCGTTGCGATCAACCAGCGCGTAACCCAGATAGTTCAGCGCCTCGGGCTGTTCGGGCGACAGCTCGATTGCCTTGCGGAAATCGGCCTCGGCCTTGGGCCATTGCTTCGACCGCTCATGCGCGACGCCGCGCGCGTAATACAGAAACCAGCTTGCCCCGCCGGTCTTTTCTGCCAGATCAATGGCCTTGTCATAGGCAGGCGCGGCCTTGGCGAACTGGCTGTCCTGGCGCAGCATGTCGCCCAACGACAGCCAGCCGGTGATCAGATCGGGATGCGCCTTGGTCACCGCCTGCGCGACGTCGATCCCCTGTTCGACCTGCCCGGCCCGGCGCAAAGCCTGCGCGCGACCAAGATCGGCAATGGCGCGCATCGGGCTGTCCTGCGGCACCGCCTCATAGGCCTGAACCGCCAGATCGAACTGCTCCATCTGTTCCAGCAGCGCCGCCGCCAGCATCTGCGCATCCAGATTGGCCGGGGTCAGCCAGGCTGCGATGCGGGCATAAACCAGGGTCGAGGCATCGGGGACATCGCCGCCCAGCATCATGCCGGCAAAGTTGAAATAGACCTCGCCCAGGCCGTCGCTGGCCGATGTCACGGTGTCGAACGGCACCGCCTCACCGGCGGCCAGCCGGTCGCGCAGGCTGGACAGCACCGGGTCGGCCTCGACCTTCAGCGCGCTGTCCAGCAGGGCGATGGCGTCGTCATTCTTTTCAAGCTGCGACAGGATCTGGGCATGGGCCACCAGCCCGCGCCGGGTCAGGCGCAGTTCCTCGCCGTCCTGGCCGGTCAGCAGCGCATTCGCACCCTCGAAATCGCCGACCGAAGCCAGCGCCAGTGCCTTGTGATAGCGGCCAAAGGGGGTGGCGCCGGGTTGGGCGATCACCCGGTCAAAGCCCTTGACCGCCTCGGACATCTGGCCCTGGCCGACCTGCGCCCAGGCGCGCACAAGTTCCGCGATCAGGTCGATCTGCGGGGCGGCATCGGTGCCGCCGTTGGCCGGGGGCGTTTCCTGCGCGGCGGCCTTGGCGGCGGCATCGCCCTGATCCAGCAGGGCCAGCACACCGGCAAAATCGCCTGCCTTGGCGGCCTTGGCCAGCCCAAGGATCTGCCCGATCATATGGGTCGCGCCCTGATCCGCCATCGTCTGCGCGCGCTCGATCGCCTCATCCACGCGGCCCAGCGCGACACGCGCCAAAAGCGCGGTTTCCTGCATCGCCTGATTGCCGGGATCAGCCTGCAAGGCGCGTTCAAAGTAATCCAGCGCCGATTGGAAATCCGACCGCGTGGCCGCATAGCCCGCCGCCAGATAGGCCCCGGCATCCTCGCCCGCCAAGGTCGGCACCTGATCGGCGGGCAGCGCGCGATCGGCGCTGACACCCATGCCCATCTGCGGCATGGCCGGGGTATCGGCGTTCTGCGCCAGCAGCGGCGCGGGCAGGCCCATCGCCAGGGCCAGGGCAAAGATCGAGGTCGTCAGGCGCAACATGTCCATCCTTCGGCGGCGCCGCCATGGCGCGCCCCGACCCTAGCCCCGGCCCCCGGCACTGTCCATCCGGCCCCGCCCGCGCACACCCCCGCCCCCGCCCGCCTGACGGGAATGTGACGGGCGCGGGTGCCATGAAAAAGGCGGCCACGGGGGCCGCCTTCCTGATCACATATTGGGATAATTCGGCCCGTCACCGCCCTGCGGCGTGGTCCAGACGATGTTCTGCGACGGATCCTTGATGTCGCAGGTCTTGCAATGCACGCAGTTCTGAAAGTTGATGACGAACCGCGCATCGGCGCCCTCGCCCACCACCTCATAGACGGCTGCCGGGCAGTAACGCTGCGCCGGTTCGGCATATTCGGGCAGGTTCACCGCAATCGGGATCGAGGGATCCTTCAGCCGCAGATGGCTGGGCTGGCTTTCCTCGTGGTTGGTGAAGCTGAAGCTGACGTTGGTCAGCCGGTCGAAGGACAGCTTGCCATCGGGCTTGGGATAGTCGATGGGCGCAAAGTCCTTGGCCTTTCCGGTATGGGCGGCGTCGCTCTTGCCGTGTTTCAGCGTACCGAACAGCGAAAAGCCGAACAGGTTGTTCGTCCACATGTCCAGCCCACCGAACACCAGCGAGGGCCACATCCCCCAATGCGACCACATCGGCTTGACGTTGCGCACCCGCTTCAGATCCTTGGCGATCGGGCCGCTGCGCAGGTCGGTTTCATATTCGACCAGCTCATCGCCTTCGCGGCCGGCCTTGATCGCGGCGCAGGCGGCCTCGGCGGCGGCAATGCCCGACAGCATGGCGTTATGGTTGCCCTTGATGCGCGGCACGTTCACCAGCCCCGCCGAACAGCCCAGCAGCACAGCGCCCGGCACCGTCAGCTTGGGGATCGACTGCCAGCCGCCTTCGGAAATCGCGCGCGCACCGTAAGCCACGCGCTTGCCGCCCTCCAGCAGCTCGGCGACCATCGGGTGATGCTTGAAGCGCTGGAACTCCATATAGGGGAACAGATACGGATTCTCATAGTTCAGGTGAACCACGAAGCCGACCAGAACCTGATTGTTGTCAAGATGATAGATGAAGCTGCCGCCGCCCGCATTCTTGCCCAGCGGCCAGCCCATCGTATGCGTGACGGTGCCTTCGCGGTGCTTGGCAGGGTCGATTTCCCAGATTTCCTTCATGCCCAGGCCGAACTTTTGCGGGCATTTCCCGGCCGACAGATCGTATTTTTCCATCAACTGCTTGGCCAGCGACCCGCGCACGCCCTCGCTGATGAAAACGTATTTGCCGCGCAGCTCCATCCCCGGCTCATAGCTGGGGCCGGGGGTGCCGTCGGGGTTCAGCCCCATTTCGCCGGCCACGACACCGGCGACGCGGTTGCCGTCGAACACCAGTTGCGAACAGGCCATGCCGGGGAAAATCTCGACGCCCAGAGCTTCGGCCTGTTCGGCCATCCAGCGGCAGACATTGGCCATCGACACGATGTATTTGCCGTGGTTCGACATCAGCGGCGGCATCGGCCAGTTCGGGATGCGCATCCCGCCGGCGGCGCCCAGGATATAGAAATTGTCGTGCTTGACCTCGGTCTTGATCGGCGCCCCCATCGCGCGCCAGTCGGGCAGCAGCGCGTCAAGACCCGCGGTATCCAGCACCGCACCCGACAGGATATGGGCGCCGACCTCGGACCCTTTTTCCAGCACCACCACCGACAGGTCAGGGTCGATCTGTTTCAGCCGGATCGCCGCGGACAGGCCCGACGGCCCCGCCCCCACGATGACGACATCATAGTCCATCGATTCGCGCATCATCTGGTCGCTCATCCGTCCCCCCACATCTGGCGCGGCAAGGCCCGATCCGGCCCGCCTGCTTGACCTTCACGTCAGCACTAGCCCAGCCGGGGCCGTGGCGCAATGATGACGCCACGCGCGTCTTTGGCGCAATTTTCGATCCCGGCCCAGCAAGAAGCCGCCACAACGGTCATCCAAGGGTTGCATTCCGCGCCGGTTCCGGTTTCCTGTGACGCATGACTTGCAGACCGACCTTGCCCGCCGCGCGGGTGGGGTCGGTCTGTTCATGAAAACGAACGGCGTTGCAGGACGGCATGGAAAAGATCCCGATGACCCGCGCGGGCTTCGCGCAACTGGACGAAGAACTGAAACAGCTGAAATCGGTCGAGCGGCCGGCGGTCATCAAGGCCATCGCCGAGGCGCGCGAACATGGCGATCTGTCGGAAAACGCCGAATATCACGCCGCCCGTGAAAAGCAGAGCTTCGTCGAGGGCCGGATCAAGGAGATCGAGGCGCTGATTTCCCGCGCCGAGGTGATCGACCCCGCCAAACTGTCCGGCCCGATCAAGTTCGGCGCCACCGTCACCCTGGTCGATGAAGACAGCGACGAGGAAAAGACCTATCAGATCGTCGGTGAGACCGAGGCGCAGATCGAAGGCGGCCTGCTGAACGTGCGCTCGCCCCTGGCGCGGGCGCTGATCGGCAAGGAGCCGGGCGACAGCGTGGAAGTGCGCACCCCCGGCGGCGAAAAAAGCTATGAGATTCTGGACGTCCAATACATCTAGGGGGCGCGCATGACCGGGCTGGTCGACGGCTTTCGCAAGGTTGTGGCGCGTCATGGCGCGGTCGTCGTGGCGGGCGCGATCAGCCTGATCTGGCTGGCGCTGGTGGGGCTGTTCTGGCTGCTGACGCCCAGCCCCGACCAGCCCCCCGGTGCGCTGGCGCGGCTGATGTCGCTGGTCGGCGTGCTGCTGCCGGTGGCGCTGATCTGGATGGCGGCAGGCGCGGCCGAGACGCTGGCGCAATTGCGGGCCGAGGCCGACCGGCTGCGCGCCGACATGGATCGCATCCGCCCGCCCGCACGCCCTGCCCCGACGCCGATCGACGCAGTCGAGCCAGCCACGCCCGAGGTTCGCCCGGCGGCGCGCCCCGCCGCAGCCCCGATGGCCGCCGCCCCGATCGCCGCCGCCCCGATCGCCGCGCCGCAGCCCCGCGCGCGCGTGGCAGCCCCGACCGCAGCCCCCACCGCACCGCAACCCGCGCAATCCAGCCTGGCGCTGGATCTGCCGGGCGCCGCGACCGACAGCCTGCCTGCCGACACGCTGATCCGGGCGCTGAACTTTCCCGAAAGCGGCGATGACAGCGCCGGGATCGCGGCCTTGCGCGCAGCCTTGGCCGATGCCACGGCCTCGCGCCTTGTGCGGGCGGCGCAGGATGTGCTGACGCTGCTCGCGCGCGACGGCATCTTCATGGATGACCTTGCGCCTGACCGCGCCCGACCCGAACTGTGGCGGCGCTTTGCGCATGGCGAACGCGGGCGCGAGGTCTCGGCCCTGGGCGGGGTGCGCGACCGGGTGACACTGACGCTGGTGCAGGATCTGTTGCGCAGCGACACCATCTTTCGCGATGCCGCGCATCATTTCCTGCGCCAGTTCGACCGCGCCCTGGCGACGCTGGAGCCACAGGCCGACGATGCCCAGATCGCCGCCTTTGCCGCCACCCGCACCGCCCGCGCCTTCATGCTGCTGGGCCGCGCCGCGGGGACGTTCGACGGATGACCACGCGTGCTTTTGCCAAGGGGCTGCGCGACGGGCTGCCGTTCCTTCTGGTGGTGCTGCCCTTTGCCCTTTTGTTCGGCGTCGTCGCGCATGAGGCGGGGCTGGATCTGGCGCAGATCATGGGCTTTTCGGTGCTGGTTCTGGCCGGTGCCTCGCAATTCACCGCCGTGCAACTGTTGGCCGACAATGCCCCCGCGCTGATCGTCATCGTCTCGGCACTGGCGGTGAACCTGCGGATGGCGATGTATTCGGCCAGCCTGGTGCCGCATCTGGGGGCCGCGCCGCTGCGGATGCGGGCGCTGATCGCCTATCTTCTGATCGACCAGACCTATGCGCTGTCGGATGCCGAGTTTACCGCACGCCCCGCCCGCCCCCTGGCCGAAAAGATCGCCTATTTCATGGGCACCTCGGTCACCTTGTGCCTGCCCTGGATGGCGATGACAGCGATCGGTGCGACGATGGGCCGGGCGATCCCGCCGGCCTTCGCGCTGGATTTTGCGGTGCCGATCACTTTTCTGGCGATGATCGCGCCGGCGCTGCGCAGCCTGCCTCATGTTGTGGCGGCGGCGGTGTCGGTGATCGGCGCACTGGTGTTTTCGGTGCTGCCGCACGGCCTGGGCCTGCTGGTCGCCGCGCCACTGGCAATGGTCGCGGGCGCCCGGACCGAGCTGTTCCTGGCCCGCCGCGCCGCCCGCAGGGGGGCCTTGGGATGACCGCATCCAGCACGACGATCTGGCTGGTGATCCTGGCGCTGGGCCTTGGCACCTATGTGATCCGGCTGTCGTTTCTGGGCCTGATCGGCGCGCGGCAACTGCCCGAATGGGTGCTGCGGCATCTGCGCTATACATCCGTGGCGGTGCTGCCCGGGCTGGTCGCGCCGCTGGTGATCTGGCCCGCCGCGACCGGCGGCGCCTTTGACGCGCCGCGCTTTCTGGCGGCACTGGCCGCGCTGGGCTTTGGCATCGCCTTTCGCAACACGCTGGCCGCGATCCTGGGCGGCGCAGCGGTGCTGTATCTTTCGCTGGCGCTGATCTAGCGGTTCAGAACCTTGCCCTGCTGCACCAGCAGGACATTGTGATTGTTCGCCGGATCGCCATCCTTGTGGATCTTGGTCTGCACGCCGGGCAGCTTGCCGAAGGCATCACGGATGCGCAGCGGATAGAAGCTAACCGGGATCGTCTCGAACCCTGGCAAGCCGCGCAGCACGGTCGAGGTGGCATTGGCGCACATCGCCTTGGACACCGCGCCATATTCCTCGGCCCGGCGCATCGCCAGTTCGGCGACCTCGGGGCTGACCAGCACCTTCTGCTCTTCGACGTAATAGGTCTCGCGCGCGTGGTAATCGATGTAGAACGCCTTCATCATCGGCGTGATGCCGTAATGCACATCGTTGCGTTCCGGCACGTTGGGGTGGCGCCAGGTTCCGGCCGGGTCGAACATGACCCGCTGGCTGGCGTCGATCATCAGCGCCGAATGCCCGCCCTCGCCGCGCGGAATGCCGATCACGGTGAACAGCGTGATCGAGGGCGGCTCGCCCGTCGAAAACCGCGCCTGACGCACCGCATCATCGGGCGCCCAGGTCGGTTCGGCCCCGCAGGCCGCCAGCAGGGGCAGCAAAAGACAGACCAGAAGTTTACGCAGCATGATCTGCCTTTCTTGTTCGTGCCGTGATGATCAGGCGTTCGACAACGCCAGGAAGATCACCACCAGAATTGCCAGCACCGCCGCCCAGGTCGACAGCCGGATGAAGCCGTCAAAAGTCTTTTCATGCTCACGCACCGACATGTCGCCGTGAACATGGGTGGTCTTGTGATCGGCCATGGTGGTTCCCCCCTTGCAATGACGCGGTTGGCCGATCTCCCTTCGGCCACCCGCTTTTGCTAACCGATCCGAAACGCCCTGTCAGCCCCGCAGATCGCCCGTTCAATCCCGCAGCAATTCGTTGATCGAGGTCTTGGACCGGGTTTGCGCATCCACGCGCTTGACGATCACCGCGCAATACAGGTTCACGCCGTTCTTCGACGGCATCGAACCGGCCACGACCACCGACCCGGCGGGCACCTCGCCATACATCACTTCGCCGGTTTCGCGGTCGACGATCTTGGTCGACTTGCCGATGAACACGCCCATGCCCAGCACGCTGCCTTCGCGGACGATGCAGCCCTCGACCACCTCGGACCGGGCGCCGATGAAGCAATTGTCCTCGATGATGGTCGGGCCTGCCTGCATCGGTTCCAGCACGCCGCCGATGCCGACGCCGCCCGACAGGTGAACGTGCTTGCCGATCTGCGCACACGAGCCGACGGTGGCCCAGGTGTCGACCATCGTGCCTTCATCGACAAAGGCGCCCAGGTTGACGAAGCTGGGCATCAGCACCACGCCCTTGCCGATATGGGCGCTGCGACGGACGATGGCACCGGGGACGGCACGGAAACCGGCGGCGCGCCACTGGTTGTCGCCCCAGCCCTTGAACTTGGTGTCCACCTTGTCCCACCAGCTTGCGTCCTGCGGCGCGCCCGGCATCTGTTCCATGTCCTTCAGGCGAAAGCCCAGCAGCACGGCTTTCTTGGCCCATTGGTTCACATGCCAGTCGGCCCCGCGCTTTTCGGCCACCCGCAGCGCGCCGCTGTCCAGCGCCTCCAGCGTGGCCTCGATCGCCTCACGCGCCTCGCCCTTGGTGGAGGGGGTGATCGTGTCGCGGGCCTCCCACGCGGCTTCGATGGCGTTTTCCAGCTCGGCGGTGTTCAGGGGGGAACTCATGCGGGGGCCTCATTGGTTGTGAACGGACGGGTCGCGCGGGTATAACCGCCGCCACGTCCCCCATGCAATGCGCCGCGCGCCGATGGCCGCCGAAAGGATCAGATGACCGACGACCACCAGACCCCGTTCCGCGACAGCCAGCAGGACGCCGCGGCCGCGCGCGAGATCCCCGATACGCCGCAGACCCGCGCCCCGGCCTATAAGCTGGCCTTTCAGGATCGGGATTTCCTGCTGCGCCCGGAACTGCGCCCCGTGCGCCTGCAACTGGAGCTGCTGAAGCCGCAACTGGTGATGGACGAACGCGGCATCGTGTCGACCGTGGTGATGTTCGGCGGCGCGCGCATCCCCGCCCCCGACCAGGTGGCGCGGGCGCGCACGCAGACGCTGGCCGATCTGTCGCGTTACTACGAACAGGCGCGGCTGTTTGCCCAGGCGATGACCGAGCGCAGCCTGAAAAGCTATGGCCGCGAATGGGTGGTCTGCACCGGCGGCGGCCCCGGCGTGATGGAGGCCGGCAATCGCGGCGCGCATGAGGCGGGCGGCCAGTCCATCGGCCTGAACATCGTGCTGCCGCATGAACAGGCGCCGAACGAATATGTCACGCCCGACCTGTGCTTCAACTTCCACTATTTCGCCATTCGCAAGATGCATTTCCTGATGCGCGCGGCGGCGATCTGCGTGTTCCCCGGCGGCTTCGGCACTTTGGATGAGATGTTCGAGGCGCTGACCCTGATCCAGACGCTGCGGATGAAGCCGGTGCCGTTCCTGCTGTTCGGGCGCGACTTCTGGGACGGGATCATCAACTGGCAGGCGCTGGCAGAGGCCGGCACGATCTCGGCCGAGGATCTGGACCTGTTCACCTATGTCGAAACCGCGGATGAGGCGATCGCGGCCATCGACGCCTTTCGGGCGGACTGACGTGGCGGACTGACGTGGCGTCATGACCCTGCGGCTTGCCAGACTGTTCGGTCGTGCTAAAACCCGGCCGAACAAACGGGCAGCCGGGGACAGGGGCGATGGATTTTCAGGCGGTGACGCGGGCCTTGGCCCAGGCGGGGATCGTTCGCCCCGCCCTGGTGCTGGACCGGCGGCGGCTGCGTGACAACCTGTCGGTGCTGGCGGCGGGCCTGCCTGCGGACCATGCGGTGCGGCTGGCCGACAAGTCGATCCCGGCGCCCGATCTGATCGCGGCGGGGATGGCGGGGCTTTCGACCGACCGCATCATGTCCTTCCACCTGCCGCTGACGGCGCGGGTGCTGGCGCGCTTTCCGCAGGCCGAGGTGCTGATGGGCAAGCCGATGCCTGCCGCCGCCGCCGCCGCCTTTCGCCGCGATGTGGCGGGGGCGGATCGGGTGATCTGGCTGATCGACCGCTGCGAGGTGCTGCGTGATTACCTGTCGCTGGCCGCCGCCGATGGCCGCCCCATGCGTCTGGTGTTCGAGGTCGACATCGGCCTTGGCCGTGGAGGCTATGCCCGGCCCTCTGATCTGGCCGCCGCCGCCGGGCGCGTCACCGCCCCGGTCCAGATCGAGGGCCTGATGGGATATGAGGCCCATGTCAGCGCCCTGCCCCGGCTGCTGGGTGGTCAGGGCCGGGCCGGGGTGCAGGCGATGGCGCGGCTGTCGGATTTCATCGCCGCCTTGCCGCCGGGCGCGCGGCGCATCCTGAACACCGGCGGGTCTTCCACTGCTTTGGCGATGCCAGCCGGCACACCGGGGAATGAGGTCGTGGTCGGCTCGGCCCTGGTCAAGCCGTCGGATTTCGACCAGCCCTGCAACGCGGCGCTGACGCCCGCGCTGTTCATCGTGGCGCCGGTGCTGAAAACCGTGCCGCACGGCCTGCCCGGCCATCCGCGCCTGTCAGAGGCATTGCGCGGCGCGCGGCTGATCGGCGACCGCATCGCCTTTGGCTGGGGTGGCAAGTGGATGGCGCAGCCGGTCTATCCGGCCGGGCTGCGGCCCAGCCCCTTCTATGCGCCATCCTCGAACCAGCAGGGATGGGTGCTGCCGCGCGGCGCGCCCGAGCCTACCGTGATCGCCCTGCGCCCCACCCAATCCGAGGCCGTCATTCAGGATTTCGCCGAAATCCTGATCCATGAGGACGGCCGCATCACCGATAGCTGGCCGGTCTGGCCGCCCGGCTAGTCTGCCATCAGGGCTTGCGCAGCACCAGCGTCGACCATTCGCCCAGATCGTCGCGGTGTTCGGGCACCAGCCCCTGCGCGACATAGGCCGCCGTCACCTCATCGGCCTGGGTGGTCAGCAGCCCCGACAGGATCGCCCGCCCGCCCGCCGCCAGATGCGCGGCCATGTCGGGGGCCAGGTCGATCAGCGGCTGTTTCAGGATATTGGCCAGCACGATGTCATAGGGCGCGGCGGCAGCATGATCGGGGTGATCAAAGCCCGTCGCCTGAAAGCAGGCGACCTTGCCGTCCAACCCGTTGTTCAGCACATTCGCCTCGGCCGTTTCGACCGCGATCACGTCGTTATCCGAGGCCATGACCGGCACCTCCAGCCCCGGCCACAGCCGCGCGGCCCCCATCGCCAGCACCGCCGTGCCGCAGCCGATGTCCGCCACCCGGCCCGGCGCGGTATCGGCCAGCCGGTCCAGCGCCAGCAGGCAGCCCTTGGTGGTGCCGTGGTGGCCAGTGCCAAAGGCCATCGCCGCGTCGATATTCAGCGCCAGGGCCCCGGCAGGCAGCTTGTCGGCGTCATGGCTGCCATAGACGAAGAACCGCCCGGCCTGCACCGGCGCCAGTTCGCGCCGCACATGCGCCACCCAGTCGATGTCGGGCAGTTCCGACACGACAAAAGGCTGCGCGCCCTGCGCGGCGGCCAGCAGCAGCAGCGCCACCTCATCGGGGCGTTCGGTGAAATAGGCGCCGACTTCCCACCGGTCGGACCCGTCCTCGATCTCGAACACGCCGGTGCCATAGGGTTCCGGCTCAAGCGCCTCGACATGCTCGGCCAAGGCCTCGGCCTGGGCGCGGCTGGGGCAGGTGGTAAAGGCGGTGAAGGTGGTCATGGCGGCCCCTGTTCAAAGCGATTGGCTGGTGCTGGCCTTAACCCCGGTGCCCTTCAGCCCGCAATAGCCGTTCGGATTCTTGTGCAGATATTGCTGATGCTCATCCTCGGCGAAATAGAACACGGGCATCGGCGCGATCTCGGTGGTGATGGCACCGAAGCCACCGACCGCCAGCCGGTTGCCGAAGTCCACTGCCGAAGCCTCGGCCAGTGCCAGATGGTGATCGTTCATCGCATAGATGGCCGACCGATACTGGGTGCCGCGATCATTGCCCTGGCGATTGCCCTGGGTCGGATCGTGATTGTCCCAGAACAGTTGCAGCAGATGCGACAGGCTGATGCGGGCCGGGTCAAAGACCACGCGCACCACCTCGGCATGGCCGGTGCGACCGGTGCAAACCTCGGCATAGGTGGGGTTCGGGGTCAGGCCACCGGCAAAGCCCACCGCTGTCGAATGCACACCCTCGGCCTGCCACAGCAGGCGTTCGGCGCCCCAATAGCAGCCCATGCCCAGCAGCACGACCTCATGCCCGGCGGGCAGTTCGCCGATGTCGGTGCCCAGCACGGCATGGCGGCCCGGCACCATGATCGGGGCATCGCGGCCCGGCAGCGCCTCGTCGGCGGTGGGCAGGCGGTCGGCAAAGGGTCCGGTGGTCATCGCACTCTCCTGTCGTTGGGCTGCCCGAAGATAGGGGGCGGGCGGCGCTGTTACCAGACCGAACGCCGCGGGCCAGCCCGGCGTTCCGCTACGGGGCTACAGGAAGCTCTGCGGGTCGATATCGACGGCCAGCCGCACCTTGGCGGGCAGCCGCACCTGCGCCAGCCAGGCCGACAGCGCCGGTTGCAGCGCAGCCCCCCGGTCGGCGCGCACCAGCAGGCGCAGGCGGTGGCGGCCCCGCACGCGGGCAATCGGCGCGGGCGCAGGCCCCCAGACCTCGGCGCCGATGGCGCGCAGAGGGGCATCGGCGCGCGCAAGCGCCTCGCCCACCTCCAACGCCGCTTGGGCGTCGGGCGATGACAGGATGATCCCGGCCAGACGGCCAAAGGGCGGCATCCGCAGCGCCTGACGTTGCGCCGCCTCGGCCTGCCAGAAGCCTTCGTCATCGCCCGCCAGGATGGCGCGGATCACCGGGTGGTCGGGCTGGTGGGTCTGCAACAGCGCCAGCCCCGGCGCCTGCGCCCGCCCGGCGCGACCGGCGACCTGGCGGATCAGTTGAAAGGTCCGCTCGGCGGCGCGCAGATCCGACCCGAACAGGCCCAGATCGGAGTCGATCACCCCCACCAGCGTCAGATCGGGAAAGTTGTGCCCCTTGGCCACGATCTGCGTGCCGATGATGATATCGGCCTGCCCCGCCGCAATCGCCGCGATCTGATCGCGCAAGGCCCGCGCGCTGGTGAACAGATCCGACGACAGCACGGCAGCCCGCGCACCGGGAAAACGCGCCGCGACCTCCTCGGCCAGCCGCTCGACACCGGGACCGACGGCGGCCATGGCACCGGTGGTGCCACAACTGGGGCAGGTCTGCGGCACCGGGCGGGTCGCGCCGCATTGGTGGCAGACCAGACGGCGCAGAAAGCGATGCTCGACCATGCGCGCATCGCAGTGATCGCAGGCGATCTGGCCGCCGCAGGACCGACAGACGGTCAGCGGTGCATAGCCACGCCGGTTCAGGAACAACAGGCTTTGCTCGCCCTTCTCCAGCCGGTCGACCATGGCGCGCGCCAGGCTGGGGCTGATCCACTGGCCCGCCTCCATCGGCTCGGCGCGCAGGTCGATGGTGGCCATGTCGGGCAGTTCCGCCACGCCGAACCGCGCGGTCAGATCGACGCGCCCGTAACGCCCGGCCCGCGCATTCACCCAAGTCTCAAGCGCCGGCGTGGCCGAGGCCAGCACCACCTGCCCGCCCTCAAGACTGGCGCGCAACACCGCCATGTCGCGGGCGTGATACAGCACACCGTCTTCCTGCTTGTAGCTGGTGTCATGCTCCTCATCGACGACGATCAGGCCCAGATCGCGGAACGGCAGGAACAGCGCCGATCGCGCGCCGACCACCAGCCCGACCTCGCCGCGCCCGGCCATGGTCCACAGCCGCCGCCGCTCGGCCTGGGTGACACCGGAATGCCACTCGCCCGGACGCGCCCCGAACCGCGCCTCGACCCGCGCCAGAAAGGCCGAGGTCAGCGCGATCTCCGGCAAAAGCACCAGCGCCTGACGCCCGGCGCGCAGACAGGCGGCCACGGCCTCAAGGTAAACCTCGGTCTTGCCCGACCCGGTGACGCCCTTCAGAAGCGTGGTGCCATAGCCCCCCGCCGTCATGCCCGCGCAGAGCTGATCTGCGGCGGCCTGCTGGCTGTCATCCAGCGCCTTGCCGGGCAGGTTGGGATCCAGCCGCGGATAGGGCAGATCGCGCGGCGCGGCGATTTCGGCCAGCACGCCCGCCTTGACCAGCCCGTGAATGACCGAATGCGATACGCCCGCAAGCGCGGCCAGCTCACCCAGGGCGAACCCTGCGCCGCCGTGATCCGCGATCACCGCCATCACCCGCGCCCGCGCCTCGGTCAACCGCGCGGGCGGCGCCCCGGCGGGCACATAGATGCGTCGCATCCCCGGCGGATCGGCCAGCCCCGGCGCGCGCGTGGCCAGCCGCACCATCGCAGGCAGCGGCGTCATCGTATAGGCGGCGGCCCGCTCCAGAAACGCCCGCATCCCTTCGGTCATCGGCGCGGCGTCCAGCACGGCAATCACCGCGCGCAATTTCTCGATCGGGTAATCGCCCGCCGCCGGCCCCCAGACCACCCCGACCAGCCGCCGCGGCCCCAAGGGCACCAGCACGAAATCCCCCGCGGCGCAGCCCGCCTCGGGCGCCAGATAATCCAGCGCCCGACCGAGGCCCTCGGGCAGCACCACCGCAACCGGCTGACCTTGGGCAAAGCGGCTCATGCCCCTTTCCCCTGTTCGCAAATACTCCGGGGGGTGCGGCGCAGCCGCAGGGGGGCAGCGCCCCCCGGCCGCCCCATCCGCCCTTTCCGCGACCGGCCTTTTGCGCTATCACCGCGCCAACTCATCCCAAAGGAGTATCCCATGAAGTTCTTCGTCGATACCGCCGACGTCGCCGCCATCCGTGAACTGAACGACCTGGGCATGGTCGATGGCGTGACCACCAACCCGTCGCTGATCCTGAAATCCGGCCGCGACATCACCGAGGTGACGCGCGAGATCGCCGAGATGGTCAGCGGCCCGGTCTCGGCCGAGGTGGTGTCGACCGACGCCAAAGAGATGATCCGCGAAGGCAAGGTTCTGGCCAAGATCGCCCCCAATATCGCCATCAAGGTGCCGCTGACCTGGGACGGTCTGACGGCCTGCAAGGCTTTCGCATCCGAAGGCCACATGGTCAACGTCACCCTGTGCTTCAGCGCCGCGCAGGCGATCCTGGCAGCCAAGGCGGGCGCGGCCTTCATCAGCCCGTTCATCGGGCGGCTGGACGACATCAACCTGGACGGCATCCAGCTGATCGAGGACATCCGCACCATCTATGACAATTACGACTTCAAGACCGAGATCCTGGCCGCCTCGATCCGGTCGGTGAACCATATCACCGACGTGGCCCGCATCGGTGCCGATGTCATCACCGCGCCGCCGAATGTGATCAAGGCGATGGCCAGCCATCCGCTGACCGACAAGGGCTTGGATCAATTCGTCAAGGACTGGGCCGCCACCGGTCAGAAGATCGGCTGACAGGCTAGGGGCCGAGGCGTTCGTCGGCGAAAAGGTCCATTGGACCTTTTCGTGACCCGCCTCACTCCCCCCAGGGATATCTCCGCCAAGAAGAAAGAGGTGCGCGGGGTCTCGGCTTCGGTTATCTTTGCGCAACTGCCCGCGTCAGACGGGCCGAGTTGAGGCGAGCATGACCCGAACCACCCTTGCCCCCGATCTGCGGGCGCAGCTTCTGGCCGCGCCCGAAGCCCTGTTGAACGATGCCGAAGTGATGCGCGCGCTGATGGATGCGCGCGATGCCGAACAGGGCGGCAATGTCATCGACATTCGTGGTCGCTGGATGGCCCGGCTGGAAGAGCGGCTGGACGATCTGCAAACCACCCATCGGCATGTGCTGGCTGCCGCCTATGACAACGTGGCTGGCACCCGTCAGGTGCATCGCGCCGCGCTTGCGTTGATCGGGGCCGCCGATCTGGCCGGGCTGCTGGCGGTGTTGGGCGATCAATTGGCGGTGCTGCTGCGCATCGAATCCGTCCGCCTGCTGATCGAGGACGCCCCCGTTCCGCTGGCGGCTGACACGCGCGCCGCCCTGCTGGCCCATCCCCGGCTGGTCGAGCTGAGCCCCGCCGGTGCAGTCGCCGCGCGGCTGGCCGTGCGGCGGGCGCAGGCCAGCGGCGTCACCCTGCGCCGCACCGGGGACGACGCCGCGCGCGCCCATCCCCATGCCAATGCGCCCATCGCATCCGAGGCGGTGCTGCCCCTGTCCCTTGGCGGCGCGCGCGCCGGTCTGCTGCTGCTGGGCGCGACTGAGGCCGCCACCTTCGCCCCCCAGCAAGGCAGCGACCTGATGGCCTTTCTGCAAGGCGTCATCGACGCCCTGCTGGCCCGAATGCTGTGAGCGTCGCGGGCTTCTCGGATGCCGCCGCCGATCTTCTGGCGCGGTTTCTGGCCCATCGTCAGGCAATCGACGGGGCGAGCGCCCATACGATCACCGCGCTGCGCAGCGATCTGGCGCGGTTTCTGACCTTTCTGGGCGATTACCAAGGCGGCCCGCTGACCCCTGCGGCGATTGGCGGGCTAGGCCCCGCCGATCTGCGCGCCTTTCTGGGGGCCGAACACCGGCGCGGGCTATCGCCGCGGTCGATGGCGCGGCGGCTGTCCTCGATCCGGGGGTTCATCGCCTGGGTGGCCGACCGGCAGGGCGTCGATGCCAGTGCCGCGCTGACCACACGCGCGCCGAAATACGCCCGCAAGCTGCCGCGCCCGCTGGCCCAGGATCAGGCCCGCGACGTCATTGATCTGGTCGAGGTGCAGGCCACCGCCCCTTGGATCGGCGCGCGCGACGCGGCCATCGTCACCCTGCTTTACGGCTGCGGCCTGCGCCTGTCCGAGGCATTGTCGCTGACCGGGGCCGATCTTCCGCTGGGCACCGCGCTGCGCATTCGCGGCAAGGGCGGCAAGGAGCGGCTGGTGCCGGTGCTGCCCGTCGCGGTGCAGGCAGTCGAGGCCTATCTGGCGGTCTGCCCCTGGCCGATGGCCGATGACCAGCCGCTGTTTCGCGGCGCGCGCGGCGGCCCGCTGAACCCGCGACTGGTCGCCCGCGCGATGGAGGCGGCCCGCACCTCGCTGGGGCTGCCCGCGACCGCCACCCCCCATGCCCTGCGCCACAGCTTCGCCACGCATCTGCTGGGCGCAGGCGCCGATCTGCGCGCCATTCAGGATCTTCTGGGCCATGCCCGGCTGGCCACCACCCAGGTCTATACCGCCATCGACAGCGCCCGGCTGGTTCAGGCCTATGACGCGGCCCATCCGCGCCAGCGCCGCTGAACGGTTGATTTCACCCCTTTTCTGCGCCACAAGGCGCGCATGACCCCACGTCTGAAAGCCCTTTCCGTGCATCTGCTGACCGCCACCGGCGCGGTCCTGTCGATGCTGGCGATGCTGGCCGCCGTGAACGAGCAATGGGCGCTGATGTTCTTCTGGCTGGTGATCGCGCTTGTCGTGGATGGCGTCGATGGCCCGCTGGCGCGCCGCTATGACGTCAAGGCCAACTGGCCGACCTATGACGGCGTGCTGATGGATCTGATCGTCGATTACCTGACCTATGTCTTCATCCCCGCCTATGCCCTGTTCAAATCGGGCATCCTGCCGGGCTGGACGGGCTGGGTCGCGATCATCGTGATCGTCTATGGCTCGGTCGTCTATTTCGCCGATACCCGCATGAAAACGCGCGACAATTCCTTTGCGGGCTTTCCCGCCTGCTGGAACATGGTGGTGTTGGTGCTATTCGCGCTGAAACTGAACTTCTGGGTCGCTTTGGCCATCGTCGTGGCTTTGGCCGCAACCATGTTCACCAATCTGAAGTTCATCCACCCGGTGCGGACCGAGCGGTGGCGCGCCATTTCATTGCCCATGGCTTTGGCCTGGACGGGCTTTGCCTTCTGGGCGGTGGCGGTCGATTTCCACCCGCAAAGCTGGGCGCTCTGGGGGCTGCTGCTGACCTCGGCCTATCTGCTGCTGGCGGGGATCGTTCAGGAAATCATCCCCGAACGCCGCCGCGCCTAACCCGCCGCGGACTGCCCTGCCGCGCGCGCCTCACTCAGGGTCATGCCGGTCGACAGCGCCTCGGGGTCCAGCCGCAATTCGATCAGCGCGACCCCCGGCGCGGCCAGCGCGCGGTCCAGCGCGGCGGGGAAATCAGCGCCATCAGCCACGACCTCACCCTGGCCGCCATAGGCGCGGGCCAAGGCGGCGAAATCGGGATTGGCCAGATCGGTGCCGGACACACGCGCCGGATAGGTCTTTTCCTGATGCATCCGAATGGTGCCATAGCGCCCGTTATTGGCCACGATCAGCACCAGCCGCGCGCCGTGCTGGGCGGCGGTCGACAGCTCATTCAGGGTCATCTGCACGTCGCCATCCCCGGCCAGACAGACGACCGTGCGCCCCGGCAACGTCAGTGCGGCCGCGATCGCCGCAGGCAGCCCATAGCCCATCGACCCCGAGGTCGGCGCCAGTTGCGTGCCCGGCCCCTTGTAGGTGAAATAGCGGTGCAGGAAGGCCGCGAAATTGCCCGCGCCATTGGTCAGGATCGCATCCTCGGGCAGGTGGTCGGACAGATGCTGCACCACCTCCTCCAGCCGCACCGCGCCGGGCGTCGGGCGCGGCTTCTGCCAGTCCAGATAATCCGCCCGCAGCGACGCCGTCCAATCATCCCAGCGGCGCGGGGCCGGGCGGTCGGCCAAGGCCGCCAGCAGCGCGCGCGGGCAGGCCGCGATCCCCGGATCGGCGCGCCACAGCACCCCGATCTGATCGGGGTCGGGGTGGACCTGCACAATCCGCCGCCCCGCCGCCCGCGGGGCCATCAGATCATAACCGCCGGTCAGCGTATCCCCCAGCCGCGACCCCAGCGAGACGACGCAATCCGCCCGTCGCAGCGCCTGCCCCAGTTTCGGGTTCATACCGACGCCCAGATCGCCCACATAGTTCGGCAGGCGATTGTCCAGATGCCCCTGACGGCGGAAGGGCACGGCGACGGGCAGGCCCCAGCCCTGGGCCAGCCGCGCCAGATTGGCCGCGTCATCCGCCGTCCAGATCGAGCCGCCGGGGATCAGCAACGGCTGGCTGGCGGCGGCCAGGGCCTCGGCCACGGCATCCACCTGGGCGGCGCTGATCCCGGCGATCACCGGCGGCGCGGGCGGCAGGTCGGGCGTGTCGGCGCGGGCCGACAGCATATCCTCGGGCAGGGACAGCACGACCGGACCGGGGCGGCCCGACATCGCCACGTCAAAGGCGCGCGCGACATATTCGGGGATGCGCGCGGTCGTGTCGATCTGGGCCACCCATTTCGCCAGGCCACCGAACATCTGGCGATAGTCCACCTCTTGAAAGGCCTCGCGGTCGCGGTCGTCGCGGGCGATCTGGCCGATGAACAGGATCATCGGCGTGCTGTCCTGCCGCGCCACATGCACGCCCGCACTGGCATTGGTCGCGCCGGGACCACGGGTAACCAGGCAAATGCCGGGGCGGCTGGTCAGTTTGGCGCTCGCCTCGGCCATCATCGCGGCGCCGCCTTCGTGACGGCAGACGATATTGGCGATGCCCGACCCGTGCAGCCCGTCCAGCACCGCCAGGAAACTTTCGCCGGGCACCGAAAATACCCGCGTCACCCCATGCAGCCGCAATTGATCGACCAGGATCTGCCCACCGTGACGCATCGCTTGCCCCCATTTCCAGCCGCAGCAATCCTGCGACAGCCGCCCGCCGGGGGCAAGTCGGTGATGGCGCGGCCCCAATCCCGGGCCGCGCGCCCCATGGGTGCTGGACTTGCGCCATCCGCGCGCCTATCTGATCGGCATGGTCCAGAAATCCGATCCCAACAGCAAGCTGATCGCCGAAAACCGCCAGGCCCGGTTCCATTACGCCATCGAGAGCGATCTTGAGGCCGGGATCGTGCTGACCGGATCCGAGGTGAAATCCCTGCGCACCGGCCAATCGAACATCGCCGAAAGCTATGCCAGCGTGGAAGATGGCGAATTGTGGCTGATCAACGCCTATGTCGCCGCCTATAAGCAGGCCGGCGTCTTCGGGCATGAGGAGCGCCGCAAGCGCAAGCTGTTGGTCAGCAAGCGCGAACTGGCGCGGCTGTGGCAGGCGACGGGTCGCGAGGGGATGACGCTGGTGCCGCTGCGCATGTATTTCAACGACCGCGGCATCGTGAAGCTGAAACTGGGCATCGCCAAGGGCAAGAAGCTGGCCGACAAGCGCGAAACCAGCGCCAAACGCGACTGGAACCGGCAGAAACAGCGCCTGCTGAAGCAGAACCAATAGCCCGTTTCGCTGTGCCGAGCTAGTCGGGGGTGCGGGGGCAAAGCGCCCGTGCCGCGGCGGCAGGGCCGGGGGCCGCAGCCCCCAAGCCAAGATTTTACTTCTGCGGCATGATGCCCTGGGCCAACAGCCTGGCCTGCCCCACCCAGTCATCGCGGGTCACGCGGCCCTTGAAACCCTCAAGGTTCTCATCGACCCAAGCGATTTCCTCGGCGGTCCAGGCGGCCACCTGATCGAAGTGGTAAAAGCCCAGGCTGTGACACAGCTTTTCCAAGACCGGCCCCACGCCCGAGATCAGCTTCAGATCGTCAGGCTGGCCATTGCGCGCGGCGGCCAGCGCGGCCGGGCGGCGGCCGACGGCGACAAAGCCTTCGGCATCGACTGCGGCGGGGGCGGCAGGTGCGGCGGCGAAGGCCGCCGGTGCAGGCGTGTCTTTCAGCGCGGCCTCGGCCTCGGCGCGGCCCGCCTCGCATTCGCTCAGGCGCTGCCGGGCGGCGGCCAATTGATCGGCGCAGGCCTTGCCGTCACGGCGGCAGGCGGCCAGATCGGCGCGAAGCTGGTCGGCCTCGGCGCTGTTGACCACGGTGGTGCTGCGGCGGCCGAAGATCAGCCAACCGGCCAGCAGCCCCAGCAGCGCGGCCAGCGCCAGCAGGAACCAGATTTCGCCCAGCAGGAAGCCCCATTCACGAAACATGTGTCTCTCCTTGTCAGTTGCGCCCCGCGGGGTCGCACAGGATGGATTGGATCAGTTGGTCCAGACGATTGTCGTCCGGCGGTTCTTGGCGCGGCCTTCCTCGGTCGCGTTGTCGGCAATGGGCTGGCTGGCGCCAAACCCCATGGCGGTCATTGCCGCCGCCGGAACGCCACGCGCGACCAGCGCGTCAAAGACCGATTGCGCGCGATCCTGGCTAAGCTTGCGGTTCACCTCGGCATCGCCGGTGGCATCGGTGTGGCCACCCAGTTCCGCCTTCAGGCCGGCCGCCGCGCACGGCGCCATGATCGCGGCCAGCTCGTTCACCGCGCGGGCGGCCTCGGCGTTCAGCCGGGCCGAGCCGGTCACGTAGCCGATGCCGAACCGGTCCAGGATGTCCTGCGCCATACCGTTGCAGGCGGCGACATCAGCGGTGAAATCGCGCTTGGGCAGCCAGAAGCCGCCGACGAACCGCTCGGTCTCGCCGGTCGCGGCATTCAGCCGCTCGGCCCCGTCTGCGACGCGCAGCGCGGGGGCGGACACGTCCAGCGCGACGCCCGTGCCCAAGCCTTCAGACAGCGCCGCGCCGATCAGTTCGGCATCCGCCCCGGCGGTCAGTTCGACCGAGGCGGCGGGCTTGGCGCCCAGGCTAAGACCCAGCTTTTCGATCTGCGGCAGCCAGGCCTTGAAGGCCCCGATCGCCGCCAGCCCCGCATCGCGCAGATCCGCGCCGCCCTTGGCAGGGGTCAGATCGGCCGAGACGGTGTTCAGGCCCAGCGCCCCGGCGACGGCCGCCGCATCCAGCCCTTCGGGCGCGGCACCGGCAATCGTCGCGCCCTCGCCCGCAACATAATCCAGACGATAATCCGCCTCGGGCAGGGTCGCGGCGACACTGATGTCAGCCCCCTGCGGCAGCGCGCCCGCAAGCGCCTGCCGGATCGCATCGACATCCGCGCCGGGCTTGGCGGTCACAGTCGCGGCAGCGGTCAGGCCCTGCATCCGCAGATCAAAGGCCGACAGATCGTCCAGCTTCGCGGCCAGCGCCGAAAGAGCGGCCTGGCCCGTCGCAGCCTCGGTCGGGTCGCTGGCCTGAACCGGTGCCGCGTCGCCGGCGACCGAAGGCAGGCCCAAGGCGACGGCCAGCGCGGGCAGGTCCAGGCCGGCGGGCAGTTGCCCGGCGGCTTTCGCGCCATCCGTCTCGGTCCAGCTCAGCGACCAGTCGCCCGGCATCGCGGGCACCGGCACCTCGATCTGCGGCTTGGCGGTGTAACCGGCGGGCAACGCGGCCAGCGCGGTTTCGGCCTTGGCAGCGGCATCCGGCCCCGAGGCCGTGCCGGTGATCGTCAGCACCTGATCGACCAGCGACAGGCTGCCACTGTCCAGTGCGGCCAGCGCGCCCAGACCGGCACCGATAGCGCCCGTCCAGTTGCCATCCGGCGCGCCCGAGGCCAGTTCCAGCCCCTTGGCGGCCTCGGCGCCGATCAGCCCGGCAAGCCTGGCGCGGGCGGCTTCGGACGGGATCACCCCGGCGACATTGGCCAACCCGCCATCCGCCGTCTTGTCGACGCCAAAGGTATAGGGCGCGGCGGGCTCGAGGATTCTCAGGTCGTCATTGACCACACGCCGACCGTGCAGCGCGTCCAGATCGGCAAGCAGCCGGTCGCGCTCTGCGGCACTGTCGGCCAGCCCGCCGATGGTGATGTCGCGGCCCGACACGCGGGTCTGCGCGCCATGAATTGACGTCCCGGCGACGGCCTTGGCCGCCTCGTCGAGATGCTTTTCGATGCGTGGCGCGTGCTCGCCCCGCGCCCAAAGTCCCAGGCCCAGAACGCCCAGGACCAAGACAAGATAGCCAATCAGTTTACGCACAGATGCCCCCGAAAATGACCGAAACGGATGTTCGCTGCCGTGATCGCCCGATTTTTCAGACGATTTCAGGGGAAAACGCTTCGCCCCGCCGCATTCCCTTGCGTCACCTGTTGCGCCGGCGCCACAGGCGGCCGCTGACACGCGGCCAAAATCCGGGCCGCCCGGCCATGCCGCAGCGCAGGCTTGCCGCACCTTGGATGCTATGTCATTTTTTAATCACCCTGCGCCCAGGCAGATCCACGGCGCGGCTGACCCTTCCACCATCGGAGATGTGAGACATGGACTATCTGCCCCTTATCATCAGCCTGCTGTCGGGTGCGGCGGGTGGCAATATCGTCGGCGCGCTGGCCAAGAACCTGAACCTGGGCACGCTGGGCAATTCCATCGCCGGCATCCTGGGCGGCGGCCTTGGCAGTCAGATCCTGGCGATGCTGGGCGCGGGTGGCGCGGCGGCGGCTGCGGGCACCGGCGCGCTGGACATGGGCGCGATCCTTGCCTCGGTCGCGTCGGGCGGCGCGGGCGGCGGCGTACTGATGGCCGTCATCGGCGCCATCCGGTCGATGATGCGCTGAACCTTCGGCGGGCCGCGCCCGATCGCGGCCCGCTTTTTCACATTCAAACCTGCCGCCCGCCCTGCTATGGCAGGGGCCAGCAACATGAGGGGCGGCATGAACGATCCGAAAACCCTGGTTTCAACCGATTGGTTGGCCGATCACCTGGCCGACCCCGACCTGCGGGTCATCGATGCCTCTTGGTATCTGCCCGCGATGGGCCGCGATGCGCGGGCCGAATATGACGCCGCCCACATCCCCGGCGCGCGGTTCTTCGACATTGACGAAATCAGCGACCAGCGGTCATCCCTGCCGCATATGGCGCCGCCGCCGGAAAAGTTCGTCAGCCGGATGCGCGCCATGGGCATCGGCGACGGCCATCAGGTCGTCATCTATGACGGCCACGGCCTGTTTTCCGCCCCCCGCGTCTGGTGGACCTTTCGCCTGATGGGCAAGACCGATGTCGCGGTGCTGGATGGCGGTTTCCCGAAATGGCAGGCCGAGGGCCGCCCGGTCGAGGACATGCCCCCCGTGCTGCGCGACCGCCACATCACCGTCAGCCGACAGGCCGGTCTGGTCAAGGACGTCACCCAGGTCGCGGCGGCATCGAAGCTGGGCGATCACGCCATCGTCGATGCCCGCCCCGCCGCGCGCTTCACCGGCCAGGACGACGAACCCCGCCCCGGCCTGCGCAAGGGCCATATCCCCGGTTCGCGCAACATCCCCTGGAACAGCGTCACCAACCCCGACGGCACGATGAAATCGCCCGAGGCGCTGCGCGCGCAGTTTCAGGCCGCCGGCGTCGATCTGTCGAAGCCCGTCATCACCAGTTGCGGATCGGGCGTCAGCGCCGCGATCCTGTCGCTGGCGCTGGAACGGATCGGGCACCGCAACCACTCGCTCTATGATGGCGCCTGGGCCGAATGGGGCAGTTTCACCGACCTGAAGATCGCCACCGGAGAGGCCTGATGCTGAACAATCTGAAACCGCAGCCCGCCGACAAGATCATCGCGCTGATCGCCGCTTTCAAGGCCGACCCGCGCGCGGACAAGATCGACCTGGGGGTCGGCGTCTATAAAGACCCGACCGGCCTGACCCCGGTGATGCGCGCCGTCAAGGCGGCCGAGCGCAAGATCTGGGACGACCAGACCACCAAGACCTATACCGCGCTTGCCGGTGAGCCTGCCTATCAGGAGGCGATGGCCGGGCTGATCCTGGGCGATTCCGTCGCGCGCGACCGGGTGGCGGCGCTGTCGACGGTGGGCGGCACCGGCGCGATCCGGCAGGCGCTGGAGCTGGCGCGGCTGGCCAACCCCGGCGTGCAGGTGTTCGTGTCGGACCCGACCTGGCCGAACCACCTGTCGATCCTGACCTATCTGGGCATCCCGACCTTCAGCTATCGCTATTTCGACGCGGCGACCTGCGGCGTGGATTTCGACGGGATGATGGCCGATCTGGCGCGCGCCAAGGCGGGCGATCTGGTGCTGCTGCATGGCTGCTGCCACAACCCGACCGGCGCGAACCTGACCCTGGATCAATGGGCGCAGGTCGCGGCGCTGCTGGAAAAGACAGGGGCCACGCCGCTGATCGACCTGGCCTATCAGGGCTTCGGCGACGGGCTGGATGATGACGCGGCGGGCACCCGGCTGCTGGCCAGCCGCCTGCCGCAGGTGCTGATTGCGGCCTCGTGCAGCAAGAACTTTGGCATCTACCGCGAACGCACGGGCATCCTGCTGGCCGTCACCGATCCCGCGATCCGCAACGTCGTGCAGGCGAACCTGGCCGGGCTGAACCGGCTGAACTATTCCTTCGCCCCCGATCATGGGTCGCGCATCGTCACCACCATCCTGACCGACGCCGCCCTGCGCGCCGACTGGCAGGCCGAGCTGGAGGAGATCCGCAACGGCATGCTGGCCCTGCGCGAACAACTGGCGCGCGAGCTGCGCGACCGCGCCGGGTCGGACCGTTTCGGCTTTATCGCCCAGCATCGCGGCATGTTCTCGCGCCTGGGGGCCAGCCCGGAACAGGTGGCGGTGCTGCGCGACAAGAACGGCATCTACATGGTTGGCGATTCCCGCATCAACATCGCCGGGCTGAACCCCGCGACAGTGCCGGTGCTGGCGCAGGCGATGATCGAGGCCGGAGTCTAGATCGGGGTCTAGCAGAACCTGAACAGGTCGGCGTCCGGGTCAGCCCGGCCGCCGATCCAGCCCGCGATCAGATCGGCGGCGATCACGCTGAAGGTGATGCCATTGCCGCCAAAACCCATCACCGCAAAGGTCCGGTCATGCCCCGGCACGCGGTCGATGATCGGCAGGCCATCCACCGTATTCCCGAACGGCGCGGCCCAGACATAGGCGGGCTTGCCGATGTCGATGCCACCCACCTGCCGCAGCTTTTTCGCAATCGCTTTGGCCTTGGGTTTCAGCAGCTTGGGATCGCTGTTGCGGGTCGCGCTGTCCTCATCCTCGCCACCCGCGATGATCCGGCCATCGGGCGTGGTGCGGTAATACAGATAGGGGTCCGCCGCCTCCCACACCAGAAAACCGTCCAGCCATTTCGGATGGGCGATGCCGGGTTCGGACGCCAAGGCCCAGGTCGATGTGATCTGGTGGCTGGGGCTGTGCATCTGGGGCAGGAACTCATAGCCGCTGCAAAAGACCGCATGACCCGCCGTGAACACCCGCCCGTCGCGCGTGGCCAGGGCCACGCCGCCCGGCAGTTCGGCCATATCCGTCACCTCGATGGGCGCGGCGATTTCGGCCCCGCGCGACACCGCGACGCGCAGCAGCCCGGCCGCAAGTTGCGCCGGATTGGCCGAGGCCGAAGCCTCCGACACGATCGCCCCGGTGCGGTCGATCCCGAAGCGGTCCATCAGGGCCTTCGCATCCAGATATTCGGCCTTGATGCCCGCGGCGTGGCGGGCCTCGACCTCGGTTTGCAGGGCGCGGTGGCCCAGATCGTCGCCCGCCAGATACAGCGCGCGCTTGGGCTGCATCGAACAGTCGATGTCCAGCCGCTTGACCAGCCGCACCAGATCCCTGACCGCCTTGACCGACCGCAGCCACGACCGTTCGGCACGGTCGCGCCCGGCGTCGCGGATCAGCCGGTGCAGCGGCACGTCGATCTCATGCTGGATCATCGCGGTCGAGGCCGGGGTGGACCCGCGCACCGCCGCGCGCCGGTCGATCACCAGCACCCGCCGCTTGCGCCGCCCGCGCGTCAGCGCCTCGGCCACCAGCGCGCCGGAAATCCCCGCACCAACCACGATCACATCGTAATGGCTGGCCGAAGGGCGGGCCAGCGTCGGCGCCGTGGTATCGGGGGTTTTCACCCAATAGGGCGTGCCGATGCGCAGATCGTCCTTGCGCGTGCTTGCGTCCTTGCCGCCTGTCGTCCCGCCCCTTGCCATGATACCCCCCGAATAAGCTGCGCCCCAACACGGCTGCGGCTTTCCGGTTCCCTTTCGCCCCGGTCCGTGATTGAACAGGCGCGTCCAGTCAGGGGAGCGCCATGTCCGACACGTCTGATACGCCCGCCAAGCCCAAGCGCCCGCAGCAGGTCTACACGCTGGTCGTCGAACTGGGCCGCAGCCCCGGCGATGGCCTGCCCGACAAATCGACCGGCGCGGCGCTGATGGTTTATGCCACCGGCGTGGACGAGGCCGAGGCGGTGCGCGAAACCGTCGCCGTGCTGAAACAGGCCGACCTGTCGCCCGTCGATGTGACCGGCTATGGCACCGCCGAGGAACGCGTGGCCCAGGGCCAGGTGATCGAGGATGACGAACGCGAATTGATGGCCCGCGCCCTGGCCGACAATGCCGTCGTCGTCGCCCAGATGGAGCCGTATTACGACGATGACGGTGCGCGCAGTTATCGCGGCGGCCTGCCAAAGGGCGCGATCGACTAGGCGAACGCGGCTGTTGGCGCGAACGGCGGCTTCGGTTAGACTGCGGCAAAACAACATGCAGCAGCTAATCACAGGCACCCCATGACCCTTATCCGACTGACCGTTTCGGCCGCGCTGATGGCCACCGTCGCGGCCTGCGCCGCACCGATGCCGCGCGGCGGCGCCATGCTGGGCAATGCGACCCTGCCCGAACCCACGGCGATCCCGGCGGCCAACCCCGCCGATCAGGCCGGGCTGCAAAACTGGATCGCCGGTTTCCGCGGCCGCGCCCTGTCATCCGGCGTCAGCGCCGCGACCTACGACCGCGCCATGGCCATCGCCCGCTACAACCCCGAGGTGATCCGTCTGGACCGCCGCCAGGCCGAGTTCTCGCGCCCGGTATGGCTCTATCTGGACAGCGCGGTGTCGGATCAGCGCATCACGACGGGTCGGCAGATGCTGGCCCGCCACGGCGCCGCGTTGCGCCAGATCGAGGCGCGCTATGGCGTTCCGGCCGAAGTCGTGCTGGCCGTCTGGGGGATGGAATCGAACTTTGGCGCGAACCGGGGCCGGATGCAGATCATCCCGTCGCTGGCGACGCTGGCCTATGACGGGCGGCGTGGGCAGATGTTCCAGAACCAGTTGATCGCGGCACTGAAGATCATTCAGGCGGGCGATGTCGATCCGGCGCATATGCTGGGGTCGTGGGCGGGCGCGATGGGGCATACCCAGTTCATGCCGACCAGCTATCTGGAATATGCGGTCGATTTCACCGGCGACGGTCGCCGCGACATCTGGTCGGACGATCCGCGCGATTCGCTGGCTTCGACCGCCGCCTATCTGGCGCGCAACGGCTGGAAGCGCGGCCAGCCCGCGGTGGCCGAACTGCGTCTGCCGGCCGGATTCAACATGGGCCAGATCGGCAAGGGCACGCGCGTTTCGGCGGCCTCGCTGGCGTCGCAGGGCGTCACCCGCATCGACGGGCGCGCGCTGCCGGGCGGCACCGGGTCGATCATCATGCCGGCGGGGGCGAATGGCCCGGCCTTCCTGATCATGGACAATTTCCGGTCGATCCTGCGTTACAACAACAGCGACAACTATGCGCTGGGCGTCAGCTATCTGGCCGAACGCATCGCCGGGCGGTCGGGCATCATGGGCCAGTGGCCGCGCAATGATCGCCCGCTGACCACCGGCGAACGTCAGGACATCCAGCGCCTGCTGATGGCCAAGGGCTTCTATCAGGGTGAGATCGACGGCCTGTTCGGCTCCGCCACGATGGAGGCGGTGCAGGCTTTCCAGCGGTCGATCGGGGTGACGCCGGACGGCTATCCGACCTCGATCCTGCTGGGGCAATTGCGCCGCTGATCGACACGACCGCGCAGTAGAAAGGCGGGCCAACGGCCCGCCTTTTCGCATCACCGGACTGCCAGGCCCGCCCCCGGCCACGAGGCCCCGGCACGGCGGGCTTGCGTCTTTCAGCGACCGCCGCACAAGTGCCGGATACCCGCGGGCGAGGCAGCCTCCTGCGGGTCTGTGCAGAGGCTTCATCCGAACTGCTGCGATCTTGCCCTACTGGTCAACCTGACCTCAGGCCAGATGGTCCCGAAACGCGGCGATCACCTGTTCATAGACGGCGCGCTTGAAGGGCACGATGGCGGCCAGCATGTCATCCGCCGAAATCCAGCGCCATTCGCCGAACTCGGGATGTTCGGTGGCGATGTTGATGGCGTCGTCATCGGCCATCAGGCGCATCAGGAACCAACGCTGCTTCTGGCCGCGATACTTGCCGCCCCAGACCCGGCCCATCAGTTCGGGCGGCAGGTCATAGGTCAGCCAGTCAGGGGTCTTGGCGATCACCTGCACCTGATCGGCACTGACGCCGGTTTCTTCCCACAGCTCGCGCAGCGCCGCTTCCTTGGGCTTTTCGTCCGCGTCGATGCCCCCTTGCGGCATCTGCCACGCGGGGGGCGCGGCGGGGTTGGCGCCGTCGCGGTCGATCCGCCGACCGGCAAAGATCAGCCCATCGGCATTGATCAGCACTACCCCCGCGCAGGGTCGATAGGGCAGATCGCCCCCGCTCATTGCGAGGGCGCCTGTTCGGCAGGCGCATCCGCAGGCGCGGGCACATCGGACCGAACGCCCGGCACCGGCGTGCCCTGCATCGCGGCCTGGCTGACCGCCAGCCCCTTCAGGATGTCGACGGCATAGGCCAGCTGGTAATCCTCATCGCGCAGCTTGGCGGTGCGTTCGGCCTCGGCGGCTTCGGCCTCGATCTGCTTCTTCTCGTCCTCGGTCATCGAGTCATTGGTCAGCGACCCGCGCAGATCGGCCTCGGAACTGCCAAAGCGCGAGGCGGTCTTGGGCGTGTCGTCCTGCCCCTCGGGCGTGGGGGTGGCGCGGGGCTGTTCCACGATGATGTCGGGGGCGATCCCCATCGCCTGAATCGACCGGCCCGAGGGCGTGTAATAGCGTGCGGTGGTCAGCCGGATGGCGCTGTCGCCGGTGACCGGCATCACCGTCTGGACGCTGCCCTTGCCAAAGGACTTGGTGCCGACGACGATCGCCCGCTTGTGATCCTGCAAGGCGCCGGTGACGATTTCGGACGCACTGGCCGAGCCGCCGTTGATCAGCACGACCATCGGCTTGCCGGCGATCAGGTCGCCATCCTTGGCGTTCCAGCGTTCGCTGTCCTCGGGGTTGCGGCCACGGGTGCTGACGATCTCGCCCTTGTCCAGAAAGGCGTCGCTGACGTCGATGGCCTGGTTCAGCAGGCCGCCGGGGTTGTTGCGCAGATCCAGCACCACGCCGGTTACCTGGTCGATGCCGCCCGCTTCCTCGACGGCCTTGTCCAGTTCCGCCTTCATCGTGTCATAGGTCTGGTCGTTGAAGGTGGTGACGCGCAGCACGACGGCGTGGCCCTCGGTCCGGCCCTTGGCGGCGGTCAGCTTGATCGTGTCGCGCACGATGTTGATGTCGAACGGCTCTTTTTCGTCCTTGCGCAGGATGGTGACGGTGATTTCCGACCCCACTTCGCCGCGCATCATCTCGACCGCCTGATCCAGCGTCAGGCCCATCAGGCTTTGGCCATCGACATGGGTGATGAAGTCGCCCGCCTTGACGCCAGCCGCATCGGCCGGGCTGCCCTCGATCGGCGCGACGACCTTGACCAGCCCGTCCTCCTGGCTGACCTCGATCCCCAGGCCGCCAAAGGTGCCGCGGGTCTGGGTCTGCATGTCGGTGTAAGCATCGGCATTCAGAAAGCCAGAATGCGGATCAAGCGAGGTCAGCATGCCGTTGATCGCCGCCTCGATCAGTTTCTTGTCGTCCACCGGTTCGACGTAACCGGCGCGGATGCGTTCAAAGATCGTGCCGAACAGATCAAGCTGTTCATAGACCGAGGCTTTCTTCTCGGCCTCCTGGGCGATCAGCGGCCCGGCAAACTGGGTTGCCACCACCAGCCCGGCCAGCGTGCCGCCCAGTGCGGCCATCATCACCTTGTTCATGCTATTCCTCAGCCTTCCCTGTTGGCGCGAACCACGGTTCGGGGTCGATCGGCGTCTTGCCCTTGCGCAACTCGATATAAAGCGTTTCCGTCCGGCCCGCACCCCCACCTTCGCGCGCGGCGGCCACGAAACCGGACCCGAACTCGGCGGCGGTCGGCTCGGTGCCGCCCATCAGGCCCAAAGGCTCACCGGCGGCCAGCACGTCGCCGGTCTGTCCGAAGACTACCGATAACCCGGCAAGGATCAAAAGATAGTCCCGCGCGGGTTCGACGATCATCACATTTCCGTAGTCCAGCAGCGGCCCGCGATAGCGGATGGTGACCGGCCAGGGCGCGGTGACCATGGCGGCGGGGGCGGTGGCGACGACGATGCCGGGGCGGCTGATCCCCGCCGCGTCGGGCTGACCCGAGCCGCGCAGGACGGTGCCGATCACCGGCATCGGCAGGCGGCCCTTGGCGCCCTCGAAATCGCCCATCGGCGCGCCGACATCCTGTTCCAGCCCGGCCAGCCCCTGCGCGAAATCGTCCAGCGTGCGGGCAGCGGCGACCATCCGCGTCAGTTCTTCGGGCTGATCGACAAAGCGGGTGGGCAGGTCGCCCCGGTCGGCGATGGCCTGCGCCAAAGCCTGCCGCGCCGCCTGCACCCGGCCCAGACCGGAGGCCAGCACCGCCTCGGCCTCGGTCTGCTGGGCGCGCACGGCGGCGATTTCGGCCAGGTCGGCCTTCAGCCGGTCGGCCTCGGCCTGGATCGCGGGGGCGACCGATCCCAGCAGCATCCCGGCGCGCGCTGTCCCCTCGGGGCCAGAGGGGTGCAGCAGCAGAAGGGTCTCGGGCGATTGCTCCATCGCCGACATCACCCCCAGGATCCGGCCCAGCCGGTTCGACCGGTCGTTGAAGGCGCTGCGGATTTCCGCCTCGCGGATGGCGGCCCGGCGCAGACCGGCGCGCAGCGAGGCCAGCCCCTGTTCATAGGCCTGCACCGTCGCGGTCAGCGCCGCCACCTGATCGCGGCCCTCGGGGGTGGTGGTCATGCCCTCGATCGCGGTGCGCAGCGCATCGGCAGCGGCGCGCGCCTCGGCGGCGGCATCTTCGGCACGGGCGGGCGCGGCAAGGCCCGCCAGCAACGCCAGCACAAGGGTCAGACGGGTCCGCATCAGCGCAGGATCAGCGTTTGGCCGGTCATCTCGGGCGGTAGCGGCAGCCCCAGCAGATCCAGCAGCGTCGGCGCCAGATCGGCCAGCCGACCGTCGCGCAGGCGCACGCCCGCAGGCCCACCGATCAGCGCCACCGGCACCGGGTTCAGCGTATGCGCGGTATGCGGGCCGCCCGTCACCGGGTCGATCATGGTTTCGCAATTGCCATGATCTGCGGTCATCACCATCGCGCCGCCGACCCGTTCCAGCACCGGCAGCACCCGGCCCAGATCGCGGTCGATTTCCTCACACGCCGCGATGGCGGCGCGCAGGCTGCCGGTATGGCCCACCATGTCGGGATTGGCGTAGTTCACCACGATCAGGTCATAGCCCTTTTCGATGGCCTCGATCAGCCGGTCGGTCACCTCGGGCGCCGACATTTCCGGTTGCAGGTCATAGGTGGCAACCTTGGGGCTGGCGGGCATGAAGCGATCCTCATGCGCACTGGGCGCCTCGATCCCGCCATTCAGGAAAAAGGTGACATGCGGGTATTTCTCGGTCTCCGCGATGCGGAACTGGGTCAGGCCGTGCTTTTCCGCCCATTCGCCCAGCGTGTTCACCACCGGCCGCTTGGGATAGGCGGCAGGCATGAAGCTGTCGTGGCGTTTGGAATAATCGACCATACCCAGCATCGCTGCCCAGTTCGGGCGATCATGGGCATCGAAACCGTCGAAATCGGGGTCGGCCAGCGCCAGCAGGATTTCGCGCGCGCGGTCGGCGCGGAAGTTCAGGCAGAAGAAACCGTCGCCGTCAAAGGCGCCGTTATAGCCGTCGATGACGCGGGGTTCGATGAACTCATCCATCTGGCCCGAATCATGGGCATGCAGCACCGCCGAGGTCGCGCTTGCCTCGGTCTCGCCCTCGCCACGGACGATGGCGCGAAAGGCGCGCTCGACCCGTTCCCAGCGGTTGTCGCGGTCCATCGCCCAGTAACGCCCGATGACGGTGCCAATGCGCGCGCCGTCGGGCAGCACCTCGTCCAGCGCGGCCATGAATTGCGGGGCGCTGTCGGGGGCGACGTCGCGGCCATCGGTGATGGCATGGATGACGACCGGGATGCCAGCCGCCGCGATATGGCGGGCGGCGGCGGTGATGTGGTTCAGGTGGCCATGCACGCCCCCGTCCGAGATCACTCCCATCAGATGCGCGGTGCCGCCGCTGACCCGCAGCTTGCCGATGAAGCTGGCGATTTCGCCATTTTCAAAGAAGCTCCCGTCCTCGATCGCCAGGTCGATCTGGCCCAGATCCATGGCGACGACGCGGCCCGCGCCGATATTGGTATGGCCGACCTCGGAATTGCCCATCTGCCCGCGCGGCAGGCCGACATCGGGACCATGGGTGACCAGCGTGGCATGAGGGCAGGTCGCCATGATCCGGTCGTAGGTGGGCGTGCGCGCCATCGCCGGGGCGGAATGTTCGGGGATCGGGCCGATGCCCCAGCCGTCAAGAATGCACAGGATGACGGGTTTCGGTGTGGTCATGGCGGCCTCCGGCGGTTTGCCGCCTTTCTAGGGCGTGGCGGGCCGGGGGGCAACGGTTGACCGGGGTGCCCCTGGGGCAGGTCGCGCCGCGCGTATTTGAACAAGGAAGAAACGATCACCGAAAAGCGATCACCGATCACCGCAATGCGATGTGACCGGCGCGGGGGCGGGGCGCTATGGCGGGCATGGGGATCGCCCCCATGAAGGACATGACGTGACCGACCGACCTTTGCCCTGTGCCGAGGTTCCCAGTTTCCCTGTTCAGGATCAGATCAACCGGACCTTCGCGCAGGCGGCGGGTCTGTGGCGGCGCGTGACGCCCAAGCGCGCCGTGCTGTTTTACGGGCGTGCGCTGATCCGGCCCGGCGCGACGCTGACCTGGCTGCGCCATCTTGACCGGCTGGCGGGACAGCACGATCTGGGCGCGCCCGATGACGCGCTGCTGCAAAAGCCGCTGTCCAAGTTCCTGTGCCATGGCCTGCCCACCCGGCGGCGGCTGGAACTGGTCTGTGGCCATTTTGATCTGGCCGCGACGCTGATGACGCCCGCGGCGATGGCGGCAAGCTGGCGCGGCGCGCATGTGCCACTTGGTCAGGTAGCGGGCCGGACCGACGCCTATGCGCTGACCCTGGCGCTTGCCGATTGCGCCGGTGGCCGGCATGAGGGGGGCCACGCCCTTGCCCTGACCCGGCTGTCGGACGGGATCGAGCTGTGCAGCCTCAAGTTCCTGCTGATCGACGGCCCGCAGGGCGTGACCGCCGTGATCGGCGGCGTCCAAGGCAGCGAGGGCGCCAAGCGCGCGGTGATCGAGGCCACGCGCGATCTGGGCGGCCTGCGCCCGAAAGAGGCGTTGCTGCTGGTCATCCAGGGCCTGATCGCGCCGGGCGGCGCGGAGGGATGCCTGGCGGTGGCCAGCGACCGGCTGACGATCCGCTATCGCCGCCGCCGTCGTCAGGCGCTGCTGAAAGCCGATGTCGACGCCTTCTGGCGCGACCGCCGCGCCACGCCGGATGCCGAGTTCGGATTTCTGGTGCCGTGGTCGGGGCTGACCGGCAGCAAGCCGCGCGACCGTGCCAAGCGCGCCTTCGCCGAGCTGGGGCAGGCGCTACGGCGGGACGGCGGTCAGACGCGGTGATAGGGGCTGCCGTTCAGGATCGTCGCCGCGCGATAGATCTGTTCGGTCAGCATCACCCGCGCCAGCATGTGCGGCCAGACCATGCGCCCCATCCGCACCCGCGCATCGGCCCGGTCGCGCAGGGCGGGGTCGATGCCATCCGCGCCGCCGATCACCAGAGCCAGATCGCCGCGCCCCTGATCGCGCCAGCCCGCCAGCCGGTCGGCAAACTCGGGCGAGGTCCAGTCCTGGCCGCGTTCGTCCATGCAGACCAGCACCGCGCCATCGGGGATCACCCGCGCCAGCGCCGCGCCCTCGGCCGCCATGCCGCCGCCCTTCCTGTCCTCGACCTCATGTTCGGTCAGCGGGCCAAGGCCGATGCCCCGGCCCGCGGCATTGAAGCGGCGGGTGTAATCGTCGATCAGATCGCGTTCGGGGCCGGACCTGAGCCGGCCCACGACACAAAGGTGCAGCCGCAACATGGGCGCGTCAATGCGCGCGCTGTTCGGGCCTGTGCGGCGCGGTCGGGGTCAGGCCCGACGGCATCCACATCTTTTCAAGCTGATAGAAATCGCGGACCTCGGGGCGGAACACATGAACGATCACGTCGTCGGTGTCGATCAGCACCCAATCGCCGGTTTCCTTGCCCTCGACACGGGCCGACCGCCCGGTCTGGGCCTTCAGCCGCTCCATCAGCTTTTCGGCAATGGCGGCGACCTGACGCGCGGACCGGCCGCTGGCGATCACCATGTGATCGGCCATGGCGGAACGGCCACGCAGGTCGATGGCGACCACATCCTCGGCCTTGTCGTCATCCAGTGAGCTTAGCACCAGCTTCAGGATCTCGTCGCTGGTGGGGTGGCGGGCGGCTTCGGCGCCCTGCATGTGCAGCGTGGACAGATGCCCATCCTCCGTCAATCGCGCCGTTCATCCCCGGCGCCGGGTATCCCCAAGGTAACAAGCGCGGCGTGACATTTCAATGAACCGCGTTTCCTTGACCAAATCTCGACAATGTGAGGACGGTTTGCCCACCGAACCGGTTAGTTTGGACCGCATGACCACCGTTGCGGAGACCGGCCCATGCGCCACCTGACCCTGATGTTCCTGGCCGCCAGCCTGACCACAAGCCTGGCCGCCACCACCCCCGCGCTTGCCACCACCGGCAAAGGCTGCCTGCGCGTCGTCAATGTCGCGGCGGGAGACGCGCTGAACGTGCGCGCCGAACCCTCGGCCCGGGCGCGCATCGTCGACCGGCTGATCCCCGGCCAGCACGGCGTCATCAGCCTGGACGCCGAATGCACGCCGACCTCGCGTCCCTGGGCGCAACGCTGGTGTCCGATCAGCCACAGCAGCGGCGACGGCACCACCCATGGCTATGTCAAGGCGCGCTTCATCCGCGACGCGGAATGCCCGTAACGGCCCAGCCCACCATGGACAGGCGGGCGGAATCACCCTAAGGATGGCGCATGATGCGCTATTTCGACATGGATGACCGCGCCCGCCTGCGCGAACGCTTTTACGGCGAAAGCCGGTCCATTCTCGCCCGCCGCTAAGGCCGGACGCCGCGCACCGCATCGGTGGCGCGGCTTTTTCGCATCTTCCCTGTCACAGCCATCCGGGTAAAGCCATGACCGCTGCTCCGAAAACCCTTTACGATAAAATCTGGGATGCCCATGTCGTCGACACGTCTGACGACGGCACCTGCCTGCTGTATATCGACCGCCATCTGGTTCACGAAGTCACCAGCCCGCAGGCGTTCGAGGGGCTGCGCATGACGAACCGCAAGGTGCGCGCGCCCGAAAAAACCATCGCCGTGCCCGATCACAACGTGCCGACCACCTGGGACCGCGAAAAGGGCATCGACAACGAGGAATCGCGCATTCAGGTCGATGCGCTGGACAAGAACGCCCGCGACTTCGGCATCAACTATTACCCGGTCAGCGATATCCGCCAGGGCATCGTGCATATCGTCGGCCCCGAACAGGGCTGGACCCTGCCGGGCATGACCGTGGTCTGCGGCGACAGCCACACCGCCACCCATGGCGCGTTCGGCGCACTGGCGCATGGCATCGGCACTTCCGAGGTTGAACATGTGCTGGCGACGCAGACCCTGATTCAGGCCAAGTCGAAGAACATGAAGGTGGAAATCACCGGCCGCCTGATGCCCGGCGTCACCGCCAAGGACATCACCCTGGCCGTCATCGGCCAGACAGGCACCGCCGGCGGCAACGGCCATGTCATCGAATATTGCGGCTCCGCGATCCGCGATCTGTCGATGGAAGGCCGCATGACCGTCTGCAACATGGCGATCGAGGGCGGCGCCCGCGCTGGTCTGATCGCGCCCGACGAAAAGACCTTTGAATATGTCAAAGGCCGCCCCCACGCCCCCAAAGGCGCCGCGTGGGAGGCCGCACTGGCCTGGTGGAAGACCCTTTACACCGATGAGGGCGCGCATTTCGACAAGGTCATCACCATCCGTGGCGAGGATATCGCCCCGGTCGTGACCTGGGGCACCAGCCCCGAGGACGTGCTGCCGATCACCGCATCCGTCCCCGCCGCCAGCGACTTCGACGGCGGCAAGGTGCAGGCGGCCCAGCGGTCGCTGGATTACATGGGCCTGACCCCCGGCATGGCGCTGACCGACATCAAGATCGACGCGGTGTTCATCGGTTCCTGCACCAATGGCCGGATCGAGGATCTGCGCGCCGCCGCCGACATCGTGAAGGGCAAGCACTTGGCCGATGGCGTGCGCGGCATGGTCGTGCCCGGCTCGGGCCTTGTGCGCCTTCAGGCCGAAGAGGAGGGGCTTGACCAGATCTTCAAGGACGCGGGCTTTGAATGGCGTCTGGCCGGTTGCTCGATGTGCCTGGGGATGAACCCCGATCAGTTGGCGCCGGGCGAACGCTGCGCCGCGACCTCGAACCGCAACTTCGAGGGCCGCATGGGCCGTGGCGGGCGCACGCATCTGATGTCGCCGGTCATGGCGGCGGCGGCGGGTCTGGCGGGTCACCTGGTCGATATCCGGCAGGTGATGGCGACGGCCTAGGCCGGAGGGCGCGATGGCATCGGCGGAACCCTTGGCGGGGCTTGTCCCTGTCGCCTCGCTCTGGATCGGGGGGGCGCTGCGCTGGCTGGACCGGCTGGCGCTGCACTCGTTCGTTCAGCGCGGTCATGGGGTCACGCTGTATCACACCGCCGCGCAGCCGCCCGAGGTGCCGGATGGCGTGGCCACCCGCCCCGCCGCCGAGGTGTTCGACCCGACCACCCTCCCCGGCCTTGGTCCGGCACAGGCCGCCGATCTGTTCCGCCTGCATCTTCAGCAGGCCACGGATCAGATCTGGATGGATACCGATGTGCTGTGCCTGCGCCCACTGGTGCTGACCGATGGCTGGCTGGTCGGGCATGAACACGGCGGCTGGGTCAACAATGCCGTGCTGCGGATGCCAAACGGCACCCCAGCGCTGGAGGAATTGATCGCCACGCTGTCGGATCCGCAGGCTGTGCCCGACTGGCTGCCGCCGGAACATCAGGCGACGGTCACGGCCGCCCCGCGCCACGAACGCCTGGCGACCGCCTGCCGCCTGGTGCCGAACCTGACTGGCCCGCGCGCGCTGACCGCGGTGCTGCCGCGCCACGGCGACGATCGCCATGCCCTGCCGATGCAAGCGCTGAACCCGCTGCCCTGGCGGCTGGGCGACGCCTGGTTCAACCCGCATGGCGGGGTGACCGGCTGGCTCGGGACCAACACGATGGTCGCCCACCTTTACACCTCGCGCCTGCGCGCGATCCACCTGCGGTCCCGTCCCAGACGGGGAAGCTTTCTGTCCGATTTCGCCGATGAGATCGGGTTTTCATTCCAAGGGGCCTGACGGTTCCCGAAGCCAAGGACGACGCCAATGGACAAGTTCACCACCCTGACCGGAATCGCCGCGCCGATGCCGCTGGTCAATATCGACACCGACATGATCATCCCCAAGCAGTTCCTGAAAACCATCAAGCGCACGGGCCTGGGCGTGAACCTGTTCGATGAGATGCGCTATACGCCCGACGGGGCCGAAGTGCCGGATTTCGTGCTGAACCAGCCCGCCTATCGCGATGCGCAGATCATCGTCGCGGGCGACAATTTCGGCTGCGGATCGTCGCGCGAACACGCGCCCTGGGCGCTGCTGGACTTTGGCATCCGCTGCGTGATTTCCACCAGCTTCGCCGACATCTTCTATAACAACTGCTTCAAGAACGGCATCCTGCCGGTCGTGCTGCCGCAAGATGCGGTGGATCACCTGATGGCCGATGCCAGCAACGGCGCCAACGCCCGCATCACCGTCGATCTTGAGGGGCAGACCGTCACCGCCTCGGACGGGCGCAGCTTCGGCTTCGACATCGACCCGTTCAAGAAACACTGCCTGATCCACGGCCTTGATGACATCGGCCTGACCATGGAAAAGGTCAGCAAGATCGACAGCTTCGAGGCCGCGGCCAGCCAGTCGCGTCCCTGGGTGTGATCCGGGCGCTTGCCCTTCTGGCACTGACCACCCCCGCATGGGCCGATCCCCTGCGGGTGGCTACCTATAACCCCGGCCTGTCGCGCGACGGGCCGGGGCTTTTGCTGGCCGCCCTTGAAAAGGGCACCGATCCGCAGATCGAGGCGGCGCTGGCGGTGATCGCGGCTGCCGATGCCGATGTGATCCTGCTGACCGAACTGGATTGGGATTACGATGCCCGCGCGCTGAACGCTCTGACCGCCCGCCTTGCCGCCGAGGGCGCCGATTACCCGCATGTCTTCGCGCCCCAGCCGAACACCGGCCTGGCCACCGGGCTGGACCTTGACGGCAACACCCGCCTGGCCGAGCCCCGCGACGCCCAGGGCTATGGCAGCTTCACCGGCCAAGGCGGCATGGCGCTGCTGTCGCGCTTTCCGATTGGGCCGACCCGCGATCTGTCGGGGCTGCTGTGGCGTGACCTGCCCGGCAACCTATCGCAAGACCCGCCCGACATCGCCGCGATCCAGCGGCTGTCGACCAGCGGTCACTGGATCGTGCCGGTGGAAATTCCCGCCGGAACGCTGGACCTGCTGGCCTATGCCGCCACCCCGCCGGTGTTCGACGGCCCCGAGGATCGCAACGGCCGCCGCAACCATGATGAAACCGCGCTGTGGCTGCGCTATCTGGACGGGCAGTTGACTGAAAAACCGTCCGAAAACCCGGTCATCGTGCTGGGCACGCCCAACCTTGACCCGGTTGACGGCGATGGCCAACGCGCCGCGATCACCGCGCTGCTGGCCAACCCGCGCCTGCAAGACCCAAGGCCCACCAGCCCCGGCGGTGCCGCCGCGCCCCAGACCGGACGCAATGCCGCCCATCAGGGCGACCCGGCCCTCGACACGACGCTGTGGCCCGCCGAGGCCGCAGACGACCCCGGCAACCTGCGCGCCGACATGATCCTGCCCGATGCGCGGCTGACCGTCACCGCCAGCGGCGTCATGTGGCCCACCCCCGACGACCCACTGGCCGCCACCATCGCCGCCGCCTCGGATCACCGCCTGGTCTGGGTCGAACTGACGCCCCGCTGATTTCCTCTTTGCAAAAATACTCACACAAACGGAGACATCATGACCAACCCCAGCCTTCTGATCCTGCCCGGCGACGGCATCGGCCCCGAGGTGATGGCGCAGGTCCGCCGCATTATCGACTGGTTCGGCACCAACCGCGCCCTGGCCTTCGACGTGACCGAGGATCTGGTCGGCGGTGCCGCCTATGACGCGCATGGCACGCCGCTGCATGACGACACGATGGCCCGCGCGCAGGCCGCCGATGCCGTCCTGCTGGGCGCGGTCGGCGGGCCGAAATACGACACCCTGCCCTTTGCGGTGAAGCCCGAACGCGGCCTGCTGCGCCTTCGCAAGGAAATGGACCTGTTTTCCAACCTGCGCCCAGCGCAATGCTTTGACGCGCTTGCGGACTTTTCGTCGCTGAAACGCGATGTGGTTGCCGGTCTTGATATCATGATCGTGCGCGAACTTACCTCGGGCGTCTATTTCGGCGAACCCCGCGGCATCACCGGCGAGGGCGATGCCCGCGTCGGCGTCAACACCCAGCGTTACACGACCGAGGAAATCCGCCGCGTCGCCCGGTCGGCCTTTGAACTGGCCCGCCGCCGGAACAACAAGGTCTGTTCGATGGAAAAGGCCAATGTCATGGAATCCGGCATCCTCTGGCGCGAGGAAGTGCAGTGGGTCCGCGACAACGAATACCCGGATGGCGAACTGTCGCATATGTACGCCGACAACGGCGCGATGCAGCTAGTCCGCTGGCCCAAACAGTTCGACGTGATCGTGACCGACAACCTGTTCGGTGACATCCTGTCGGATTGCGCGGCGATGCTGACCGGCTCGCTGGGGATGCTGCCCTCGGCGTCGCTTGGCGCGCCGATGGCCAGTGGCCGCCCCAAGGCGCTGTATGAGCCGGTCCACGGCTCGGCCCCCGATATCGCGGGCCAGGGCAAGGCCAACCCGATCGCCTGCGTCCTGTCCTTCGCCATGGCGCTGCGTTACAGCTTCGATCAGGGGGCCGAGGCCGACCGGCTTGAAAAGGCCGTCGAAAAGGTGCTGGCCGACGGCGTGCGCACCGCCGACCTGATGGGCCCCGAGGGCGGCAAGCCCGTCACCACCGCCGGCATGGGCGACGCCATCCTGGCCGCGCTGGACGCCAGCCTGTGACCCACCGCGCCGCCCGGACTTGAGCCGGGCGGCGTTTTGCGCCACACAGTCGTTACCGCCACCATCCGCAGGACAACGCCATGTCGCGCAATGCACAAGGGGCGCTTACCGCGCTTTTGGCCATGGCCATCTATGCGACGCATGATGTCGTCGCCAAGATCCTGGGTCAGCACTATCACGCCGCGCAGATCGTGTTCTTTGCGGCGCTGTTGTCGTTCCCGCTGATATCGGTGGTGCTGATCCACAGCGGTCGCAGCGGCAGCCTGCGCCCGGTGCATCCCGGCTGGCTGCTGCTGCGCACGATTTGCGTCGTCACCACGGGGCTGGCGGCCTTTCACGCCTTTGCCGTTCTGCCGCTGGCGCAGACCTATGCGATCCTGTTTGCCACGCCGCTGATGATCACGCTGATGGCCATTCCGTTGCTGGGCGAACGCGTCGGCCTGCATCGCGGCGGGGCGGTGGTCGTCGGGCTGATCGGCGTGCTGGTGGTGCTGCGACCGGGCGGGTTGGACCTGTCGATGGGTCATCTCTCGGCACTGGCGGCGGCCGTGATGGGGGCCTTGGCCTCGGTCATTGCGCGCAAGATCGGCCATGACGAACGCGCCACGGTGATGCTGCTGTTTCCGATGCTGGGCAATGTGCTGGTGATGGGCGCGATCCTGCCGTTCGTCTATCGCCCGATCACCCTGCCCCATCTGGGGTTCGAGGCGATCATCGCCACTTTCGGCCTGATCGCCGCCGCGCTGTCGATCCGCGCCTATCGCATGGCCGAGGCGGTGATCGTCGCGCCCATGCAATACAGCCAGATCATCTGGGCCACGCTGTTCGGCCTGCTGCTGTTTGACGAGGGCGTGGACGGCCCCACCCTGCTGGGCGCGGGCATCATCATCGCCTCGGGCGTCTATATCGTCCTGCGCGAGGGCCGCGCCGGCACATCGCCCACCCAGCCCGTGCTGGCCGCGCGAATGCGCAGCGAGACCGGCATCACCCCGCGAACCAGCCTGATCCAGCGCCTGTGGTTTCCCAAAAGCCGCGATGACGGCGGCCCGATCTAGGGTAAGCAGTCCAACGATTGCCCACCGATTGCCCCTTGCAAACCCCGCCCGGATTCTCTAATCCCCGCCCCACGGTCGGAGCGTAGCGCAGCCTGGTAGCGCACCTGCTTCGGGAGCAGGGGGTCGGAGGTTCGAATCCTCTCGCTCCGACCATTTTCCCGATGATAAGAGGCAGATAGTTCTGCCCTTTTCGTCAGGCGCATTGCCTCTGACCGGGCAAAATACAGGGAAGCGGCCCTTAGCTGCGGCGGGCGCGAGCGTAGGCTGTTAGGGGCCTTCCAGACCTTCGCTTCGGGCGCCCGATCCTTGCTGCGCTTGCGAAGGCGCCCGAAGAGGGCGGAAAGCGGTCGTTCGCTGCAATCACATCAAGGTCCGCTCTCCCGCCCGAAGCGGTCGTTGGGTCTGCGCGCCTTATGATCTGCTACATACTCTTTGCATTCACCAGTTGCCGATGGATAAGGTGTAGAGAGCAAGGAGTGTCTCGCGTGATAATTACCTTTTCCTTTGACGTTAGGAACTATGTCGAGGTTATGGAGGGTTGGCCCCTCAAGCGCGATCAAATGACCTTCTTCTTGGAACGAGAAGGCAATGTTCTAAAGAGAGTATGTTTATCTTTTTCTGGTGTTAGTATTGATTTTGCGCCAAGCTTTACAGCACCTAGTGATGCAAGTAGAACAGCGAGTCTAAAAACAAGTGATGGTGGCTACGCTGCCTTGGCTAGAAAAATCATTCTGAACTGGCAGGCAATTGTGAGTGGAGTTCAGATTGTTGACTTGGACTACGATAATTTTGAAATGCGATTTCACACTGAAAACACAGACGAAGAGTCTCGAATCCACTTGAAGTCTATCAAGTCTAGCTATGATCAGGCCCTCAACTCCTCTTGCGACTTCGAGCAGTTTGGAAGGGCATTCTGCGCGAACCCCATTCCTGATCATCGAATAGAGTCGACATCCCATTACCGTGAAGGTCGCCTCGCATTTGAGGCCGGACGGTATGTGGACGCCTATAACAACATGTTCCTGTTCTTAGGGTCAGGACCCATTGATCTTTTGGATGCGGCCTGATTCACGCTCCGCAAGGAGACTGGATCATGAGCAACCTTT
>NZ_JBHFHM010000010.1:0-93772 GCF_041927815.1 Paracoccus zhouxuedongae
CCCCCCCCCCCCCCCCCCCCCCCCCCCCCCCCCCCCCCCCCCCCCCCCCCCCCCCCCCCCCCCCCCCCCCCCCCTGCAACGTCCCCATCAGCGATAACCGTCAAGAAATCCGTCCGGCAGCAGCAGATTATGCCGCCCCAGATCCTGCACACGCCGCTCGCCGCACAGGGCCATGGTCACGTCCAGCTCCTTGTGGATGATCTCCAGCACGCGGGTCACCCCGGCCTCGCCCATCGCGCCCAGGCCATAGATGAAGGCCCGCCCGATTGATGTCGCATGCGCCCCCATCGCCAGCGCCTTCAGCACGTCCTGACCGCTGCGTATGCCGGAATCCATATGGATTTCAACGCGGTCTCCGACGGCCTTCACAATCTGTGGCAACATGCGAATGGCCGACAGCGCGCCATCCAGTTGCCGCCCGCCGTGGTTCGACACGACAATCGCATCGGCGCCGAAATCGGCCGCCATGATCGCATCCTCGACATCCAGGATGCCTTTCAGGATCAGCTTGCCGCCCCAGCGGTCGCGGATGCGGGCGATCATCGACCAGTCCAGCTTTTCCTCGAACTGTTCGGAAATCCAGCTTGTCAGGCTGGCGGCATCGCCCACGCCCTCGGCATGGCCGACGATATTGCCAAAGAACCGCCGCTTGGTGCCCAGCATCTCCAGCCCCCAGGCCCATTTCGTCGCGAGGTTCAGCATCGTCGGCAGGGTCAGCTTGGGCGGCGCGGACAGGCCGTTCTTCAGATCCTTGTGGCGCTGCCCCAGGATCTGCAAATCCAGCGTCAAAACCAGTGCGCTGCACCCGGCGGCCTTGGCGCGGTCGATGATGCGGTCGACGAAACCGTGGTCGCGCATCACATAAAGCTGGAACCAGAAGGGCTTGGTCGTATGCGCCGCGACATCCTCGATCGAGCAGATCGACATGGTGGACAGACAGAACGGCACGCCGAACTTTTCCGCCGCGCGCGCCGCCTTGATCTCGCCGTCGGCGGCCTGCATCCCGGTAAAGCCGACCGGCGCCAGGCTGACCGGCATGGTCACCGGCTGGCCGATCATGGTCGAGGCGCTCGAGCGTCCCGACATATCCACCGCCACTTTCTGCCGCAGCCGGATCTGGCTGAAATCGCTGACGTTTTCGCGGAACGTCTGTTCGGTATAGCTGCCCGATTCGGCATAGTCGTAAAACATCCGCGGCGCGCGGCGGCGGTGCATCCGCTTCAGATCCTCGATACAGGTGACGACGGGCATGGTGTTCTCCGCTCTGGTTTGCCCCAGGGTTAGCAACTGGTGCGGCGGCGCGCAATCTGCGGTGGTGTCTCTGGACAAGTCCGGGGCGCGGCTGTTCATTGGCGCGATCAACCGGGAAAGGAACGGTCATGGACCCCATCCTGATGGGCACGCTGGGCGGCTTCGTGGCGGCGCTGGCCACCACGCTGGGGGCGATCCCGGCGCTGGTCGGCAGGTCCATGACGCAGCGCACATCCGATACGATGCTGGGCTTTGCCGCCGGGGTGATGATCTCGGCCAGCTTCTTTTCGCTGATCCTGCCCGGCATCGCGGCGGCCGAGGCGCGGCACGGGTCGGTCACCATCGCCGCCGCCATCGCCGGAACCGGGATCGCACTTGGCGCGGGCTTTGTCGCCTGGCTGAACCGGTCGATCCCGCACGAACATTTCGTCATGGGCCGCGAGGGGGGCGACCCCGCGCAGCTGGCGCGGATCTGGCTGTTCGTGCTGGCCATTGCCATCCACAACTTCCCCGAGGGCCTGTCGATCGGCGTGGCCTTTGGCGCGGGCGATCAGGCCAATGGCCTGTCGGTGATGACCGGCATCGCCATTCAGGACATCCCCGAGGGCATGGCCGTCGCCCTGGCCCTGGTCGGCCAGGGCTATTCGCGCCGCACCGCCTTTCTGGTGACCATGGCCACCGGCCTGATCGAGCCGGTCGGCGCGCTGATCGGTGCGGCCTTGGTCACCGTCATGGGCGGGCTACTGCCCTGGGGGCTGACCTTCGCGGCGGGGGCGATGCTGTATATCATCAGCCATGAAATCGTGCCCGAAACCCACCGAAACGGCCATCAGGATCGCGCCACATTCGGTCTGATGCTGGGGCTGATCCTGATGATGTTTCTGGATGTGACGCTGGGCTAAGCCCGCCGGTCAGGAGTTCACGTCATAGGCGCGTTCGCCATGGGTCGACAGGTCAAGGCCGTTGACCTCGGATTCGTGATCGACGCGCAGGGGGATGACCAAGGACAGGCCGCGCGCGATGGCCCAGGTCGCGGCCACGGTCCAGAGGCCCACGATCAGCAGCGCGCCCAGTTGCGCCATGGCGCTGCCCAGCCCCAGGACCGCGATCATGATCGTGCCGAAGATGCCGCCCACGCCATGCACGGCGAACACGTCCAGCGTGTCGTCGATGCCAAAGCGGTGGCGGATCAGCAGCACGGCCTCCTGGCACAGCACGCCCGCGACCGCGCCGATCAGCACCGCTTGCCAGGGCGCGACATAGCCCGAGGCCGGGGTGATCGAGGCCAGCCCGGCGATGGTGCCCGTCACGATCCCGACCAGCGAGCTGCGGCCGAACTTCACCCGCTCCCACGCGGCCCAGGACAGGGTGGCGGCGGCGGCCGACAGATGGGTGACAGTGATCGCCATCGCGGCGGTGCCGTCGGCGGCCAGTTGCGATCCGCCGTTGAAGCCGAACCAGCCGACCCACAGCATTCCCGCGCCGATGGCGACAAGGCCGGGGCTGTGCGGCGGCGTGGTGCGGTGGCGGCGCGGGCCGACCATGATCGCCAGCACCAGGGCGGCAAGGCCTGCGGTCTCATGCACGACGATGCCCCCGGCGAAATCGCGGGTGCCGAGCGCGCCGAACATGCCGCCATCGGCCATCATGCCCCCGCCCCAGATCCAATGCGCGACCGGCGCATAGACGATCAGCAGCCAGATCGCCGAAAACGCCAGCACGAAGCCAAAGCTGATGCGTTCGGCGAAGGCCCCGACGATCAGCGCCGGGGTGATGACGGCGAAGGTCATCTGAAAGGTGAAAAAGGCGATCTCGGGCAGGCTGCCGCGCAGCGCCTCCGCATCGACCCCGGCCATGAACCAGGGACGCGCGTCAACGAGGCCGCCCAGAAGGCCGTTGCCGGTGCCAAAGGCCAAGGCATAGCCCGCGGCCAGCCAGGTCAGGCTCATCAGTGCGGCGATGGCAAAGACCTGGGCAAAGACAGACAGCAGGTTGCGCGCCCGCACCAGCCCCCCATAGAACAACGCAAGGCCGGGAAGCGACATCAACAGAACCAGCGCACTGGCTGTCATCACCCAGGCGGTATCGGCGGCATTCATTCCCTGCATCCCCAATTTGGTTATCCTTGGGGCTGTCGTGGCGGGCCGCGCGTGGCGCGAAAAGCGGCAGCGGGGCAAAATCCGCCGAAAAGCCGGGCGGTTTTCAAAATGCCCGAAAATCAGGCGGTTTCGGCGGGCAAATGACCGGAATGGGGCAGGGCGCGGATCACGCGCCCAAGGCCTTTGCCAGCAAGTCCAGCGCCTGGTCGCGGGCGGCGGCGCGGACATGGGCGCGGCCAAGCGCGCCGAACTGCACGGTCAGCGCGCGGGTCGGGCGGCCGCGTTCAGCCAGGGCAAAGCAGACCATGCCTTCGGGCTTGGCGGTGGCATAGGCGTCGGCGTGCAGGCAGACGCGGCCCTCGGCGGGCGCCTCTTGCCCGCCCGGCCCGGCAATGCCGGTGATGGCCACGGCGAGGCTGGCGGCGGACCGGCCAAGCGCGCCCTCGGCCATTTCGCGGGCGGTCGCCTCGCTGACCGCGCCATGGGCGGCAAGGGTGGTGTCGGTCACGCCCAGCAGTTCGATCTTGGCGGCGTTGGAATAGGTGACAAAGCCCCGGTCGAACATATCGGACGATCCCGGCAGATCGGTCAGCGCGGCGGCCACCAAGCCGCCGGTGCAGCTTTCGGCGGTGGCGATGCGCGCGCCACGGGCGCGGGCGGCGGCCAGGATCCGTTCGGGCGTCATCGCATCATCACCCCATGGTAAAGCCCCGCCAGGATCAGCGTGCCGATGCCTGCGAACAGGCCCGCCCACAGATCGTCCAGCATCACGCCCGGCGCATCGCCGCGCCGGTCGGCCCGGCCGATCACCCAGGGCTTCCAGATGTCGAACAGCCGAAACAGCAGGAATGCCGCGACCCAGCCCGGCCAGGGGAAATTGTCCAAAGGCAGTCCGCGCGACCAGAAGCCGAAGGCGGGAAAGCACAGGGCCAGCCATTGCCCGGCCACCTCGTCGATCACGATCTCGCTGGCGTCGGGATCGGCCATGCCACGGGTGCCCTGCGCCACCGACCAGAAGCCAAGCGCGGTCACGGCGGCGGTGGCCATGGCCAGCAGCGGCGCGCCGCCCAACCGATAGAGGATCAACCCCGCCGCGATCGCCGCCGCCGATCCCCAGGTGCCGGGCGCAGGCCGCAACGTGCCGATGAAGAAAAAGGTGTTGATGGCGCGGATCATGGCTTCACCAGCGTGGCTGTGGCCAGGGCCGCGATGCCCTCACCCCGGCCGGGAAAGCCCAGCCGTTCGGTGGTGGTGGCCTTCACGGACATGCGGTCGACCTCGATCCCGATGATCGCGGCCAGCGCGGAGCGCATCGCGCCCGCATGGGGACCGATCTTCGGCGCCTCGCAGATCAGCGTCACATCGCAATGGCTGATCCGAAAGCCGCGCGTGCGCGCCAGACCGGCGGCATGGCGAAGGAAGATGTCGCTGGCAGCCCCCTTCCATTGCGGGTCGCTGGGCGGGAAATGCTGGCCGATATCGCCATCTGCCAGCGCGCCATAGATCGCATCGGTCAGCGCATGCATGCCCACATCGGCATCGGAATGGCCCTTCAGCCCCCGATCAAAGGGGATGGTGACGCCGCACAGGACCACATGGTCCCCGGCCTCGAAGGCGTGAACGTCGAAGCCGTTGCCGGTGCGGATATCCATGGCAGTCCCCAGAATGCGGTTGGCCCGGTCGAAATCGCCGGGGAAGGTCAGTTTCAGATTGTCCTCGGACCCCGCCGTGATCGCCACCGGCAGCCCGGCCGCGACCGCCAGCGCCACGTCATCGGGCGCGCTGCCATCGCCCGCGCGATGGGCGGCCAGGATCGCGTCGAAATGAAAGCCCTGCGGGGTTTGCGCGCGCCAAAGCCCCGTGCGGTCGACAAGGCCGGTGACGCGCCCCTGATCGCCGCGCCACAGCGCATCGGTGACAGGCAAGGCGGGGGCGGCGGCGGGGGCGTGATCCAGCGCCGCCAGCACAGCGTCGATCACCGCCCCATCGACCAGCGGGCGCGCGCCGTCATGGATCAGCACGCGGCTGACGCCTGTGCCCTCCAGCGCCTCAAGCGCGTTTCGGATCGAGGCCGCGCGCGTCGCACCCCCGGCGATCAGCGTCACCGCCCCGCGCGTCAGTTCGGCGGCAAGCGCCATCTGATCGGGCGGCACCGTCACCACGATGCGGCCGCGCCCGGCAAAGGCCGCAATGGTGCGCGCGATCACCGGCACGCCGGCCAGATCGCGCCACTGCTTTGCCGGGCCGTCGCCCATGCGGCTGCCCTGTCCGGCGGCGGTGATGATGATCGCAACGCTCATGCCCAAGGTGCTACCCCCCTGCGATCACCCGCGCAAGGGTGGGTTCGGCGCCCTTTTCCTGCCTGTCTGTCTGGCGTTTCGCCTAAAAAACAGGCAAAAGCCGCGAAAAGCGCGGATCTGGCCGGGCCACGGCCCTGGTTTGTCATCCCAATCGCTACCGCCCGCGTTAAGCCCCCGTCAAAGGATGCCCTGATGTCGATGCCGATGCCCAGCCAGCCCGTTGCGCCGCCACCCATGATCGGTGATGTGCGGCTGGCGTCCTGCGTGGCGCTGGCGCCGATGGCGGGGATCACCGATCAGCCGTTTCGCGCCGTGGTCGCGGGCTTTGGCGCGGGGCTGGTGGTGTCCGAGATGGTCGCCTCGGCCGAGATGGTGACGGCGCGGCCTTCGGTTCGCGCGCAGATCCGCGCCAAGGCGGAAATCGCCGGGGCGGGGGATGTGCCGGTTTCGGTGCAACTGGCCGGGCGCGAGGCCGCGCCGATGGGCCGGGCGGCGCGGATCGTGGCCGGGATGGGGGCGCGGATCATCGACATCAACATGGGCTGTCCGGCGCGCAAGGTGACGGGCGGGCTGTCGGGATCGGCGCTGATGCGCGACCCCGACCATGCGCTTCGCCTGATCGAGGCGGTGGCCGAGGCGGGGCAGGCCGAGGGCGGCGTGCCGGTGACGCTGAAGATGCGGCTGGGCTGGGATCACGATGGCCTGAACGCGCCGCTGATCGCCGCGCGGGCGCGCGACGCGGGGGTGGCGATGGTGGTGATCCATGGCCGGACGCGGGCGCAGTTTTACACGGGGCAGGCCGATTGGGCGGCGATCGCGCCGACCCGTGCGGCGCTGCCCGGTGTGGTGCTGCTGGCCAATGGCGATGTGACGGGGCCGGCGTCGGCGCGGGCGGCGATGGCGGCATCCGGTGCCGATGGGGTGATGGTCGGGCGCGGCGCGCAGGGCCGCCCTTGGATCGTCGCGCAGATCGGCGCGGCTTTGGCTGGCCAGACCCCGCCTGACGCGCCGCAGGGAAGGGCGCTGGCCGATCTGATCGGCGCCCATCATCAGGCGATGCTGGGCTTTTACGGCACCGATCTTGGCCTGCGCGTGGCGCGCAAGCATCTGGGCTGGTATGCCGATGCGGCAGGCGTTGCGGCGGCGGATCGCAAGCGGCTGCTGACCGCGCCCGACGCCGCCACGGCCCAGCGGCTGATTGCGGCGATCTTTGCCGATGCCCCCGGTGATGCCCCCGGAAAGGCCGCCGCATGACCGGCTTCGGGCAGATCTGGGCCTCGCTGCCCGTGCCCGCGCTGGTGATCGGCGCTGACGACCGCATCAGCGCCGTCAATCCGCAGGCCGAGCTGTTCTTCAACCTGTCGGCCCGCAGCCTGACCGGCACACGGCTGGGCGAGCGTATCCGGCTGTCCACCGATCTGGCCCCGGTGCTGGCGCGGCTGCGGGTCAGCCAGTCGTCGCATTTTGTCAATGACGTCGACGTCAGCCGCGCCGATCTGGAGGATGCGATCTGCACCGTGCAGGCCGCGCCGCTGGCCGATGCCGAGGGGCAGGCGCTGGTGCTGTTCACGCCGCGCGATGTGACCGAACGGCTGGGGCGCGCCGGGGCCAGCCGTTCTGCCGCGCGCGCCGCCATCGGCATGGCCGAGATGCTGGCGCATGAGATCAAGAACCCGCTGGCCGGGATCGCGGGGGCGGCGCAACTGCTGTCGATGAACCTGACCCCCGAGGATCAGGAGCTGGCCGCGCTGATCGTCGATGAAACCCGCCGCGTGGTCAAACTGCTGGAACAGGTCGAACAGTTCGGCGACACCCGCCCCCCCGAATGCCGCGCGGTGAACATCCACGACGTGCTGGACCGCGCGCGACGCATGGCGACCATGGGCTACGGCGCGGCGATGACGATGATCGAGGATTACGACCCCTCGCTGCCCGCCACCTGGGGCGATGCCGATCAACTGGTGCAGGTGTTCCTGAACCTGCTGAAGAACGCCATCGAGGCCGCACCCGGCGGGCGCGGCACGATCCGGCTGCATACGTTCTACGACCACGCCTTGCGCCTGCGCGGGCCGGACGGGCAGGGCCGGACGCTGCCCTTGCAGATCGAGGTGATCGACGACGGCCCCGGCATTCCGCCCGCGCTTGCCGCCGAGATCTTCGAGCCGTTTGTGTCCGGGCGCGAGAATGGCACCGGCCTCGGTCTGGCTTTGGTCGCCAAGATCATCGCCGATCACGGCGGCCTTGTGGGCGTCGACAGCCGCCCCGGCCGCACCGTGTTCCGGCTGTCGCTGCCGCTTGCGCCGCGCCGCGCCGAACAGGAGGAAAGCTGATGGATGGCACCGTTCTTGTCGCCGATGACGACCGTACGATCCGCACGGTGCTGACCCAGGCGCTGACCCGCGCGGGCGTCAAGGTTCACGCCACCGCCAGCCTGGTCACGCTGATGCGATGGGTGGATGAGGGCAAGGGCGATCTGGTCATCACCGATGTGATGATGCCCGATGGCAATGGCATCGACCTGATCCCGCAGATCGCGCGCCGCCGTCCCGGCCTGCCGGTGATCGTGATTTCGGCGCAGAACACCATCGTCACTGCGATCCGCGCCGCCGAGGCCGAGGCGTTCGACTATCTGCCCAAGCCCTTTGACCTGCCCGATCTGATGAAACGCGCCGCCCGCGCGCTGGACAGCCGCCGGTCGCGGCCCGCGCCCAACCCCCGCGCGCCCAACCCCGCGCCCGATGCCGAACTGCCGCTGGTTGGGCGGACCCCCGCGATGCAGGCGCTGTATCGGCTGGTTGCGCGGGTGATGAATGCCGATCTGCCGGTGCTGATCGCCGGGGAATCGGGCACCGGCAAATCGCTGATCGCGCGCGCCATCCACGACTTTTCCGACCGCCGCACTTTGCCCTTTGTCAGCGTCACCGCCGCCGATCTGGTCGGGCATGAGGCGACGGACATGATCCTGAGCCGGGTGCGCGGCGGATCGCTTGTGCTGGATGAGGTCGCTGATTTCGACGCCGAGGCGCAGGGGCGGCTGGCGCGGATGATGGACGCGCTGCCGCAGCCCGCGCCGCGCATCCTGGCCACCAGTCAGCGCGATCTGGCCGCAGAGGTGCAGGCCGGTCGCTTCCGGCAGGATTTGTTCTATCGGTTGGGCGGGGTCGTGCTGGCCGTGCCGCCCTTGCGCGAAAGGATCGAGGATATCGCGCTTTTGTCCGATCACACGCTGGCCCGGATCGAGCGTGAGGGCGGCCCGCTGCGGCGTCTGGCCGCGCCGGCTGCGGCCTTTTTGCGCGGCTACCCCTGGCCCGGCAATGTGCGGCAGCTGGAAAACACCCTGCGCCGCCTGGCCGTGACCGCCGCCGGGGATGAGATCACCCGCCCCGAAGTCGAGGCCGCCCTGGCCCGCCAGCCCGGCATGGCCGCCGAAGCCGGTGCCGTCAGCGCCGAGACCGAGCGCCTTCAGGCCGCCGTCGCCCGGCATATCCAGCGCTATTTCGACCTGCATGGCGGCGCGCTGCCGCCGCCCGGCGTCTATGACCGTATCCTGCATGAAATCGAGGTGCCACTGCTGGAAATCGCGCTGGCCGCGACCGGCGGCAACCAGGCCAGATGTGCCGACCTGCTGGGCATCAACCGCAATACCTTGCGCAAGAAGCTGACCGATCTGAACATTCAGGTTTCGCGCCGCCGCAAGATGATGTAAACGCGCAACAGGTGTGGCCTTTTTCGCTTTGGCCCGCCGGGGGCAAGGCAGATGACGCGCGACGCCAGCATTTCGACAACGGGGCCAGCCGTGCAGCCGGGGCTGTGGCAGCGGCTGGGGCGTCGTGGTGCGCGTCGGCGGGTGCTGAACATCCTGACGCTGCTTTTGGTCGCGCTTGGCCCGGTGCTGGCGCTTGCGACCTTTGCCGCGCTTGGTCCCTTTGGCCGGGGGCTGGAATCGGGGGGGCTGCGCACCCTTCTGCTGGTCGATCTGGTCTATCTGCTGGTCGTCGCGGGGCTGGTGCTGACGCGGCTGGCGCGGGCGATCATCGAACGCCGCCGCGGCTCGGCCGGGTCGCGGCTGCACGCACGGCTGGCGGCGATCTTTACCGGCGTGGCCTTGGTGCCCACCATTCTGGTCGCCGTGTTCGGCGGGCTGACCGTCAACATCGGTCTGGACGGCTGGTTTTCCGACCGGGTGCAGCGCGTGGTCGCCACCTCGCTGGATGCCGCCGAGGCCTATCAGAACGAACATCGCCGCGATCTGACCGCCGATGCGCGGGCGCTGCGCGCGATGCTGGCCGCCGCTCGCGACGAACGCCCGCTGATCAGCGACGGCGACTGGCGCGAGGTGCTGACCGCCGGTCAGATGCAGGTGCAGCGCGGCCTGAAAGAAGCCTTTGTCATCGACGGCACCGGCCAGATCCGGGCGCGGGGCGACCGGTCGTATCTTTTCGATTACGAACAGCCCAGCCCCGCCGATCTGGACCGCGCGCGCGCCGGCGAAACCGTGCTGATCGAGGATTGGTCCAGCAACGAGTTCCGCGCTTTGGCGCAGATCAGCCCGCTGACCGACCGCTTCGTCTATATCTCGCGCGCGGTGGATGGCGATCTGCTGGGGCTTCTGGACGACACCCGCGAAACCGTCGGCCTTTATAACCAGCTTGAGGCGACGCGGGGCCGGATGCTGGCCGAGTTTGCGCTGCTGTATCTGGGCTTTGCGCTGCTGCTGACGCTGGCGGCGATGTGGCTGGGGCTGTGGCTGGCCGAACGGCTGTCGCGCCCCATCGGGCAGTTGGCGCAGGCCGCCGAACGGGTGGGCGGCGGCGATCTGGACGTGCAGGTGCGCCCGGCCAGCGGCAATGACGAAATCGCCACTTTGGGGCAGGTGTTCAACACCATGACCCGGCAGCTTAAGGCACAGCGCGACGCGCTGGTGGCGGCCAATGCCACGTCCGAGGAACGTGGGCGGCGGTTTGATTCCGTGCTGTCCTCGGTCACATCGGGGGTGATCGGGCTGGATGCGGCGGGCGAGGTCGATTTTCTGAACCGCTCGGCGCAGCGCCTGCTGGCGCTGGACCCGGCCCGCGATCACGACCGCCCGCTGGCCGAGGCCGTGCCCGAATTCGCCGCGCTCTTTGCCCGGCTGACCGACGGCATCGCCGATGTCGTGCAAGAGGAAATCCGCGTCAGCCGCGATGGCCGTCTGGAAAGCCTGCTGGTGCGCATCGCCAAGCGCCACGCCGCCGATGGCAACCCCGAAGGCTATGTCGTGGCCTTCGAGGACGTCACCGAACTGGTCAGCGCGCAGCGCATGGCCGCCTGGGGCGATGTCGCCCGCCGCATCGCGCATGAGATCAAGAACCCGCTGACGCCCATTGCGCTGTCGGCCGAACGGTTGCGACGCAAGTTCGCACCGCTGGCCGGCGATCAGGCCGAGGCGCTGGACCAATATACCGGCGTCATCATCCGCCAGACCGGCGATCTGCGCCGCATCATCGACGAGTTTTCAAAGTTCGCGCGGATGCCCGAACCCGACCGGCGCGATCACGATCTGGCGCGGCTCTTGCGCGATATTGCCACGCTGCAACAGGACGCGCTGGATGGCGCCCGGCTGGTGGCCGACATTCCGCCCGGCGATCTGGTGATGACCTTTGACGACACGATGATCGGACAGGCGATCACCAATCTGGTCAAGAACGCGGGCGAGGCGATCGGGATGCTGCGCCAGAAGGGCGCGCCCGAGGGCTGGCAGCCGCAGGTGCATCTGTCGCTGACCACCACCCCCGACGCCGCGATCATCCGCATCCGCGACAATGGCATCGGCCTGCCCGAGGATCGATCCCGGCTGTTCGAACCCTATGTCACCCATCGCCCCGGCGGCACCGGGCTGGGTCTGCCGATCGTGAAAAAGATCATCGAGGAACATGGCGGCGCGCTTGTGCTGACCGATGGGCCGGACGATCTGACCCCGCGCGGCGCCCAGGCCGAGATCCGCCTGCCGCGCGCCCGTGGCGCCACCGGCAACGGCCATGGCCCGTCGCGCGCCAGCCTGCCGCGCAGCCCGCGCGACCCGTTCAAATCCCCCGTCGAGACCGCCCATCCAGAAGGCGGCCCAGACATGCAGACCGAAGGCAGATAGATGAGCAACGACATCCTGATTGTGGACGACGAAAAGGACATCCGCGAACTGATCGGCGACATCCTGAAGGATGAGGGTTTCCCGATCCGGCTGGCCGGCAATTCCGACGAGGCAATGGCCCAGATCAACGCCGAGGCGCCGGCGCTGCTGATCCTGGACATCTGGCTGAAGGACAGCCGGATGGACGGGATCGACATCCTGAAGCTGGTCAAGCGCAACATGCCCGATGTGCCGGTGGTCATCATCTCGGGGCATGGGAATATCGAAATCGCCGTCGCCGCGATCAAGCAGGGCGCTTATGATTTCATCGAAAAGCCCTTCAACATCGATCAGTTGCTGGTCGTCATCGGCCGCGCGATGGAGGCGTCGAAGCTGCGGCGCGAAAACGCCAGCCTGCGCAAGCGCGAGACCAGCCCGGCCGACATGCTGGGGGCCTCGCCCGCGTTTCGCAAGCTGCGCGACCAGCTTGACAAGGTGACGAAATCGAACGCCCGCGTGATGCTGACCGGCGCGCCGGGATCGGGCAAGGAAATGGCCGCGCGCTATATCCACGCCCATTCGACGCGCGCCGATGCGCCCTTCGTGACCGTGACCTGCGCCGCCATCGACCCCGACCGGATGGAGGACGTGCTGTTTGGCCGCGAAAGCCCTGATCGCGGCATCGAAAAGGGCCTGCTGGAACAGGCGCATGGCGGCATCATCTATTTCGATGAGGTGGGCGACCTGCCGATGGGCACCCAGCCGCGCCTGCTGCGGGTGCTGACCGAACAAAGCTTCACCCGCGCGGGTGGGGCCAACAAGGTGCAGGTGGATGTGCGGGTGATCTCCTCGACCACGCGCAACCTGCCCGCCGAAATCGCCGCCGGCAACTTCCGCCAGGAACTGTTCGACCGGCTGAACGTCGTCCCCGTCGCCGTGCCCGCGCTGTCGGAACGGCGCGAGGATATCGTCGAACTGGCCCAGCATTTCATCGCCGGTTTTCACGCAAGCCAGGGCCTGCCGCTGCGCGAGATCGCGGCGGATGCGGCCTCGGTCCTGCAGACGATGGACTGGCCCGGCAACATCCGGCAGTTGCGCAACGTCATTGAACGCATCCTGATCCTGGGCGAGGGCCAAGGCCCGATCGACCCGCGCGAGGTCGGCGGCCCCGCCGGCAGCGACGAGTCCGAGGGCCGTGTGACGCTGGCCGCGCCGATGACCGCGCTGCCCCTGCGCGAGGCGCGCGAGCTGTTCGAACGCGAATATCTGGTCACCCAGATCAACCGCTTCGGCGGCAACATCAGCCGCACCGCCGGTTTCGTCGGCATGGAACGCAGCGCCCTGCACCGCAAGCTGAAGTCGCTGGGCGTCGTCTCGGGACATGTGGTGGGCGAGGATTAGAGATCAGGACCGCAACCGGCCCGGCGGATTTTCGGGCCATGAAGGTGTATTGTGATGGACAGCATTTCAACCTTGGCCAGCGTCGTTTCGGCGCTGGCGGCGATCGCGGTGCCGGTGATCCTGCTTTATTGGGCGCCACGGCTTGCGCAGGCGGATCGGCGCAAGACCCGCGATCAGATCCAGACCGAACTGACCGAGGCCATCGCCGCGCTTCAGGCCGAGATTGCCAAGGTGCGCGACGGCTTTTCCGTCAAGGGTCACGGCATCGAACTGGACCAGGCTGCATGCGTTCGGCTGGAACAGGATTCCAACCGGCTGGCGCGCGACCTTGATCTGATCCTGCGGGCCTTCGCGCAGACAATGGCCGAACATGGCCGCGACAGCCTGCGCCAGACCGCGCGCACGATCCGGGCCGATCACCTGTTGAACGACCTGCAAGACTGGCGGTCTCAGGAATTGCGGGACTGGCTCAGGAATTGTGATCGCAAGCTGACGCAGGCCTCGGCGCATCGGCATTTCCAGTTGATGTCCGAAAAGGCCGACGAGGTGGTTCAGGCGCTGCGGTAAGCGGCCCGCTGCAGCCCCCGTTGACGCAAGCCCGCCCGCGCGCGACAACGGGGGGCAAGCGAAAGGACGGCCATGAAGATCATCGTCTGCGGTGCGGGCCAGGTGGGCTGGCAGATCGCCCGGCATCTGTCGGGCGAACGCAATGACATCACCGTCATCGACGCCAACCCCGAACTGGTGCGGCGCGCCACCGATGCGCTGGATGTGCAGGGCGTGGTCGGCTTTGCCAGCCACCCCGAGGTGCTGGACCGCGCCGGTGCGCGCGATTGCGATCTGATCATCGCCGCCACCCAGTCCGACGAAGTGAACATGGTGATCTGCCAGATCGCCCATTCGGTCTTTGCCGTCACCCGCAAGATCGCCCGCATCCGGAGCCGCGCCTATCTGGATGCGATCTATTCCGACCTTTACCAGACCGAGCACCTGCCCATCGACGTCATCATCAGCCCCGAGATCGAGGTCGCCGAGGCGGCGCTGAAGCGGCTGGCGGTGCCCTCGGCCTTTGACGCCGAGACCTTTCTGGGCGGGCGGGCGCAGCTTCTGGGCCTTGCGCTGGATGGCAATTGCCCGGTGCTGAACACGCCGCTGACCGATCTGACCGACCTGTTTTCCTCGCTGCGGGCGCGGGTGGTGGGGATCCGCCGCGAGGGGCGTCTGTTCGCGCCCGAGCCGCGCGACCAGTTGTTTGCGGGCGACCACATCCACGTGCTGACCGTCACCGAGGATCTGCCGCGCACCGTCGAGATCTTCGGAAAATCCGGGGCGCGGGCGGAACGGGTGCTGATCGTCGGCGGCGGCAATGTCGGGCTGACGGTGGCGCAAAAGCTGGAACAGCGCGGCACCGGTATCCGGGCGCGGATCATCGACAGCGACCGGGCGCGGGCGGAACTGGCCGCCGACAGTCTGGCGCGCACCATCGTGCTGCATGGCGACGGGCTGTCGGCCGAACTGCTGGACGAGGCCGGGGTGGAACGCACCGATGCGATCCTGATGCTGACCGATGACGACAAGACCAACATCCTGGGCGCGGTGCGCGCCAAGGCCCTTGGGGCGCGGATGGCGATTTCGCTGGTCAATGACCCGACCATGGTGCCGCTGGCGGCGGAACTGAACATCGACGCCCATATCAACCCGCGCGCCACCACCGTCAGCTCGATCCTGCGCCACATCCGCCATGGCCGGGTGCGCGCGATCTATTCGATCGGCGATGCCGAGGCCGAGGTGATCGAGGCACAGGTGCTGTCGACCTCGCCCCTGACGGGCCGGGCGATCCGCGATGTAGGCTTTCCCGAAGGCGCGGTGCTGGGCGCGGTGATGAAATCGGGCCGCGTGGTGATGCCTACCGGCGACACCCGCATCGAGGAAGGCGACGTGGTGGTGATCTTCAGCCTCAGCGCCGATGTCCCCGAGATCGAGCGCCTGTTGCAGGTCTCGATCGACTATTTCTAGGGGCGCGCGATGACCCGACTGGCGCGCCGCCTGCCGCTGATGGTGATCCTGGCCGGGATCGGCTGCATCGCGATGTTCGTGCCCGCGATCCATGCCGGGGTGGCGCATGATCTGCGGGTGGCGCGGTCGTTCCTGCATGCGGGCAGCCTGGGGCTGATCCTGGTGGTGCTGGCGGGGCTGGCGACCAGCGCCGATCCTGCGCCGCCGGGCACCGCGCGCCAGGCGCGGTCGCATCTGCTGACCGTGCTGGCGGCCTTTACGATGCTGCCCCTGGGTTTGGCGATCCCGTTCAATGAATCGATCCCCGACACCGGCCTGTTCAACGCCTGGTGGGAAATGGTGTCGGCCTTCACCACCACGGGGGCCACGCTTTATGACCCGGCGCGGCTGTCGCCCAGCCTGCATCTGTGGCGCGCGATCGTGGGCTGGCTGGGCGGTCTGTTCATCCTGATCGCGGCGATCTCGATCCTGGCGCCGCTGAAGATCGGCGGGTTCGAGATGATGTCGGCGCCCGGCGGCGGCAGTCAGGACAACCTGACGCGGCTGGGCGTGGGGGCGGGCGCGGATGCAGGTCGAGCCGGGGCGCGGCTGCAACCCGTGCCGGGCGAGGCGGTGGACGCCGCCGCCCGGCTGATGCGCTTTGCGCGTGTTCTGGCGCCGGTCTATGCGGCGATCACGCTGGGCTTGTGGGTGGCGCTGATGCTGGCGGGCGATCCGGCGCTGGTGGCGTTGTGTCACGCGATGGCCACGGTCTCGACCTCGGGGATCACGCCGATCGCGGGGCCGGTGGCGGGGATGACTGCGGGGCCGCAGCCCATCGGCCTGACCGCCGGATCGGGGCTGATGGGCGAGGTGCTGATCGCGCTTGTCCTGATCCTTGCGCTATCGCGCCGCCTGTGGCCGGCCGAGGGCAAGCTGCTGCGCGCTTCCGACCGGCTGGCGCGCGATCCCGAATTGCGGCTGGCGGCGCTGATCGTGATCGCCGTGCCCGCCGTCTTGGTGGCGCGCCACATCGCCTTTCACGCCGCCGTGCCGACCCAGGCGATCACCCCCTGGCAGAACCTGGCCGAGGCCGCCCGCACCGCCTGGGCCGGGGCCTTTACCGCCTTGTCCTTCCTGACCACCACCGGGTTCGAGGCGCGCGACTTTGCCCTGGCACGCGGCTGGTCGGGGCTGTCGGCGCCGGGGCTGATGCTGGCCGGGCTGGCGATCACCGGGGGCGGCGTCGCCACCGTCGCGGGCGGGGTCAAGCTGTTGCGCGTCGCGGCGCTGATGATGCACGGCCGGCATGAGCTTGACCGCCTGCTGCATCCCGCGGTCGTTCCCGGCGGCGGCCGCATCGCCCGCCGGCTGCGCAGCGAGGCGGCATTTCTGGCCTTCCTGTTCTTCATGCTGTTTGCCGCCGCCATCGCCGTCGTCACCGCGCTTGTGTCGCTGTCCAACCTGGCCTTTCTTCAGGCGATGATGCTGTCGATCTCGGCCTTGTCGAACACCGGGCCGCTGGCGGCGGTGTCGGGTGCGCTGACCGGCGTCGGCGCGCCAAGCTGGTCGGGGCTGGCGGACATGACCAAGGCGGTGCTGGCCGGCGCAATGGTGCTGGGGCGGCTGGAAACGCTGGCCATTCTGGCGCTGTTCAACCGCGAATTGTGGCGGTCCTGATAGCGTCGGACATGGTCTGGACATGGACTTGCAGTCACGCCACAAATCGACTAGCGCTAAAGTGATCGGCGGGGTGATCCCCGGCCGCGCCCCGCAACCCCTTGAGCTGACGACAAGAACCACCACCAAGAAGCCCACGAAGAAGCAAGGAAACGCCCATGGCCTCGGACAAGCAGAACCTTCAGGACGCCTTTCTGAACCACGTCCGCAAATCGAAGGTCGCGGTGACGATCTTTCTGATCAACGGCGTGAAATTGCAGGGCGTCATCACCTGGTTCGACAATTTCTGCGTGCTTCTGCGCCGCGACGGCCAATCGCAACTGGTGTATAAACACGCGATTTCCACGATCATGCCCGGCCAGCCCATCACCCTTTATGAAGGCGACGATTGAGCGCGCATGACACCGCAAAGGCCCTGACCCGCGCCTTTGTGATCCACCCCGATCTGCGCGATGGCCGCACCCGCCGCGCCCCCGACCTGGCCCTGTCCGAGGCCGTGGCGCTTGCCGCCGCGCTGCCCGATCTGGACATTCAGGGCGCCGAGGTCGTGCGGCTGCGCGACCCGCATCCGGGCCATCTGTTCGGCACCGGCAAGCTGGATGAAATCGGGGCGCAGTTGCGCGAGGCCGAGATCGACCTGGTGCTGGTCGACGGCCCGGTGACACCGGTGCAGCAGCGCAATCTGGAAAAACACTGGGATGTCAAACTGCTGGATCGCACCGCGTTGATCCTGGAAATCTTCGCCGACCGCGCCCGCACCCGCGAAGGGGTGTTGCAGGTGGAACTGGCCGCGCTCAGCTATCAACGCAGTCGCCTGGTGCGCGCCTGGACCCACCTGGAACGGCAGCGCGGCGGTTTCGGCTTTGTCGGCGGCCCCGGCGAAACCCAGATCGAGGCCGACCGCCGCGCCATCGACGAACAGGTGATCCGCCTGCGCCGGCAACTGGCCAAGGTGGTGAAAACGCGCGAGCTTCACCGATCCGCGCGGCGCAAGGTGCCGTTCCCGATCGTCGCCTTGGTCGGCTATACCAATGCCGGCAAATCGACGCTGTTCAACCACCTGACCGGGGCCGAGGTGATGGCCAAGGACATGCTGTTTGCCACGCTGGATCCGACGATGCGCGGCCTCACGCTGCCCTCGGGGCGCAAGGTGATCCTGTCGGACACCGTGGGTTTCATCAGCGATCTGCCGCATGAACTGGTCGCCGCCTTCCGCGCCACGCTGGAGGAGGTGCTGGAGGCCGACCTGATCCTGCATGTGCGCGACATTTCCCACCCCGAGACCGAGGAACAGGCCGGTGACGTGGGCGACATCCTGGAAAGTCTGGGCGTCGATGAGGATGTGGCGCTGATCGAGGTCTGGAACAAGATCGACGCGCTGTCGCCCGAGACCCGCGCGGCGCTGCTGACCACCGACGCGCGGCGCGGCGATGTGGCGGCGGTCAGCGCGGTGACGGGGCAGGGCCTGCCCGGCCTTGTCGCGGCCATCGAGGCGCGGCTGGACGAATTGGAACAATCCCGCGACGGCGCGCGCCGGGTGCAGGTGATCGACCTGACCTTTGCCGATGGCCGCGCGCGCGCGTGGCTGCATGATGCGGGCGTGGTGCAGGACGAGCGGGAAACCGAGACCGGCCACCGCCTGACCCTGCGCTGGACCGCGCGCCAGCAGGGCGAATATGCGGCGCTTTTCGGCGGGGCCGACTGAACCCTGCCGCACCCGCGTGCGTTGACGCGCGAAAGGGGGCCTCATGCTGCGCAATCTGGACCTGAGCAACTGGCACAGCCTGCTGTCGACGATCCTGACGCTGGCGCTGATCACGCTGATCGGCGTCGGGCTGCGGGTGCTGATGATGGTGACGATCCAGCAGCGCCGCGAACGCGCCAACCGGCAGATCAATGAACGGCTGAAGGTGCTGATCGCCGCCTACAAGACGCTGGGCGGGTCGTTCACCGGCAGCCTGACGGTCGATCCCACGCATCTGCGCGACCTGCGCGCCACGGCCCGCGCGGCGGGCGATGAAGATGAGGCCGATCTGGGCAGCGACCGCAGCCGCCGCATCCGCGATGCGGTCGAGGGGGCGCTGTCCGACATCCTTCTGCTGGGCACCGAAGACCAGGTTCGCCTGGCCGAGGCGGCCGCCCGCGATCTTGTCGCCGGACGCCGCATCGCCACCGCGCAATTGGTCGCCAGCCTGCGCGATTTCATCCGAAGCGCGCTTGATCTGGACCCGATCCCGCAGGGGCTGGCGATCCCGCTGCAAGGCCCGACCCGCCCCGGCAGCGGTGGCAGCGGGCGCAGCGGCGGCAGCAGTCGGGGTGGCGGCGGTCGCGGCGGCGGCGGCGGTGCTGGCGGCGCAGGCGGGGGCGGCATGGCCATGGGCCTTGGCATGGGGGCAGGCGGCGCAGGCGCTGAGGCTGACCCGTTGCCCCCCACCGACCTGCCGCGCTGACCCGGCCGCCGGCCCCTGACAGCCCCACCACGCTGCTGCTTTCTTCTTGGCCCATCTATCCATCCGCCCGCGCCACCCGCGCAGGCGGCGGGTCAGGGCGCGGCGGGGGCGGCCCCTTCGGGCACCAGCCGGGTGATCCCCTCGGCCCCGGCGCGCGCCAGATCGGGGTCCAGCGACATCGGGATGTAATCGCCCCGCCGCCACAATTCCGCCAGATCGTCGTAATGGCGGCTGAACGGATGGCCCGATTGCCCGGTCGAGATGATGAACACTGAACTGTCGGGATCGGCGAAATCATAGACCCCGCGATAGCCCGCCGCCGTCACCGCGCGGAACGGATTGTCGCCCGTTCCCGCCGTCTGGCCGCGCGCCAAAGTGAAATCCCCGCCCGAGATCGATTGCCGGATGTTGACCAGCCAGCCCAGCATCGGCACCCGGCCCAGCACCGGGTGATCCTGCTGCGCCTCATGCACATCGCCCCACCGCCAACTGGTCAGATTGGTGCCAAACCGCGCGCCCAGATCCAGCAGCGCCGCATCCAGCGCCTGACGGGCAATGTCGTTGCAGGTCTCGATGGGGGCCGACTGGATGATGTCGCACCAATGCCCCGCGCCATCGACATTGCGGAACACCCGTTCGATGAACAGCGGCTGAAGCTGGGTGAAATCCTCGGCCAGCGGGCCAAGCTCGTCGCGGATCAGCCGGTGCTGAAGCGCGCGCATCCAGGCGGCATAGATCAGCGGCTCGGGCAGATGCTCGTTCATCTCGCCGTCCCAGTTGGCCAGCAGCTCCAGCGCGCGTTGGCGCTGACGCTCGGCCGTGCCCTCGGGCGCAGGCTCGCCGGTGAACCACAGATCGGCGCCGACCAAGGGCAGCAGGCCGCGCGCGGCGGGGCTGACGGTATCCAGTTGCGCGGCGATGAAACTGTCGCGGGTGTGGACCTCGCGCATCTGCATCAACCGGTCAAGGCGCTGGATGCGCTGCGTGTCGCCCCAGGCAAAGCCCACATGATCGGGAAAGGGGTGGTCGACGATCTTGTTGTTCGTGTTGCCGACCACGCCGCTGGCGGGCGTCAGGATGCGCGGATTGTCGGCGGTGGGCATCACCCCCTGCCAGCGGTTCTGCGCCACCCAACCCGGCGCGGGCATCCGGCCTTGGGTCTGATGGCCCGGATCGCGGCGCGGCAACGCGCCGACCGTCACCAGACCGACGCCATCCTTGTCGGCCAGCGTCAGGTTCAAGACCGGCGCCAGCACCCCGGCCCCCGCCGCCACCGCCTGATCGACACTGCCCGCCCGCATCAGCGCCATGGCCGCGGACATGCTGGTGTCCTTGGGCGACAGTGCCGTCCAGGCCAGCGAGGCGACATGACCCGGCGGCACCACATCGCCCAGACCCATCACACCCGCAGGCAGCACCGGGCCATTGTCGGTCCAGCGCAGGGTCAGCGTGACCGGCGCGGCATCCTTGATGGTGACGATGGATGGGCGGCTGACAAACGGCTTCCAGCCATCGGGCGTGCGGTAACGGCCCGGATCGGCGGGGTCGACCTCCTCGATCAGCACGTCCTGATCATCGGCATAGGCCGCCGTCACCCCCCAGCCCAGCCGGTCATTGCGCCCGCTGAGGATCAGGGGCATCCCCGGTATCGTCGCACCGATCACCCCGCCCGAGGCCAGCTCCAGCCGCGCCAGATACCAGATCGAGGGCGCGCCAAGGCCCAGATGCGGATCATTGGCCAGCAGGCTGCCCCCCGCCGCCGACCGGCGCGGCGCGGCGGCAAAGGCGTTCGAGGCCGCAACCCCCGGCAGCATCCCGGCCAGCGGCGCATCCGCGCGACCAGGCGCGGGCAGGGCGGTGTCGAACAGGCTGGCATAGGCGGGCAACGCCGCTGGCCCTTGACCCTGCATCTGACGATCCTGCATCTCGCCGGGCATGTTCGGCGCATCGGGCATCAGATCGCGCGGCCAGTCGGGCGACAGCCGGTTCAGCCGGGCGCGCAGCACATCGGTTGCCGCCTGATCGGACAGCTGAAACGCCATCAGCTTCAGGATGGCCAGCGAATCCTGCGGCTGCCAATAGGCGATCTCATTGGAAAACAGGAACAATTCCGGCGCGCCGCGGCCGCGCGCCCCGGCATTGACCCGCGCGATCCAGGCATTGACCCCGGCGGCATAAGCCTCCAGCGCGGAACGGGTCGCTTCGTCCTGGGCCGGCACCGCCTCACCGGCCAGCCGATAAAGATCAAGCCTGCGCATCATCTCATCGGTTTTCAGCGTGGCCGGGCCGATCACCTCGGACAGACGGCCCTGCACGGTGCGCCGCAGCATCACCATCTGCCACAGCCGGTCCTGGGCATGGGCAAAGCCAAGCGCAAAGAACACGTCGCCGTCTGTGGCGCCAAAGATATGCGGCACGGCCTCGGCGGTACGCACGATCTCGACCGGGGCGGTGATGCCCGCGACCGGATGGCTGGCGTTGTATTCGGGCAGCGAGCGGCTGGCGAAATACCACAGCGCGGTGGCGGCCAGCACGATCAGCAGGATCGACAGGACGGCAAGGCGCAACAGCCATCTGAAAAGGGTCGGCATGGGCGGGTCCGGTCGTAGGGCGCGTGTTGACGGGGCGGCTGTGCGTTTCCTAAGACAGCAGGGGCATGGATACAACGGGGATAGGGATCACGTCATGGCAAAGGTGGCATTTCTGGGGCTGGGCGTGATGGGCTTTCCCATGGCCGGACATCTGGCGGCGGCGGGGCATCAGGTGACGGTCTATAACCGCACGCCGGGCAAGGCCGACCGCTGGCTTTTGTCCCACGCAGGCCAGGCTGCGCCCACGCCCCGCGCGGCAGCCGAGGGCGCGGATGTCGTGATGGCCTGCGTCGGAAATGACGATGACCTGCGCGCGGTGTGCATCGGCGCGGACGGCGCATTCGCCGGCATGGGCATGGGCGCGGTCTTTGTCGATCACACGACCGTGTCGGCGCAGGTCACGCGCGAACTGGCCGCTGTCGCCGCCGATCTGGAACTGGGCTATGTCGACGCGCCGGTCTCGGGCGGGCAGACGGGGGCCGAGGGGGGCGTGCTGTCGGTCATGTGCGGCGGGTCTGATGCCGATTACGCCAAGGCCGAGCCGGTGATCGCCGCCTATGCCCGCATCTGCCGTCGCATGGGCGATGTCGGCGCCGGGCAACTGGCCAAGATGGTGAACCAGATCTGCATCGCGGGCCTTGTCCAGGGCCTGTCCGAGGGGCTGGCCTTTGCCGAGAAGGCCGGCCTTGACGTCGCGCAACTGGTCGAGGTCATCAGCCAGGGCGCCGCCGGTTCGTGGCAGATGGCCAACCGCCACGCCACCATGGCCGAGGACCGCTTCGACTTCGGCTTTGCCGTCGACTGGATGCGCAAGGATCTGGGCATCGTGCTGGCCACCGGCGACCAGATCGGCGCCAGCCTGCCGGTCACCGCGCTGGTTGATCAGTTCTACAAGGACGTGCAGCGCATGGGCGGCGGCCGCTGGGACACCTCAAGCCTGATCAAGCGGCTGCGCTGATCCGCAGGTCGGATGAGTATTTGGGGCAAAGAGGAAATATGCGCTTCCTCTTTGCCCAAATACTCACAGCCGTGCGGCCGCCACCAGCGCGGCGGCGATTTGCGCGGCCAGGCGGGCGTTGTTCAGCACCAGCGCGATATTGGCGCGCAGGCTGGCACCTTCGGTCAGATCGAAGATCCGCGACAGAAGGAACGGCGTGACGGCTTTGCCGCCGATGCCCTGCGCCTCGGCCTCGGACACGGCTTGCGCGATGACGGGGGCCAGCGTCTCGGCGGCGATTTCGTCGGCGGCAGGGATCGGATTGGCGACCAGTTGTCCGCCGGGCAGGCCGATGCGGGCGCGCATCAGATGGGCGCTCGCGATCTGGGCGGGGTCGTCCATGCGCATCGGCGCGGCCAGGCCCGAGCTGCGCGACCAGAAGGCCGGGAAATCGTCCTGGCCATAAGCGATCACAGGAACGCCACGGGTTTCCAGCACCTCAAGGGTTTTCGGCAGATCGAGGATCGCCTTGGCCCCCGCGGCGACCACCGTCACCGGGGTCTGGGCCAGTTCCTCAAGATCGGCAGAGATGTCGAAGCTCGTCTCCGCGCCCTTGTGAACGCCGCCGATGCCGCCGGTGGCAAAGACCTTGATCCCCGCCAGATGGGCGCAGATCATCGTCGCGGCCACCGTCGTCGCGCCGGTTTCGCCGGTCACCAGGCAGGCCGCCAGATCGGCGCGCGACAGTTTGCGCGCCCCCGTCTGACGGGCCAGCCAGTCCAGGTCGCCCGCCTCAAGCCCGATGCGGATCTGGCCGCCGATCACCGCGATGGTGGCCGGGGTTGCGCCGGCCTGACGGATGGTCTGCTCGACTGACCGCGCCATGTCCAGATTGCCGGGAAAGGGCATCCCGTGGGTGATGATCGTCGATTCCAGCACGACAAGCGGGCGGCCCTCGGCCAGGGCGGTCGCGACTTCGGATGAAAAGGCGATGGGAAGGTTCATGTGGCAGCAGCCCCCGAGACATAGCGCGCCGCGGCCTCAAGCGCACGGGCCAGCGCGGTTTCGCGGCCTGCGCCGCGGATTTCGGCCACGACATGCGCGGCCATGAAGGTATCGCCCGCCCCGGTCACGCGGGTGACCATGACGGCAGGCGGAGTGGCGGTCAGCAGCCCATCCGGGCTGGCATCGGCGGCGGTTGCGCCACCTGCGGTGACCAGTGCGCGCCGCGCGCCGCGCGCCACCAATGCGGATGCGGCGGTCGGCGCGTCCTCGAACGTGGTCTGGCACAAAAGCCCAGCCTCCTCGAGGTTCACATACAGGGTCACCCGCGGATGGGTCATCAGCGCCAGCAGCCGTTCGGCCTTGCCGGGGCTGGCGGGGGCCACGCGCAGATCGGCGGCAGCGAACAGGGGTGAGGTGGCGATCTCGGCCAGCAATTGCTCGGTCAGGTTGCCATCCAGCGCCACCGGCCCGGGATAGGGCGCATCCGCCGACCCCAGCCGGCCATCGGCCAGCGGGCGCAGGATCTTGGCGCCTGCCGCCTCAAGCGAATGGGCATCGGCAATCGCGGCGATCAGGCCATTGGCGCCCTCGACCGCCATGTAACGGTCGGTCGGCAGGTCGTCGCTGCGATAGACATAGTCGCTGATGACGCCCAACGGCGCGCAGGCGGCGATCAGGTCATTGCCCTGGCTGTCGCGGCCGACCGCCGACAGCACCGCCGGATGCAGCCCGAACCGGGCCAGCGTCATGGCGATGTTCATCGCCACGCCGCCCGGCAGCCGGGTGATGCGCCCCGGCACATCCGCGCCCGCCCGCATATGCACGGGCGCGCGGCCGATGATGTCCCACAGGACGGATCCGATGCACAGGATGTCAGGCGCTGTCATGCGCCTGACTTAGCGCCCCCGGATGCGCGGGTCCAGCGCATCGCGCAGCCCGTCGCCGATATAGTTCACCGACAGCACCGTCAGCGAGATGGCGATGCCGGGCAGGATCACCCGCCAGGGGTAAAGCTGGATCTGGTCCACCGCGTCGTAAAGGATGCGCCCCCATGTCGGGAAATCCGGCGGAAAGCCGAGGCCCAGGAACGACAGCGCGCTTTCGGTGATGATCGCACTGGCGATGCCCAGCGTGGCCGAGACCATGATCGGCGACATGACGTTGGGCAGGATATGGCGCAGGATCAACCGGCGCGAAGGGGTGCCGATCGACCGGGCGGCAAGCACGAATTCGCGTTCCTTGATGGCCAGCACCTCGCCGCGCACGACGCGGGCGGTCTGCATCCACGAGGTCAGCCCGATGGCGGTGACGATCAGCAGAAACACCCCCAGGCCGGGGCCGAAGCTGCGCGACAAGGGTTCGCGGAACAGCGTGACCATCAGCAAGAGAAGCGGCAGCAGCGGCAGCGCCAGGAACAGTTCGGTCAGCCGCATCAGCGGCCCGTCAAGGCGGCGGAAGAACCCGGCCATGACGCCGACCATCGCGCCAAAGGTGATGGCGATGGCCATGGCGGTGATGCCCACCGCCAGCGAGACGCGCCCGCCGACCATCAGCCGCGCCAGCATGTCGCGGCCCAACTGATCGGTGCCCAAGGGATGCTTGGCGGTGAAGCCCTTGTTGCGGCCCAGAATGTCGACATAGGTCGGATCGACCGTCCAGATCCGCGGGCCGATCAGCACGAACAGGATGATTGCCACGAACACCACAAGCGCGATCATCGCGCCCCGGTGGCGGGTGAACTGATCCCAGACATCGGCCCAGGGGCTGCGCGGCCCGGCCAGATTGGCGGCGCTGACGGGCTGGGCGGCCTCGGGGACGGGGGCATTCGCCAAAGCCTCGGGCAGCGGATCGAAACGGGGGGAAAAGCGATCAGTCATAACGGATCCGCGGGTCAAGCACGCCATACAGGATGTCGGCGATCAGGGTGAAAACGACGATCAGGATGGCAAAGATGAAGGTCAGCGTCAGCACCATCGGCAGGTCATTGCCATGGATCGCCAGGATCAGCAGTTGGCCCAGGCCATTCACCTTGAACACCTGTTCGGTGATGATCGCGCCGCCAAAGATCGCGGGCACGCCCAGGGCCAGCACCGTCACCACCGGGATCAGGCTGTTGCGCAGCACGTGCTTGAGCACCACCACCTTTTCGGTCATGCCCTTGGCGCGGGCGGTGCGGACGTAATCCTGGCCCAGATTGTCCAGCATGGACGCGCGCATATAGCGGCTGATGATCGCCGCGTTATACAGCGCCAGCACCGTGACCGGCAGCACCATCTGCTTGACCTGCTTGGTGAAACTGGCCCAGTCGGTGACCTTCAGCGTGGTGTCGTAGATCGACGGGAACCATTGCAGCTTGACCGAGAAGATGACGATCAACAGCACCCCGGTGAAGAAGGTCGGCAGCGAAAACCCGACCATCGAGATGAACGTCCCCAACTGGTCGAACCAGCTATACTGCCGATAGGCCGAATAGATGCCGATCGGCAGCGCGATGGCGATGCCCAGAAGATAGGAAAAGCCCACCACAGTCATGGTCTGGGGCAGGCGCTCGGCGATGGTCTGGAACACCGGCGCGCGGGTCTGGAAGCTGATGATGCGCTGCATCCCCTCGGCATAGGTGGTGCCGAAGATCGCATCGATGCCGTTCAGGGGTTCCACCCAGAAGAACTGGCGCAGCCACAGCACATAGCGCACATACCAGGGATCGCCCAGGCCAAGCGCCTGGCGCATCCGCTCTTTCACCTCGGGCGGGACGGTCAGCGGGACGTCGCCCAACGGATCGCCCGGCGACAGTTCCAGCAACAGGAAGATCACCAGCGAGATGAACAGCAGCGTCGGGATCGCCAGCAGCAGGCGGCGCAGCACAAAGGTCAGCATGGCAGGGGTCCGATGGGCAACGGGTTACGGGTCACTTCGCGCGGCTCCAATCCTGGATGTTCCACAGGTTGCTTTCCCAGGCATTCGGCAAGACGCCCGCAAGGCTATTGGCATGGGCGGCGACCATGCCGCGATGCACCAACGGCAGGATCACATTGCTGTCGCGCGTGGCCATCAGGTTCAGATCCTTGACCAGCGCCTGACGGGTGGCGGGATCGGCGGTCTGGCGCAACTGATCGACCTTGGCGTCATAGGCCGGGTCGCAATAGCGCGCGAAATTGTTGCCCGCCCATTGCGTCGCAGGCGTCGGAATGCGCGCGCAGGTCAGGTTCGACATGAAGGCTTCGGGATCGGGATTGTCAAAGCTGTTGGCATACATATGCGCGTCCGCATACAGCTTTTGCATCGTGTCGGGCGAACCCGGATCGCCGCCGAAGAACACCGATCCGTCGATCTGCTTCAGCTCGGTCTCGACGCCGATATCGGCCCACCATTGCTTGATCAGCGCCTGGAAATCCTGCCGGACCGAGTTGACCGAGGCCTGGAACAGCAGCTTCAGCCGCATCCCATCCTTGACGCGGATGCCGTCGGGGCCGGGCAGCCAGCCCGCCTGATCCAGCAGCTTTTTCGCGCCCTCGACATCCTGCGTCAGGCAGGCGGTGTTGTCGGCCGAGACATAAGCCTCGGGCGTGGGCACGATGTTGCAGGTCGCACGGCCCGCCGCGCCATAGCCGATCTCGGTCAGGATCTGGCGGTCGATCGCCATCGACAGCGCCTGACGCACCGCCGGATCGGTCAGGAACGGATGCGGATGGGCCAGGGTGGACCGCTCGCCCTCGGGCAGGCTGGCCGAGGGGTCGGTCTGGTTCAGCTCGATCCGCTCGACCCAGGTGCCCATGCTGACCAGGGTCTTGCCCTTGCCCGCGGCCTCCATCTGGGCCAGCACTTCGGGGGCGATTTGCAGGTTCCAGGCAAAGTCATATTCGCCGGTCTCCAGCACGGCACGCGCGGCCCCGGTGGGATCGCCGCCGCCTTTCAGCGTGACCTTGGCAAAGGCGGGCTTGGCCGCGTCGCGGTATTGCGCATTGGCCGACAGCGTGACCACATCATTGGGGCGGAACGCGTCCACCACAAAGGGACCGGTGCCTAGCGGACCAAAGTTCTGCGTCGAACAACTGACCCCCGCCGCGCCCACACAATCCGCGAATTGCGCGGCCTGGATCACCGGCACGCGCGATCCGACAAAGGCTTGATACGGCGCGTATTTCGGGGCCTCAAAGGTGATCTTGACGGTCAGGTCGTCCAGCGCCTGAACCTCCTTGATGCCCGCAAAACGCGCGGCAGAGGCGCAGCCGAACCCCTCGGCCATGCAGTAATCGGCGGTAAAGACCACATCGCTCGCCGTCAGCGGGCTGCCGTCAGACCACAGGATGCCGGGCTTCAGCTTCCAGGTGATCGCGGTGAAATCGGGGGCGATGCCGCCGTTTTCCAGCGTCGGGATCTGCTCGGCCAGACGCGGATACAGGCTGCCGTCATCGGCAATGCCCGCCAGCGGTTCAAGCACCAGCGAGGCCGCATCCACATCCTTGTTCGCGGTCGAGATATAGGGGTTCAGCGTGGTCGGCGCCTGCCAGTAAAGGATGCGCAGATCGCCGTCGCTGCCACGTTCGGCCCAGGCCGCGCCGCTGCACATCAGCATCCCGGCAGCGCCCAGCACCAGGCGGCGGATCGGGGCGGAGGGGCGGGCGGAAAGGGTCATGGCAACCTCGGGGCATAAAATCAATGAAAAGGATGGGGCCGCCCGCGACAGGCGGCCCCGGTTCGGATCACTTCACCCGGAACCAGTCCGAAGCGTTCCACAGCTCGCTGTCCCAGGTGTTCAGCACGACGCCGCCCAGGGTGTTGGAATGCGCCGACAGACGGCCACGGTCGACCAGCGGCACGACGGTCATTGAGTCCTTGGTCAGCATGTCGTTCAGCTTTTTGGCGATCTCGCCGCGCTTGGCCATGTCGGCGGTAACGCCCAGTTCCTTGACCATGGCGTCATAGGCCGGGTCGCAGAAACGGTTCACGTTCTCGCCCTGCCACTGGCTTTCGGGGCCGGGCGCCTTGTCGCAGGTGTATTGCGCCAGATAAGGTTCCGGGTCGGTGCCGTCAAAGTTGTTGGCATACATTTCGACATCGGCATAGAACTTCTGGAAGGTGTCGGGCGAACCCGCGTCACCGCCAAAGAACACGCCGCCGTCGACCGACTTCAGCTCGACCTCGACGCCCAGTTCGTTCCACCACTGCTTGATGACCGCCTGGAAGTCCTGACGAACGGCGTTGACCGAGGTCTGATAGAGCAGCTTCAGCTTGCGGCCGTCCTTTTCGCGGATGCCATCGGCGCCCACGGTCCAGCCGGCTTCCTCCAGCAGCGCCTTGGCGCCTTCCATGTCCTGCTTCAGGCAGTCGGTGTTGTCGGATGCGAACATCTCGGGCGCGGGGACCAGGTTGCAGGTCGCGCGACCGGCGACGCCATAGCCGACATCGACCAGCGTCTGACGGTCAATGGCCATCGACAGCGCCTTGCGTACCTTGAAATCCGACAGGATCGGGTGCGGATGCTTGGTGGTCGAGCGCTCGCCCTCGGGCAGGGCCGGGTCGGGATCGGTCATGTTCATCTCGATCCGTTCGACCAGCGTGCCGAAGGCGGTGACGAACTGGCCCTTGCCGCCGGCTTTCATCTGCTCTTGAATCTCGGGGCTGATCTGGGTGTTCCAGGCATAATCGAACTCGCCCGTTTCCATCACCGCGCGCGCAGCCCCCGCCGCATCGCCGCCGCCCTTGACAAGCGCCGTGGCAAAGGCCGGTTTCGCCGGGTCGCGATAGTTCGGGTTGGCGGCCAGCTGCACCGTGTCATTGGTGCGGAACTCGGTCACCATGAACGGACCGGTGCCGATCGGCTTGAAGTTCTGATCGGTGCAGGTCGACGCCGCAGCCCCCAGGCAATTGGCGAATTGCGCCTTTTGCAGGATCGGCGAGGTGGCGCCGACAAAGGCCATGAACGGGTTGGGTTTCGGATCCTTGAACGTCACCTTGACGGTCAGCGGATCGACGGCTTCGACCTTGTCGACGCCTTCATAGCGCGCAAGCTGGGCGCAGCCACCGGCCGGGTCCATGCAGTATTGCGCGGTGAACACCACATCATCGGCGGTGAAATCGCTGCCATCCGACCATTTCAGGCCGGGGGTGATCTTCCAGGTGATCGTTTTCAGATCCTCGGAAATGCCGCCATTTTCGCGCGACGGGATTTCACTGACCAGACGCGGGATCACATTGCCCTTTTCGTCGAAACCGGCCAGCGGTTCCAGAACCAGGCTGCCGACCTCGACATCCTTGGTGCCCGAGGACAGATAGGCGTTCATCGTCGAGACGGCTTGCGAATACAGGATGCGCACTTCGCCATCGCTGCCGCGTTCGGCGAAAGCGGCGGGCGCGAAGGCCAGCGTGGCGGCGGCCCCCAGAAGGGCGGTTTTCAGTTTCATCTCAGGCTCCCGGTTGATGGGTGGGGTGGGGTGCCGCGGTTTCGCCCGCGGTCGGTTGTGAATGCAGATGGCAGGCGACAAAGCGGCCCGGCGCGACCTCAAGGAACTCTGGCTCGACGCTTTTGCAGATGTCCATGACGCGCGGGCAGCGGGTGCAGAAGTTGCAGCCCCTGGGCGGGTTCGCGGGGCTGGGCACGTCGCCTTGCAGGATGATGTGGCGACGCGTCGCCTCGGTATCGGGGTCGGGTTCGGGCACGGCCGAGAGCAGCGCCACGGTATAGGGATGCAGCGGCGCGCCATAAAGCCCGTCGCGCGGCGCCAGTTCGACGATCTTGCCCAGATACATCACCGCCACGCGGTCGGCGATATGGCGCACCATCGACAGATCGTGGCTGATGAACAGATAGGTCAGCCCCAGCCGATCCTGCAACTCCTCAAGCAGGTTGACCACCTGCGCCTGAATCGAGACATCCAGCGCCGCGATCGGCTCGTCGCAGACGATGAAGCGCGGGTTCAGCGCCAGGGCGCGCGCGATGCCGATGCGCTGACGCTGGCCGCCCGAAAACTCATGCGGATAGCGGTTGGCAAAGCGGCGGTTCAGCCCGACCTGATCCATCAGTTCCAGCACGCGCGCCAGCCGGGCGCTGCGGTCCAGATCGGTATGTTCGGCCAAAGGTTCGCCGATGATCTCGGCCACGGTCATGCGCGGGTTCAGGCTGGCCTGCGGATCCTGAAACACCATCTGCATCCTGGTGCGCAACTGCCGCAGCGGGCCGGGGCGGGCGGCCAGGATGTCGGTGCCGTCGATTTCCACCGATCCGGCGGTGGGTTCGTAAAGCCGCAGGATGGCGCGACCGGTGGTCGACTTGCCACAGCCGGATTCACCGACCAGGCCCAATGTCTCGCCCTGATAGATGGAGAATGAGACGTCATCGACCGCCTTCACATCACCGACCTTGCGCCGGAACACCCCGGCGGTGATCGGGAAATACATCTTCAGCCCGCGCACATCGACCAGCGGGCGGCGGCTGTCGCGGTTGCCTTGGTCAAGCATGGGCCACCTCGGCTGTGGGCATGTCGGCTGTGGGCGCATCCGCACGCGGACTGTCGGTGTCGAAATCCCACCAGCAGGCGGCGCGATGCGCAGGCCCGACCGTGACCAGCCCCGGATTGGCCAGGTCGCAGGCGGCAAAGCGGTATTCGCAGCGGTCGCGGAAAGGGCAGGCGCGCGGCGCGCCCGACAGGATCGGCGGCTGGCCCTGAATGACATTCAGCTTGGCCGCGCGTTCACCGCGAACCGAGGGCACGGTCTTCAGCAGTGCCCGCGTATAGGGATGGCGCGGCATGTGGAACAGATCGCGCACCGGGCCGATCTCGACCACCTGGCCGCCATACATCACCATCACCCGGTCGGCGATGCCCGCGATCACGCCCAGATCATGCGTGATCCAGATGATCGCCATGCCCAGCTTGTGCCGCAGTTCCTTGACCAGTTCCAGAATCTGCGCCTGGATCGTCACGTCCAGCGCCGTGGTCGGCTCATCCGCGATCAGCACCTTGGGGTCGCAGGCAAGCGCGATAGCGATCATCACCCGCTGCCGCATCCCGCCGGAAAACTGGTGTGGGTAATCCTTCAGTCGGCGTTCGGCATCGGGAATGCCGACCAGTTCCAGCAATTCGCGGGCGCGGGCATTGGCCTGTTTCTTGCCCATGCCCATGTGCTTCATCAGCGGTTCGCGTAGCTGATAACCCACGGTAAAGACCGGGTTCAGGCTGGTCATCGGATCCTGAAAGATGAAGCCCACCCCGGGGCCTCGGATGGCGCGCAGTTGCGCGGGCGTGGCGGTGCGCAGGTTCAGGCCCTGGAACATCACCGCGCCCTCGCGGATCTCGGCCGGGGGTTCGGGCAGGATGCGGATCAGCGACATCATCGTGACCGATTTGCCCGACCCCGATTCGCCCACCACCCCCAGCAATTCGCCGGGACCAAGGTCAAAGCTGACATCATTGACGGCGTGAACTTCGCCGCCGCGGGTGTGGAAAACCGTCTTCAGGCCCTGAACGGACAGGACGGGCGTCGGCCCATCATCCATGCGATTAACCCCCCGGTTGGACGTGTCTTTTCTTGTTCGCGCTGCCTGCGGTGTGCCGGTGGGGCGCGATCTTTGCGGCAGGTTAGCGGATTCGCCCCACAACACAAGTGCGTGGGCACGGGCAGAATGACGATGCGATCGGGCGATCTGGCGGGGGAAAGCCGGGCGGCATTGGCGAAATGTCGGTGTCCCCGGCCCGCCCTTGCCGGGGCGCGGGCTTTGCCCCTAGGCTGTCACCCATCCGTCGCACGCGGCCCCGATCGGCCGCCCGCGCCCGCTAACCAAAGGTAGATCATGCCCGTCAAGAACCGCTTTGCCGAACTTCTGCCCGAAATCACCGCCTGGCGGCGCGATTTTCACGAACATCCCGAATTGCTGTTCGACGTCCACCGCACCGCGGGTCGGGTCGAGGAACTGCTGAAATCCTTCGGCTGCGACGAGGTGGTGACGGGGCTGGGCCGCACCGGCGTCGTCGGCGTGATCCGCGGCCGCACCAACACCAGCGGCCGCACCATCGGCCTGCGCGCCGATATGGACGCGCTGCCCATTCATGAGGCGACCGGGCTGGATTACGCCTCGAAAACGCCGGGCAAGATGCATGCCTGCGGCCATGACGGCCATACCGCGATGCTGCTGGGCGCGGCGAAATACCTGGCCGAGACGCGCAATTTCGATGGCACCGCCGTGGTCATCTTCCAGCCCGCCGAGGAGGGCGGCGGCGGCGGTCGCGTCATGGTCGAGGACGGCCTGATCGACCGTTTCGCCATTGATGAGGTCTACGGCATGCACAACATGCCCGGCATCCCGGTCGGCAGCTTCGCCATCCGCCCCGGCGCGATGATGGCGGCCGCGGACCAGTTCACCATCACCATCACCGGCAAGGGCGGCCATGCGGCAAAACCCCATGACTGCATCGACCCGATCCTGATCGCCAGTCAGATTGTCGTGTCGTTCCAATCGGTTGTCGCGCGCAACCTGGACCCTCTGAAGAACGGCGTGATCTCGGTCTGCACGTTCCGGCCGGAAAGCGAATCGCACAACGTGATCCCGCAGACCGTGGTTCTGCGCGGCACCTGCCGGTCGCTCGCCCCCGAGGTGCGCGACCTGCTGGAGGCCCGCGTGACCGAGATCGCCACCGGCACCGCCGCGATGATGGGCGGGCGCGCCGATGTCGTTTACGAACGCGGCTATCCGGTGACGATGAACGATCCGCAGGCGACCGAATGGGCGGCGGCGGTGGCCGATCAGGTGTCGGGCGGGCAGGTCGATCTGACCATGCAGCCGCTGATGGGCGGCGAGGATTTCAGCTACATGCTGAACGAACGCCCCGGCGCCTATATCTTTGTCGGCAACGGCGACACGGCCCATGTCCATCACCCGGCCTATAATTTCGACGATGCCGCGATCCCGTTCGGGTCAAGCTGGTATGTCGGCATGGTCGAGGACCGGCTGAAGGCGGCCTGAGGTGGTCGCCGCCACCCTGGCCGCGCTGATCGCCGCGCTGCACATCTATATCCTGTGGCTTGAGATGTTCCGCTGGACCCATCCCCGCACCCGCGCGGCCTTCGGGATTGACGCGGGTCTGGCGGAACGGACGCGGGTGATGGCGGCCAATCAGGGGCTTTACAACGGCTTTCTGGCCGCCGGTCTGATCTGGGGCCTGTGGCAGGGGCAGGGGGGCCGCGATGTCGTGGCCTTCTTCCTGATCTGCGTGGGACTGGCCGGGCTTTACGGTGCGGCAACCGTCAGCCGCCGTATCCTTTATGTGCAGGCAATCCCGGCGCTGATCGCCCTGGCGGCGCTTGTGGCGGGGATCTGACGACCGCCGCAGCAGCACCGCAGATGAAAAAGGGGGCGCAAGGCCCCCTTCTTCCTTGTCCAAATACGCAAGCGGCGCTTAGTCCGCGACCGTGACCTTGGCCATGTAGTCGGGGGCCTCGACGCTGCCATTGGCGGCGGCATCACCCTTTTTAACGGCGTCGATCACCTCCATCCCTTCAAGCACATGACCGACGACGGTGTATTGGCCGTCCAGATGCGGGGCGGGGGCGAACATGATGAAGAACTGGCTGTTGGCCGAATCCGGGTCGGCCGACCGCGCCATGCCGACGATGCCGCGCGCGAAGCTGCGGTTCGAGAACTCGGCCTTCAGATCGGGCAGGTCGGACCCGCCCATGCCGGCCATCGCGGTATTGCCGTCCTTCTTGCCATATTGCACGTCGCCGGTCTGCGCCATGAAACCGTCGATCACGCGGTGAAAGACGACGCCATCATAGGCGCCGCCCTTGGCCAGCTCGACGATGCGCGCGGCGTGGTTCGGCGCGCTGTCACTGGCCAGGTCGATGACGACCTTGCCCTTGGCCGCGCCATCGGCGCCTGCCACCTCGATCACGACATTCGGGCCGGGGCCATCGGCGGGCTGCGCCAAGGCCGGGCCCGCGATCATTGCGGCCACCGCCGCCGCCATCAGGGATTTATTGAACATCGGCTGCCACCTTCATCTTGATGATGCGATCGGGATTGGCCGGCGGCTCGCCGCGGGCGATCTTGTCGACATGTTCCATGCCTTCGATGACGCGGCCGTAAACGGTATACTGGCCGTTCAGGAAGTCATTGTCCTTGAAGTTGATGAAGAACTGGCTGTTGGCCGAGTTCGGGTTCTGCGACCGCGCCGCGCCCAGGGTGCCGCGCGAATGCGGAATGCGCGAGAACTCGGCCTTCAGGTCGGGCAGGTCCGACCCGCCGGTCCCGGCGCGACGGGGGTTATAGTCCTTTTCCATGTTCGCATGTTCGACATCGCCGGTCTGCGCCATGAAATCGTTGATCACGCGGTGAAAGGCCACGTTGTCGTAATCGCCGCGCCGCGCCAGTTCCTTCATGCGCGCGCTGTGCAGCGGTGCCACATCCGACATGAGTTCGATCACCACATCGCCATCCTTCAGGGTCAGGATGATGGTGTTTTCGGGGTCTTTGATTTCGGCCATCTGGTCCTCGCTTGGTTTGGGGCCAAGGTAGGGGCTGGCGGGGCGAAGGAAAACCCCCTGTCGGGCGATGCGGCAGAAAACCCGCCGATCTGCGACTTCCGCAGCGTTGACGGGCCGGTGATCCTGGAGTCAAAAGGGCACAACATTTTGACAGGAGTGCCCGATGGCCTGGAAGACGATCGACGACATGGACATGGACGGCAAGGTGGTGCTGGTCCGGGTGGATTTGAACGTGCCGGTCGAGGGCGGCCAGGTCACCGACACCACCCGCATCGACAAGATCGTGCCGACGATCAAGGACATTCAGGCCAAGGGCGGCAAGCCGGTGCTGATGGCGCATTTCGGTCGCCCCAAGGGCGAGGCGAACCCCGAATACAGCCTGCGCCCGATCCTGCCCGCCCTGGAAAGCGCCCTGGGGCAAAGCGTGACCTTTGCCGAGGATTGCATCGGCGCCCCCGCCAAGCGCGCGGTGATGGATATGAAGCCGGGTGATGTCGTGCTGCTGGAAAACACCCGTTTCCACAAGGGCGAGGAAAAGAACGACGAGATGCTGGCCGCCAGTCTGGCTGCCCTGGGTGAGATCTATGTGAACGACGCCTTTTCGGCGGCGCACCGGGCACATGCCTCGACCGAGGGGCTGGCGCGGGTGCTGCCCGCCGCGGCCGGTCGGCTGATGGCGGCCGAGTTGAAGGCGCTGGAGGCAGCCCTTGGCCAGCCCGAACGTCCGGTCTGCGCCGTGGTCGGCGGGGCCAAGGTCTCGACCAAGCTGGATCTTCTGGGCAATCTGGTGGCCAAGGTCGATCATCTGGTGATCGGCGGCGGCATGGCCAACACCTTCCTGGTGGCGCAGGGGATCGACGTCGGCAAATCGCTGGCCGAACGCGACATGGCCGATACCGCGCGCGAGATCCTGGGCAAGGCCGAGGCCGCGGGCTGCACGATCCATCTGCCCATCGACGTGGTGGTGGCGCGCGAGTTCAAGGCCGGTGCCGCGCATGAGGTGGTGCCCGCCGATGCCTGCCCGGCCGACGCGATGATCCTTGATGCTGGCCCCCAGACCGTCGCCTCCATCGCGCGGGTGTTCGAGACCTGCCGCACGCTGATCTGGAACGGCCCGCTGGGCGCCTTTGAAATCGCGCCCTTTGACGCCGCGACCAATGCGGCGGCGGAAAAGGCCGCGGAACTGACCGCCGAGGGCAGCCTGATCTCGGTTGCCGGTGGCGGCGACACGGTGGCGGCGCTGAACAAGGCGGGGGCTGCGGCGCGCTTCAGCTATATCTCGACCGCCGGGGGGGCGTTCCTGGAATGGATGGAGGGCAAGGAGCTGCCCGGCGTCGCGGTGCTGATGGATGACCGCTGATCGCGGCTGGGTGCTGATCACCGGCGCCGGCTCCGGCCTTGGGCTGGAACTGGCGCGGGTGGCGGCGCAGGCTGGCCACCGGCTGATGCTGTCGGATCGCCCCGGCAGCGGCATCGCTGCGACCGGCGCGGTTTTGTCGGCGGAGGCGGGCGTGGTGGTGGCCACGCATGAGGTGGACCTGGCCGATCCCGGCGGCACCGACGATCTGTGGCAGGCGGCAGCAGGCTGTCGCCCGCTGGCGGCGGTGATCGCCAATGCGGGGCTTGGCCGGTCGGGGATGATCGGTGACGATCAGGGCGGCGGCTGGCCGCGCGAGGCCGAGGTGATCGGCGTCAACATCACCGCGCTGACCCGGCTGGTGGGGCTGGCGGCGGGGGTGATGCGCGCGCAGGGGGCGGGGCGGATCATGACGGTGGCCTCGATCGCGGCCTGGGGTCCGGCGCCGGGGCTGGCCAGCTATCATGCGTCAAAAGCCTATGTGCTGTCGCTAAGCCATGCCTTGCGCGACGAATTGCGCGGCAGCGGCGTCAGCGTGACGGCTTTGTGCCCCGGCCCGATGCGCACCCGTTTCTTTGACCGCGCGGGCGTTGGCGCGGTGCGGCTTTTGGCGCTGCATCCGGTAGTCGGGGCCGATGCGGTGGCGCGGGCCGGATGGGCGGCGATGATGGCGGGCCGGGCGGTGCTGATCCCCGGCTGGCGCAACCGCCTGACCGTCTGGGCCACACATCTGGGGCCAAAGACCATCGTGGCCCGCGTGACCGGCTGGCTGTGGCGAAAACGCGACCGTTAGCGACACCAATGTTGTCGGCGCGCTGCGCTGCGGCTAAACCGCCCCTATCATTCTTATGTCGGAGGGCAGCCCATGCGCGCGTCGAAGATCGTTCAGAAAATCCTTGCCAATTACGAGGGTGAAACCCCCGGCGTGAAGGCCAACCTGTGCCGGATGCTGATGGAGGGCAAGCTGGGCGGCACCGGCAAGATGATCATCCTGCCGGTGGATCAGGGCTTTGAACATGGCCCGGCGCGCAGCTTTGGCCCGAACGCCGCGGGCTATGATCCGCATTATCATTACCAGCTGGCGATCGACGCGGGCCTGTCGGCCTATGCCGCGCCGCTGGGTCCGCTGGAGGCGGGCGCCGACACCTTCGCCGGGCAGATCCCGACGATTCTGAAGGTCAACAGCGCCAACAGCCTGATGTCGGACACGGCGGGCAAGAACCAGGCGGTGACCGCCTCGGTCGATGATGCGCTGCGTCTGGGCTGCGCGGCCATCGGCTTCACCATCTATCCCGGTTCCGACATGGCGCTGGACATGTTCGAGGAAATCGTCGAGATGCGCCGCGAGGCCGCCAGCAAGGGCGTGGCGACCGTGATCTGGTCCTATCCGCGCGGCGAGGCTGTGACCAAGGATGGCGAAACGGCGATCGACGTGGGCGCCTATGCCGCCCATATCGCGGCGCTTTTGGGCGCGCATATCATCAAGATCAAGCTGTCGACCGACCACCTGATGCAGGGTGAGGCGAAGAAGGTCTATGACAAGGAAAAGATTGATATTTCCGACCTGACCGCGCGGGTGAAGCATTGCGTGCAGGCCAGTTTCAACGGCCGTCGCCTGATCGTGTTCTCGGGCGGGGCGGCCAAGGGCGCCGATGCCGTGTATGACGACGCGCGCGCCATCCGCGATGGCGGCGGCAACGGGTCGATCATCGGCCGCAACAGCTTCCAACGCTCGCGCGAGGATGCGCTGGCGATGCTGGGCAAGCTGGTCGATATCTACAAGGGCAAGGCCTGAGGAGAAGCCGGGGGCTTTGCCCCCGGACCCCCAGCGTATTTGGTCAAGAAAGAAAGGGCGGGGCGGTTGTCCCGCCTTTTTTGCTGCGCCGGGTCAGGCGGGCAGCGTCAACTGGCGGCTGCCGGCGACGCCCGGGTGACGCCGTTGCCGCGACATGTTCCGGCCATGTCGAACAGATCGGGCGTCACCATCCGGCCCCGAACCATCGCGTCGATCGGCGGGATCCGGCAGAGAGCGCAGGCCGGTCATGGGGGCGCGGTCGGTCGGCGCTGGGACGCGTGGCTGGCCTTGATCGAGGCCCGTTGCGGTCATCGCTGCCACGGCTTTCGCTGCGCAGGCGGCTTGGGGGCGCCGAGGTCGCGGCGCTGACCGCCCCGTTGGTCTAAGACGAAAAAGGCCGCCCCGAAGGGCGGCCTTTCGATCAGCCGGACTGGCCGGTGATCACATTTCGTCCAAAGCCTCGATGGCTTTTTCCAGATCGTCCTTGGAGACCGACTTGTCGCTGACCTTTGCCAGGCCCAGGATGTGATCCACCACCTTGTCTTCGTAGATCGGCGCCCGAAGCTGCTGCTGCATCTGCGGGTTCTTCTGAACGAATTCAAAGAACTGGCGTTCCTGGCCCGGATATTGGCGGGCCTGCATCATCACCGCCTGGGTCATTTCCGCATCGGTCACGGCGACATCGGCCTTGGTGCCGATATCGGCCAGAAGCAGGCCCAGACGCACGCGGCGTTCGGCCAGTTTCTTGTGCTCATCGGTGGTTTCGATGTTGCCGTGGTTGTGGTCGTGAACCTCGGGGTGTTCCTCATGCCACAGCGAATGGGCGATCTGATGGGCTTCGGCCTCGACCAGGCTGGGGGGCAGGTCGAAGCTGACGGCCTTGTCCAGCTCATCCAGCAGCGCGCGCTTCAGCACGGCGCGGGCCGCACCCTTGTATTCGGCGCCGATGCGGTCCTTGACCTGGGCCTTCAGCCCGTCCAGATCCTCGGCGCCGAAACGCTTGGCCAGATCGTCGTTCAGCTCGGCCTTGGCGGGGGCCTTGACCTCATGCACGGTGCATTCGAACACGGCTTCCTTGCCGGCCAGATGCTGCGCGCCATATTCGGCGGGGAAGCTGACGGTCACGTCAACCTTGTCGCCGGCCTTCGCGCCGATCAGCTGGTCTTCAAAGCCGGGGATGAAGCTGCCCGAACCCAGTTCCAGCGGATAGCCTTCGCCTGCGCCGCCTTCAAAGGCTTCGCCGTCGATGCGGCCGATGAAGTCGATCACGACCTGATCGCCGGACTTGGCCTTGGTGCCTTTCTTCTTGGCCTCAAAGGTTTTCGCGCCTTCAGCCAGGCGGTCCAGCGCCTCGGTCACGGCGGTTTCCTCGGGTTCGACGACCAGGCGTTCCAGTTTCAGGCTGGCGGCGTCGAAATCGGGGATCGCGGGCAGGGCTTCATAAGAGACGTTGACGATCAGGTCGTCGCCCTCTTTCCAGGTTTCGCCGCCGTCCATTTCGACCTTGGGCTGCATCGCCGGGCGGTCGCCGGTCTTTTCGAAATGGCCCTGCAACGCGGTGTCGATGGCTTCCTGCATCGCATCGCCCAGGACGCGCTGACCGAACTGCTTGCGCAGCATGGCCATCGGCACCTTGCCCTTGCGGAAGCCCTTGATCTCGACCTCGGGCTGGATCTCGTTCAGCTTGGCGGTGACCTGCGCGTCCAGTTCGGCGGCGGGCAGGGTGATCTTGTAGCCGCGTTTGAGGCCTTCGTTCAGGGTCTCGGTGACCTGCATGGGCGTTTCCTTTTCATTCATCGTGGTGCGGGTGGAGGGACTTGAACCCCCACGCCTTGCGGCGCCAGAACCTAAATCTGGTGCGTCTGCCAATTTCGCCACACCCGCATGTTCAAAGACACCCCCCGGGCCGGGGGACGCCAAATCCGCGCCGTTCTAGCAAGGTTGCGGGGGCGATGCGAGTGGCAAAATGCGCCCTAAAGCCCAAGGGCGCGCAGGACCGCCGGGATCTGGTCGGGCAGGTCTTCGGCGATCAGGCCGGGGCCGAAGGCGCGGGCGGCGGCGGCGTGCATCCAGGCGCCTTGGGCTGCGGCCTCTGACACCGGACAGCCCCGGGCCAGCAGGCCAGTGATGATCCCGGCGAGCACGTCGCCCGATCCGGCGGTGGCCAGCCAGGGGGCGGCGTCGGCATAGACGGCGGCATTGATCTGCGTCGCGCCATCGGGCGCGGCGATGATCGTCGCGGGGCCTTTCAGCAGCACGGTGCAGCCCGCGCGGGCGGCGGCCGCGCGGGTCGCGGCAAGGCTGTCGCACAGGTTGAGATCGGGGAACAGCCGCGCGAATTCGCCCGCATGGGGCGTCAGCACGCAATCGGGGTGCAGCGCGGCAAACAGCCGGTCGGGGGCATCGGCAAAGGCGGTCAGCGCATCGGCATCCAGAACCGTCGCGCGGCGCGCGGCCAAGGCGATCGGCAGCAGATCGCGGGCGCGGTCCAGCCCAAGGCCGGGGCCAAGGGCAAGCGCGGTGATGCGGCGGTCGTCCAGCAGCGCGGCCAGGGTGTCGGCGGTGTCCACCTCGCGCAACATCACCGCATCCAGCCGCGCGGCGTTTTCGGTCAGCGCGGCACCGGGGCAGGCCAGCGTCACCAGCCCGGCGCCGATGCGCAAGGCCGCCCGCGCCGCCATCCGCGCCGCGCCCCCGCGACCTGGACCGCCCGACAGGATCAGCGCGTGGCCGTGATCGTATTTGTGGCCTTCGGTCTTTGACAGACGGTGTCTGTTTGCGGTCGCCAGGTAAATGGGACGCCGCAGTGACGGATCGGGGTGCTGGGCAAGGGGTGCGTTGAACAACCCCAGTTCCACCACCGCCAGATCACCGCACAGCTCGGGGCCTTCGGCCAGATAATGCCCCGGTTTGGCGGTGTGAAACGTCACGGTCAGATCGGACACGACCGGGCAGTAATCGTTGCGGGCCTGCCCGGTGTCGGCATCCAGCCAGCTTGGCACATCGACCGCGACGATATGATCGATCCCCGGTGAGTTCGGGCCGCAAAATATATTGCCTGCGGCCTCTTCGATCGCCATCAGCAGGCCGTCAAGCCCCGTCAACATGCCGCGCCCGCCGGTGCCGAACAGCGCATCCACAAGCACGTCGCATTGAAAGAACGCCCGGTCGGGTATCAGCGGCGTGACCGGTCCGATGGCGCGCCAGCGGTCGTGATTGGTGCGCGCATCGGCAGGAAGGCGGGCGGGATCGCCAAGGGCGTAAACCTGAACATCCCATCCGCGATTGGCCAGCAGTCGCGCCACCACATAGCCATCGCCGCCATTGTTGCCCGGACCGCACAGGACCACAGCGCGGCTGCGCAGGTCGGCCCGTTCGGGCGGCGTGAAAAGCTGCGGCCATTTCGTTTCAATGGCCCCCACCACACCCGCGCCCGCGCGCTCCATCAGCTCCAGCCCGGTGACGGCGCCCTTGGCGATCGCGGCCTGTTCCACCGCGCGCATCTGGGCGCAGGTCAGAATCTCGTTGTGCCAGGTCATCCGATTCACCTTTGCCGGTTTTTGCGCCGCTTTGCCTAATTTTCAGGCAGTCACGCCGGGAACGCCGCCCGCTGCCGTGCAGCGCAACCCTAACGCATGGACGCCGCGGCGCGGAAGTGCTGATTGGGATCAGCAGAACCGGAGGGCCGCGCATGAAAAAGATCGAAGCGATCATCAAGCCGTTCAAGCTGGATGAGGTGAAGGAGGCCCTGCAAGAGGTGGGCATCCAGGGCCTTTCGGTGATCGAGGTCAAGGGTTTTGGCCGCCAGAAGGGCCATACCGAACTGTATCGCGGTGCCGAATATGTCGTCGATTTCCTGCCCAAGGTGAAGATTGAGGCGGTCGTGGCCGACGATCAGGTCGAAGCCGCGATCGAGGCGATCATCGCCGCCGCGCGCACCGAAAAGATCGGGGACGGCAAGATCTTTGTCAGCCCCATCGAGCAGGCGATCCGCATCCGCACCGGCGAAACCGGCGACGACGCCGTGTGATCGCACCCGCATCAGAATACCAACGAAAGGCCATATGACATGAGCAAGGTCAAAGACGCCCTGAAGCTGATCAAGGATGAGGAGGTCGCCTATGTCGACGTCCGATTCACCGATCCCAAGGGCAAGCTGCAACACGTCACGCTGGACGTCGATCTGGTCGATGAGGACTGGTTCGAGGAAGGCTTCATGTTCGATGGGTCGTCCATCGCCGGGTGGAAGTCGATCGACCAGTCGGACATGAAACTGATGCCCGATGCGTCCAGCGTCTATATCGACCCGTTCTATGCCGAAAAGACCCTGTGCATCCATTGCAACGTGGTCGAGCCGGACACCGGCGAGCCCTATCCCCGCGATCCGCGCGGCACCGCCGTCAAGGCCGAGGCCTATCTGAAGTCGTCGGGCATTGGCGATGCCTTCTATTGCGGACCGGAAGCCGAGTTCTTCATCTTTGACGACGTGCGCTATTCGGTGACCCCGCAAAAGGTGGCCTATCAGATCGACGCCCATGCGGCGGCCTGGAACACCGATACCGAATATGAAATGGGCAACCAGGCGCATCGTGCGGGCTTCAAGGGCGGCTATTTCCCGGTGAACCCGATCGACGAAGCGCAGGATCTGCGCGGCGAAATGCTGTCGACGATGAAGCGCATGGGCATCAAGGTCGACAAGCACCACCACGAGGTTGCCACCTGCCAGCACGAGCTGGGGATGATCTTCGGCGGGCTGGTCGAACAGGCCGACAATATCCAGAAATACAAATATGTCATCCACAACGTCGCCGCCGCCTATGGCAAGAGCGTGACGTTCATGCCCAAGCCCATGAAGGGCGACAACGGGTCGGGGATGCATGTCAACATGTCGATCTGGAAGGGCGGCAAGCCCTTGTTCGCAGGCGACAAATATGCCGATCTGAGCCAGGAAGCTTTGTGGTTCATCGGCGGCATCCTGAAGCATGCCAAGGCGCTGAACGCGCTGACGAACCCCAGCACGAACAGCTATAAGCGGCTGATTCCGGGCTTTGAGGCGCCGGTGCTGCGCGCCTATTCGGCCCGCAACCGGTCGGGCTGCGTCCGTATTCCGTGGACCGAATCGCCCAAGGCCAAGCGCGTGGAAGCCCGCTTCCCCGATCCGTCGGCCAACCCCTATCTGTGCTTTGCCGCGCTGCTGATGGCGGGGCTGGACGGGATTCGCAACAAGATCGACCCCGGCCCGGCGTCCGACAAGGATCTGTACGATCTGCCGCCCGAAGAACTGGCCGAAATCCCGACCGTCTGCGGTTCCCTGCGCGAGGCGCTGGAAGAGCTGGAGAAGGACATGGACTTCCTGCTGGCGGGCGATGTCTTCACCCGCGATCAGTTGATGGCCTATATCAAGCTGAAATGGGAAGAGGTCTATGCCTATGAGCATACCCCGCATCCCATTGAATATGCGATGTATTATTCCTGCTGATCGGCAGCGGCACGAGCTTGGGGGGCGCCTGCGGGCGCCCCTTTTTCATGGCGGCTGCCATGGTGTTGCGATTTCGCGCGATCGTGCGCGCAAGGCGTTAACCATTTGATAATCATAAACTTCTTGACCCTGCGCACGGTCTGATGTATTCCTTGTGACATGCTAGGAGAAGTGGGCAAGCGGCCGGGGACGACCCCAGGGCCGCTTTTTCATTTCAGCTCGTGCGGACAGGCATGAGAGGCGGGTTCACAGTCAATGAATGCAAGATTTGACCCGAAGGGGGCAGAGCCGGTGCCGGGCGTTCCGGGGCTGGCGATGACGGACGGGCCGGGGGAGGCGATCCTTTTGCCCGATGGCGCACCGGCGGCAGGCCCGCAGGTGCCCAGTCTGACAGTGGCGGAGGCGCTGTTCGGTGCCGCCGCATCGGAAATGACGCGACTGCTGCGACGGCTGGAGGCGGGCGATGCGATCCGCCCGAAAGAGGCATCCGATGCCGCCGCAGAGACGCGCAAGGCGCTGGAGCGTTTGCAGGATGAACGAAGCCGTGTTGAACAACTTCGCCGCAACCTGGCGGGAGCCGTCGGGGGAGGCCAGCTTGACCTGGGCGCCGCGCGCGATGAAATCGGGCGCCGCCTGGCTTGTCTCCGCCACGCCCGCGGAGATTGACGATTTCCTGGGCGGGCTGTCGGAAAACGCGCTGCTGTCGCTGCCGTGGATTTTCGACTTCTGGGCCTTGCCGCATCAGTTGCCGCCCGAAGGCGACTGGAAAAGTTGGGTCATCATGGGCGGTCGCGGTGCGGGCAAGACGCGCGCCGGGGCGGAATGGGTGCGCGCGCAGGTGGAGGGCGCGGGGCCGCTGGATGCGGGGCGCTGCAAGCGGGTGGCGCTGATTGGCGAGACATTCGATCAGGCGCGCGAGGTCATGGTGATGGGCGAAAGCGGGATCCTGGCCTGCTCGCCCCCCGATCGCCGCCCGGTGTGGGAGGCGACGCGCCGGCGGCTGGTCTGGCCCAATGGCGCGACCGCGACGGTCTACAGCGCGCATGAGCCAGAGGCCCTGCGAGGCCCGCAATTCGACGCGGCCTGGGTCGATGAGCTGGCGAAATGGCGCAAGGCCGAGGAGACCTGGGACATGCTGCAATTCGCGTTGCGTCTGGGGGCGCATCCGCAGCAGGTCATCACCACCACGCCGCGCAATGTGGCGACGCTGAAGGCCATCCTGAAAAACCCCTCGACCGTGGTGACCCATGCCCCGACCGAGGCCAACCGCGCCTATCTGGCCGACAGCTTCCTGGCCGAGGTCGAGGCGCGTTATGCGGGCACACGGTTGGGCCGACAGGAACTGGAGGGGCAGTTGCTGGAGGATGCCGAAGGGGCCTTGTGGGCGACCGCGGGGCTGGAGGCGTGCCGGGTGGATGATCTGCCCGCGCTGGACCGGGTGGTGGTCGCGGTCGATCCGGCGGTGACCGGGCATTCGGGGTCGGACGAATGCGGCATCGTGGTGGTCGGCGCGGTCACGCGCGGCGCGCCGCAGGATTGGCGCGCCTATGTCATCGCCGATGCGACCGTCACGGGCGCCAGCCCGGCGGAATGGGCGCGGGCGGCGATTGCGGCGGCGGATCGGCATGGCGCCGACCGGATCGTGGCCGAGGTCAACCAAGGCGGCGATCTGGTCGAGCAGGTGTTGCGGCAGGTCGATCCCCTGGTGCCGTTTCGCGCGGTGCGGGCCAGCCGGGGCAAGGCGGTGCGCGCCGAGCCGGTGGCGGCGCTTTATGAGCAGGGCCGCGTGCATCACCTGCGCCGCGCCGATCTGGGCGCGCTGGAGGATCAGATGTGCCGCATGACCAACCGCGGGTTCGAGGGGCGCGGCAGCCCCGACCGGCTGGACGCGCTGGTCTGGGCGATCAGCGCGCTGATGCTGGAACCGTCGCAGGCGTTCCGGCGCCCGCAGATGCGGTCGCTTTAGGCGCGTTCACAAGGTTAGGGGCGGGCAGGGCCGGAGGTGACACCCCGGCCTTTGTCGTTGCCCCGCCAATCAAGGAGATGAGGATGGCGTTTCAGTTTTTCCGCAGCCAAAGGCCGGCGGCCCCGGTTGGCCCGCCCGAGGCCAAGGCAAGTGCCACGGGCCGGGTGGTGGCGCTGGCGGCCGGGTCGGGCCGCGTGGTCTGGTCGCCGCGCGACACCGCCAGCCTGACGCGGGCCGGCTTCATGGGCAATCCGGTCGGCTTTCGCGCGGTCAAGGTGATCGCGGAATCGGCGGCGGCGCTGCCGGTGCTGTGCCAGGACCGGGTGCGGCGCTATGAGGTGCATCCGCTGATCGACCTGCTGCGGCGCCCGAATGCGGGCCAGGGCCGGGCCGAGTTGTTCGAGGCTTTGTATGGCCAGATCCTGCTGAGCGGCAACGGCTATGTCGAGGCGGTGGGCGGCGGTGGCCTGCCGGTCGAGCTGCATGTGCTGCGGTCGGACCGGATGTCGATCGTGCCGGGCGCGGATGGCTGGCCGGTGGCCTATGACTATGCGGTGGGAGGGCGCAAGCACCGCTTCGACATGACCGGCGATGCCGATCCGATCTGCCACATCAAGGCCTTTCACCCGCAGGATGACCATTACGGGCTGTCGCCGTTGCAGGCCGCCGCGACCGCGGTGGACGTCCACAACAGCGCAAGCGCCTGGTCAAAGGCGCTGCTGGACAATGCCGCGCGGCCCTCGGGTGCCATCGTCTATCAGGGCAGCGACGGGCAGGGCACGCTGAGCGCCGATCAATATGACCGGCTGGTCAGCGAGATGGAGATGCACCACCAGGGCGCGCGCAACGCCGGGCGGCCGATGCTGCTGGAGGGGGGGCTGGACTGGAAGCCGATGGGCTTCAGCCCCGCTGATATGGAGTTCCACGAGACCAAGCTGGCCGCCGCGCGCGAGATCGCCTTGGCCTTTGGCGTGCCGCCGATGCTGATCGGCATCCCCGGCGAGGCGACCTATGCCAATTACCAGGAGGCCAACCGCGCGTTTTTCCGGCTGACGGTGCTGCCGCTGGCCAGCCGTGTGCTGGCGGCGATTGGCGACTGGCTGTCGGCCCATCTGGGCGAGGCGGTCGATCTGCGGGTCGATCTGGATCAGGTGCCGGCGCTGGCGGGCGAGCGGGACGCGGCCTGGCTGCGGATCGGACAGGCCGCTTTCCTGAGCGATGCGGAAAAGCGCGCGCTGCTGGGCCTGCCGCCGCTGGAGGTGGGCGGGCATGGCTGACGGCGGGTCGCGGTTTCTGAAAGAGCCGTTCGATTATCACGACCAGAGGTTCGCCTCGGTCGAGCGGATCATGGGGTTGCAGTTCCAGCAGGTCGACCGCCGGCTGGAGCGCATCGAGGCGCTGATCGAGGGATTGGAAAAGCGGCTGTGGATGACGGTTTACGGCGTGGTTGCCGTGATCCTGACCCAGGCCGTGCAGTCGATCCTGAACTATGCGCCGCATTGAGGAGGGTTCATGCAGGTATCGGAACTGGGACTTGAGGTGAAGTTCAGCGGCCCCGGCCATCCGGTCGCGCTGAGCGAGGGCGCGGCGGGCGCAGGCGGCGCGGTGATCGAGGGCTATGCCAGCCTGTTCGGGATTGCCGATCAGGGGGGCGATGTCGTGGCACGCGGTGCTTACGGCGCCAGTCTGAAGCGGCTGGCGGCCAGCACGCGGCGCGTGAAGATGCTGTGGCAGCATGACGCGACCGCGCCCATCGGCGTCTGGGACGAGATCCGCGAGGACGACAAGGGCCTGTGGGTCAAGGGTCGCCTGCTGCCCGAGGTCGCCCGCGCCCGCGAGGCCGAGGCGCTGCTGCGGGCCGGGGCCATCGACGGGCTGTCGATCGGCTATCGCGCGGTGGCGGCGGAACGCGATGCCAAGGGCCGCCGCGTGCTCGCCGAGATCGACCTTTGGGAAGTGTCGCTGGTGACCTTCCCGATGCTGCCCGAGGCGCGCGTCGCCGCGAAATCGGGGGATGCCGGGGCGGCGCTGATGGCGCTGGCCGGGATGATGAGGGCCGCGACGGCGGCGATGCAACAGAAGGGGACAGGGCCATGAGCGAGGCCGGCAGCTTTTCCGACATCGGTGGGGGGCTGGCTGACGCCCGCACCGCCATCGGTGACTTTCTGAACGAGTTCAAGACCTTTCAGGGCAAACTGGATGCCCGTTTTCAACAGCAGGATGAACGCATGAGCCTGATCGACCGCAAGATGATGATGACCCGCGCCCGCCCCGCCCTGGCCGCGAGTGCCGAGACCGAAGCCCCGCATCAGAAGGCGATGGCGGCCTATCTGCGGTCGGGCGATGACGATGGCCTGCGGGGTCTGGTGATCGAGGCCAAGGGCCTGAACAGCCAGGTCGCCGCCGAAGGTGGTTACCTGGTCGACCCCGCCACCGCCGACACCGTGCGTGGCGTCTTGATGACGACGGCCAGCCTGCGTCAGGTCGCCAATGTGGTGAATGTCGAGGCCAGCAGCTATGACGTGCTGGTCGATCACACCGAGATGGGCTCGGGCTGGGCCAGCGAGACGGCGGCGGTGACCGAGACCGGCAGCCCGCAGATCGACCGCATCAGCATCGCTTTGCATGAGCTGTCGGCGATGCCGAAGGCCAGCCAGCGGCTGCTGGATGACGCCGCATTCGACATCGAAAGCTGGCTGGCGGGGCGGATCGCGGATCGCTTTGCCCGGGCTGAGGCGGCGGCCTTTATCCGCGGCGATGGCGTCGACAAGCCCAAGGGCTTCCTGGCGCATCCGGCGGTGGCCAATGCGTCATGGACCTGGGGCAAGCTGGGCTATGTCGCCACCGGCGCGGCGGGCGATTTCGCCAGCACCAATGCCAGCGATGCCATCGTCGATCTGGTTTACGCGCTGAATGCCGAATACCGCGCCAATGCGAGCTTCGTCATGAACTCGAAAACCGCGGGTGCGGTGCGCAAGATGAAGGATGCCGATGGGCGTTTCCTGTGGACCGACGGGTTGCAGGCGGGTGAGCCCGCGCGGCTGATGGGCTATCCGGTGCTGATCGCCGAGGACATGCCCGACATTGCCGAGGGCGCCACGGCCATCGCCTTTGGCGATTTCCGCAACGGCTATACGATTGCCGAACGCCCCGATCTGCGGGTGCTGCGTGACCCCTTCAGCGCCAAGCCGCATGTGCTGTTCTATGCCACCAAGCGCGTGGGCGGCGATGTCAGCGACTTTGCGGCGATCAAGCTGCTGAAATTCGCCACGCTGTAAGGGCGCGGTGATGCGGGGACCGGGCGACCGGTTCGCGCGGACGGGGCGGACGGGCGGCTGTTCCTAGCCGTTCCCTGTCCGAGCGCAGCGCGCCCGGACCGCCCCGTTGCGCCCCTTTGGGGCAGGTTTCAGCAGGTCGTGGAGGCACCGATGATGGTGATCGAGGAGGGCGCGCTGGCTGCGGCGGCGCTGCCCATTCAGGAATTGCGTGACCAGCTGCGGCTGGGGGGCGCGGATGGCGGCACGGCCGATGGCCTTTTGGGCACGCATCTTCGCGCGGCGATGGCCGCAATCGAGGCGCGCACCGGCAAGGTGCTGATCGCGCGCCGGTTTCGCTGGCGGTTCGCGGGCTGGCGGGATGCGGATGGCCAGCCCTTGCCGCTGGCACCGGTGGCCCAGGTGCATGAGGTCGCGGTGATCGCGGGCGACGGCACGCGGCACGTCGTCGATCCGGCGCGCTGGCGGCTGGTCGCCGATCTGCACCGCCCGCGCGTCAGTGGCCGTGGCGGCGCGCTGCCGGCGGTGGATGACGATGGCTTTGTCGAGATCGACTTTACCGCCGGTTTTGCAACCCAGTGGGATCAGGTGCCGCCCGATCTGCGGCACGCGGTCATGCTGTTGGCGGCGCGCTATCATGAGGATCGCGTCGAGGGCGGGCAGGGGCAGGCGGCGGCGCTGCCGTTTGGCGTCTCGGCGCTGATCGAGCGGTTCCGGTCGGTCCGCATCCTGGGCGGCAGGGGGCGGCGATGAGCGGGGCGCAGGTCAATCGCGTTCGGCTGAACCGGGCGCTGCTGCTGGAGGCGCGCGAGCGGCGCGCCGACGGCATGGGCGGCTTCGCCGAGGCTTGGGTGGCGCGCGGCACGGTCTGGGCCGAGGTCGCGCCGGGCACGGGCCGGGTGACGGGGGGCGAGTTTCACGCGACCGCCGCCACCCCCTATCGCATCACGCTGCGGGCGGTGCCGGTCGGCCATCCGCTGCGGCCCGCGCCCGCCCAGCGGCTGCGTGAGGGCGCGCGGCAGTTCCGCATCCTGGCGGTCTCGGAGGGCGATACGCGCGGGCTGTATCTGGTGATCTCGGCAGTCGAGGAGGTGGTGGCATGAGCTATGCGGCAGCCGCGGCGCTTCAGGCGGCGGTGTTTCAGCGGCTTCGCGGATCGGCGGTGCTGGCGGGGCTGGTGGGTGACGCGATCCATGACGCGCTGCCCGAGGGCACGCCGGGTGGCACCTGGCTGGCCATCGGCCCCGAGGATGTCAAGGACGCCAGCGACATGACAGGTGATGGCGCCGAACATGAGTTCACCGTTTCGGTAGTGACCGATCAGGCGGGGTTTCAGGCCGCCAAGGCGGTGGCCGTCGCGGTGTCGGACGCGCTGGTCGACGCGCCCTTGTTGCTGGCGCGGGGGCGGTTGGTCGGTCTGCATTTCCTGCGGGCCAAGGCGCGGCGGGTCGAGGCGGGGCAGGCGCGCCGCATCGACCTGAGCTTTCGCGCGCGGATTGATTTTCAAGGGGACTGAAGATGGCTGCACAGAATGGCAAAGACCTGCTGATCAAGGTTGATCTGACCGGCGGCGGGCAATTTGAAACCATCGCGGGTCTGCGGGCCACGCGGATCAGCTTCAACGCCGAGACGGTCGATGTGACCAGTCTGGAAAGCGCCGGGGGCTGGCGCGAGCTGCTGGGCGGGGCTGGCGTCAAATCGGCGCAGCTGTCGGGATCGGGCGTGTTCAAGGACGCCGCCACCGACGCCCGCGCCCGGCAGATCTTTTTCGACGGCGAGGTGCCGCAATTCCAGGTCATCATCCCCGATTTCGGCGTGATCGAGGGGCCGTTCATGGTGACGGCGATCGACTATGCCGGCAGCCACAACGGCGAGGCGACCTATGAACTGGCCATGGCCTCGGCCGGGGCGCTGAGCTTTGTGGTGCTGTGATGGTCAATCCGCATCGGGGTGAGGTGGAAATCTGGCTGAACGGCGCGCCGGTGACGGCCCGGCTGACGCTGGGGGCGCTGGCCGAACTGGAGGCCGAGATGCAGGCCGGGGGCATGGTCGATCTGGTGGAACGCTTCGAGGCGGGGCGGTTTTCCACGCGCGACGTGCTGGCGCTGATCGTCGCGGGGCTGCGCGGCGGTGGCTGGAAGGGCGGCTTTGACGATCTGTTGGCGGTCGAGGTGGGCGATGGTCGGGCCAGCGGCCCGGTCGTTGCCGCGCGACTGGCGGCGGCGCTGCTGGCGCGGGCCTTCGGGCCTGGCGCGGGGGGCTGAGCCATGGCGGGCGGGCTGGATTGGCCCGGCCTGATGCGGGCCGGCATCGGGGGCCTGGGGCTGGACCCCGACCGGTTCTGGGCGCTGACCCCGGCGGAACTGGCGCTGATGCTGGGTCTGTCGGGGGCCGAGGCCGCGCCGATGGATCGCAATCGCCTGGCGGCACTGGCTGCCGCCTGGCCCGATCAGGTGACACGGGAGACGATCGATGTGGGAAGCTGACCGGCCCGATGCGGGCATGGGTGATGAGGCGGCGCGGCTGGAACGATCACTTGCGGCGGCGGCGCAGATGAGCGCCAGTTTCAGCGCCGAGCTGGACGGAATGCGGCACAGCATGACCTTTGCCAGCCGCGAAGTCGCGGCGATGGGCACCAGCTTTGGCGGCAGCCTGCGGCGGGCCTTCGACGGGGTGGCGTTCGACGGCGCCAAGCTGTCGGACGCGCTGAAGGGGGTGGCGCGGTCGATGGCCGACACCGTTTATGCCATCGCCATGAAGCCGGTGCAGGACGCGCTTGGCGGGGCTGTCGCGGGCAGCATGAACGGGCTTTTGTCGGGCGCGATGCCCTTTGCTGCGGGGGGCGCGTTCGCGCAGGGCCGGGTGATGCCCTTTGCCCGCGGCGGCGTGGTGGCCAGCCCCACGACCTTTCCGATGCGCGGCGGGACCGGGCTGATGGGCGAGGCCGGGCCAGAGGCGATCATGCCGCTGGCGCGCGGACCCGATGGTCGCCTGGGTGTGCGCGGCGCGGGTGGCGGGCGCGCCGTCAGCGTGACGGTGAACGTGCAAACCCCCGATGTCGCGGGATTTTCGCGTAGCCAAAGCCAGATCGCCGCCCAGATCAACCGCGCCCTGTCGCGCGGCGACCGCAACCGCTGAGGTTTCATCATGGCCTTTCACGAAATCCGCTTTCCCGCCAACCTGTCCTTCGGATCGGTCGGCGGCCCCGAACGGCGCACCGAGATCGTCGAATTGCAGAACGGTTTCGAGGAGCGCAACACCCCCTGGGCCGACAGCCGCCGCCGCTATGACGCGGGTGTCGGCCTGCGCAGCCTGGACGACGTCGAGGCGCTGATCGGCTTTTTCGAGGCACGCCAGGGCCAGCTGCACGGCTTTCGCTGGAAGGACTGGTCGGATTACAAAAGCGGGCTGCCCTCGCGCCCCGTGCAGTTCGAGGATCAGTTGATCGGCGTGGGTGACGGGCGGACGACGACGTTTCAACTGGTCAAGACCTATACCTCGGGTCCGGGGCGGTATCAGCGGCGCATCCTGAAGCCGGTGCGCGGCACGGTGGTGGTGGGTGTCGAGCGCGAGCGGCTGCAAGAGGCAGAGCATTTCCAGGTGGATGACACCACCGGTCTCGTGACCTTCGTGACCGCCCCGCCTGAGGGTGCGGAGGTTCATGCAGGGTTCGAGTTCGATGTTCCGGTGCGGTTCGATACCGACCGGGTGATGGTCTCGGTCGCGTCGTTTCAGGCGGGCGACATGCCGCAGGTTCCGGTGCTGGAGGTGCGGCTGTGAGCGACGATCTTCAGGCACATCTGGCGGGCGGCGTCACCACGGTGGCGCGGGCCTGGGCGGTGGCGCGGCGCGATGGCCCGGTGCTGGGCTTTACCGATCACGACCGGGCGCTGCGCTTCGATGGCGTCGACTTTGCCGCCGATGCCGGGCTGACCGCGCGCGCCTTTGAACAGGCGACGGGTCTGTCGGTCGACAATACCGAGGCCGCGGGCGTGCTGTCAGCGGAGGCAATCACCGAGGCCGACATCGCGGCGGGTCGCTATGACGGCGCCGAGGTGACTGTCTGGCAGGTGAACTGGGCCGATGTGGCGCAACGCCGGGTGATCTTTCGCGGCCATCTGGGCGAGGTGACGCGGCGTGGCGGCGGCTTCACGGCCGAGCTGCGTGGCCTTGCCGACGCGCTGAACCGCGAGCAGGGGCGGATCTATCACCCACGCTGCGCCGCCGTGCTTGGCGATGGTCAGTGCCGGGCGCGGTTGGATCAGCCGGGCATGGCCACAGAGGCGGTCATCGCCAGTGTCGAGGGCAACCGGATCATCGAGCTCGACGAGCTGGGCGGCTTTGATGATGGCTGGTTCACGGGTGGGCGCGTCGAGGTGGTCGAGGGCCAGGCAGCCGGTCTGTCGGGCCTGGTGCGGGGCGATCAACGGTTGCCCGATGGTCGCCATCGGCTTGAGATGTGGCAGGCCATCGGCGCGCCGCTGATGGCCGGCGAGCGTCTGCGGCTCTGGCCCGGCTGTGATAAATCCGCCGAAACCTGTCGCCTGAAGTTCAACAATTTCATGAACTTTCGCGGCTTTCCGCATATTCCGGGCGAGGATTGGCTGATGGCCTCGCCCGCGCAGGCGCCAGATCGCGCACGGGGTGGCGCATGAGCGGCGGCGTTGACGGGGCCAAGGTGGTGGCACTGGCGCGGGGCTGGATCGGCACGCCCTATCTGCATCAGGCGGCGTCGCGCCAGATCGGCTGCGACTGCCTGGGGCTGATCCGGGGGCTGTGGCGCGAGCTTTACGGGGCCGAGCCAGAGGCAGTGCCCGCCTACACCCCCGATTGGGCCGAAGCGGGGGGCGACGAAAAGCTGTGGGCCGCCGGGCTGCGGCATCTGCTGCCCTGCGGTGACGGCGTGCCGCTGATGCCGGGGCAGGTGCTGCTGTTTCGGATGCGACCCGGCGCGATTGCCAAACATCTGGGCCTGGCCAGTCAGCCGGGCCGCTTCATCCATGCCTATGACCGCTGCGGCGTGATCGAGACGGCGCTGACGTCGGGCTGGTCGCGGCGCATCGTCGCGCGCTTTGCCTTTCCGGCCGGGCGGGGGCTTTAACGAAGGGGTTTTCCATGGCGACCATCCTGTTGTCGGCTGCCGGTGCAATGATCGGCGGCGGCTTTGGCGGCACCATCCTGGGCCTGTCGGGTGCGGTCATCGGCCGCGCTGTCGGGGCCACCGTTGGCCGGATGATCGACCAGCGGCTGCTGGGCGGCGGATCGCGCGTCGTCGAGACCGGGCGCATCGACCGGCTGCGTCTGACCGGCGCATCCGAGGGCACGCCGGTCGCGCGTCTGTGGGGGCGGATGCGGCTGCCGGGTCAGGTAATCTGGGCCGGCCCGTTCGAGGAGACGGTGACGACCCGTGGCGGCAAGGGCGCGCCGCGACCGAGGATGAGCGAGCACAGCTATACTGTCAGCCTGGCGATTGCCCTGTGCGAGGGCGAGGCCAGCGATATCGCGCGGATCTGGGCCGATGGCGTCGAGATCAACCCCGACGATCTGAACCTGCGCTTTTATCCCGGTTCCGAGACGCAGGAGCCGGACGCCTTGATCGAGGCGGTCGCGGGCCAGGGGCGTGCGCCCGCCTATCGCGGGATCGCCTATGTGGTGATCGAGGATCTGGCCTTGGCAGCCTTTGGCAATCGCGTTCCGCAATTCACCTTTGAGGTGCTGCGGCCTGCCGCGGGCACCGGTAGCGCGGGCGCCATGGTGCGGGGTGTCGCGCTGATCCCCGGCACCGGCGAATATGCGCTGGCGACAACGCCCGTGCAGATCGACAAGGGGTTGGGGCAGGCGGTCAGCCTGAACCAGCACAGCCCGCTGGGGCGGACGGATCTGGCGGCCTCGCTGGTGCAGATGCGGGGCCAGTTGCCGAATTGCCGGTCGGTCTCGCTGGTGGTCAGCTGGTTCGGCAATGATCTGCGCTGCGGCGAGTGCCGCGTGCAACCCAAGGTCGAACAGCGCGAGCAGGATGCGGCGGCGATGCCGTGGGCAGTAAGCGGGCTGGCACGCGCGATGGCAGGGCAGGTCACGCAGCGCGATGGCGCGCCGATCTATGGCGGCACGCCCGCCGATGCCGCCGTGATCGAGGGGATCCGGGCGCTGAAGGCCGCGGGGCAGAATGTGATGTTCTATCCGTTTATCCTGATGGAGCAGGTGGCGGGCAATCGCCTGCCGGACCCTTATGGCGGCGATGAACAGCCGGTGATGCCGTGGCGGGGGCGGATCACAGCCAGCGTCGCGCCAGGCCACGCCGGATCGCCCGATGGCACAGCGGCGGTCGAGGCCGAGGTTGCCGCGTTCATGGGCGCCGTTCAGCCGCAGGATTTCAGCGCCGATCCCGACGGGCGTATCACCTGCGCGCGCCCAGACGACTGGGGCTATCGCCGTATGGTGCTGCATTACGCGCATCTTTGCGCGCAAGCGGGGGGTGTCGGCGCGTTCTGCATCGGTTCGGAAATGGTGGGGCTGACGACCCTGCGCGGGCCGGGGAACAGCTTTCCGGCAGTCACCGCCTTGCGGCAGTTGGCAGCCGATTGCCGCGCAGTTCTGGGGCCAAGCTGCAAGATCGGCTATGCGGCGGACTGGAGCGAATATTTCGGCTACCGCCCCGGTAATGGCGACGTGCTTTTCCATCTTGATCCGCTGTGGGCCGATCCGCAGATCGACTTTGTGGGGATCGACAATTACCTTCCCCTGTCGGACTGGCGCGAGGGCGACGCGCATCTGGATGCGGCCGCGGGATCGGTTCATGCGCCGGATTATCTGGCGGGCCAGGTCGAGGGTGGCGAGTATTTCGACTGGTTCTATGCCGACCCGGCGCATCGCGCGGCGCAGATCCGCACGCCCATCCGTGATGATGCGCATGGTGAGGACTGGATCTGGCGCAGCAAGGACCTGCGAGGCTGGTGGTCGCATGAGCATCACGACCGTGTGGGTGGCGTGAGGGGGCCGCGCACGGCCTGGCGGCCGGGCATGAAGCCGATCTGGTTCACCGAACTGGGCTGCGCGGCGATCGACAAGGGCACCAATCAGCCCAACAAGTTCATCGATCGCTTCAGCTCGGAATCGTCGCTGCCGTATTTCTCGACCGGGCAACGCGATGATCTGATGCAGATGCAGTACCTTCGCGCGGTTCTGGGCCATTGGGGCAAGGCCGAGAACAACCCGGTTTCGGCGATCTATGGCGGCCCGATGATCGACCTTGCCCGCGCCCATGTCTGGGCCTGGGACGCGCGGCCGTTTCCGCAGTTTCCGGGGCTGGCCGATCTTTGGTCGGATGGCCCAGCCTATGCCCGCGGGCATTGGCTGAACGGGCGGGCGGGCAATCAGCATATGGCTGATGTCGTGGCCGAGATCTGCCGCGTCGCGGGTGTCGAAGCGGACGTCAGCGGCCTTGACGGCGTGGTGCGTGGCTATCTGGGGATGGGTGGGGAAACCGGTCGGGCGCTGTTGCAGCCGCTGATGGTGGCGCACGGCTTCGATGCGATCGAGCGCGACGGGCGGCTGATCTTTCGGTCGCGCCATGGTCGGGTTGCGGCGCGGCTCGACCCGTCCCAGGCGGCGGTGACGGATCAGGGCGGAGCGGTCGCGCTGACCCGGCAGTCCGAGACCGACATGATCGGGCGGGTGCGGCTGAGCTTTGTCGAGGCCGAGGGCGATTACCGCAACCGCGCGGTCGAGGCGATCCTGCCCGATGAGCGGATGAGCGGGGTTGCGCAGACCGAATTGGTGATGGCGCTGACCCAGGGCGAGGCGCGGCACATGGCGCATCGCTGGCTGGCCGAGGCGCGGCTGGCGCAGGACAGCGTGAAGGTGAGCCTGCCGCCGTCACTGTCGCATCTGGGTGCGGGCGATGTCGTGGCGCTGGAGGATGACCTTTACCGGCTGGATCACGCCATGTCGGCGGGCGCGGTCACGTTGGAGGGCACGCGGATCGAACCCGCGCTTTACCGTGCGGGGCATGAGGCCGATAAGCCGGAGGCGGTGACCGCGTTCACCCCCGCCGTCCCGGTCTTTCCGCTGTTTCTGGACCTGCCCTTGATCCGCGGCGACGAGGTTGCCCATGCCCCGCATGTGGTGGCGACAGCGACGCCCTGGCCCGGCAGCGTCGCGGTGTTCGCGAGTGCCGAGGCCGATGGCGGCTATGGGTTGAACAGGCTGATCCCGATGCGGGCGCAGATCGGACGCAGCCTTGAGCCGCTGGCGGCGGCGCGACCGGGAATGATCGACCGCGGCCCGGCGCTGAGGGTGGAGATGCCGGGCGGCGCGTTGGCCTCGACCACCGAGGCGGGGTTGCTGAGCGGCGCCAATCTGATGGCAATCGGGGATGGCAGCAGCGACCGGTGGGAGCTTTTCCAGTTCCGCGATGCCACGCCTTTGGGTGGTGGGGTCTGGTCGATCGCGCAGCGCCTGCGCGGTCAGGCGGGGACGGATTGCACGATGCCCGCCATCTGGCCCGAGGGATCGCTGGTCGTGCTGATGAACGCGGCGGCAGTGCAGCTTGACCTGCCGCTGTCGGCTGTGGGGATGGCCCAGCATTACCGGATCGGCAGCGCGCGCAGGCCTTGGGATGATCCGTCCTTCGTGGCGCGCACGCAGGCTTTCGCGGGGATCGGGCTGCGTCCCTATGCCCCGTGTCACCTGCGCCTGGCTGCCCTGCCTGGCGGCGGGCGTCGTGTCACTTGGACGCGCCGGACGCGACTGCGCGGCGATACATGGGAGGCGGCCGAAGTGCCTTTGGCCGAGGCGGCCGAGGCCTATCTGCTGCGGGTCGTCCAGGCGGGTGTCATTCGCCATGAGGTGACGGTGACCAGCCCGCGTTGCGATCTGTCGGCAGAGCTGATCCGGTCGCTGGCAGGCCAACCCGATGTCGAGATCTTGATTGCCCAGATGTCCGACCTGTTCGGTCCGGGCGCTTTTGCAAGGATGGTGCTGCATGTCTGAAACGAGCCGTTTGAACCTGCCGCTGCTGATGCCTGCGCAGGCACAGAAACACGTGACCGTGAACGAGGCCCTGTCGCGTCTGGACGCGGCGGTGAACCTGGTCCTTGTGACGCTGGACCTGACCACGCCGCCCGAGGCCGTGGCCGAAGGATTGGCCTATGGGGTGCCGTCGGGCGCGGTCAACGACTGGGCCGGGCACGAGGGGCAGATCGCCGTGGGCCAGAACGGCGGCTGGATTTTCCTGACGCCGCGTGCAGGTTGGCGCGCGCAGATTGCCGATCGCGGCGTCGGCGCGATCCACGATGGCCTTGGCTGGCAGGTCGGCGCGCTGAGCCTGTCGCCGCATGGCGCAGGGCTGCTGTGTGGCGTTGCCGAACACCTGCATGAGCTGATGCCAGGCACCGAGAACAGCACCGCCTGGGCGCTGCCCGGCCCGGCGATGATCGTCGGGGTGACGGCGCGGGTCGTGACCAGCATCACCGGCACGCTGACCGGATGGTCGTTGGGAATGCCTGGCGCGCCGGCGCGGTTCGGGCAGGGACTGGGCAAGGATGGCGGCAGTTGGTGCCGGGGCCTGTTGGGGGCGCCGACGACGTTCTGGTCGCCCGAGCCGCTGGTGCTGACAGCCGAGGGCGGCGCGTTCAGTGGCGGTTCGGTCCGCATCGCGGTGCATTACCTGGAACTGGCGCTGCCGCGTGATTAGGGCGCCGCGCGTGGCGGGTGGTCAAAGCCCGCCATGCGCGCTAGGTCATTGGCATCCCATGCCGGAGGTGCCGATGAGCGTCGCGACCCAGATCCGAACCCATGACCCACTGTGGCGCGCGCTGTGCCATGAGGCCGAGGCGGCCGTGCGTGACGAGCCGCTGCTGGGCGCGCTGATCCATGCGGGGCTGCTGCACCATCGTAGCCTGGAAAGCGCCCTGGCTTACCGATTTTCGCTGAAGCTCGCCTCGGGTGAGATGAGCGAGCAGATCCTGCGGGAAATCGCCGATGAGGCCTATGCCAGCGATCCCAGCCTGGGCGATGCGGCGCGCGCCGATCTGGCGGCGGTCTATGACCGCGATCCGGCCTGCCACCGCTATCTGCAGCCGGTCCTGTTCTTCAAGGGCTATCAGGCATTGCAGGCCTATCGCCTGGGGCACTGGCTATGGCGTCAGGGTCGGCGTGATCTGTCTTACTTCGTGCAGATGCGGACATCCGAGGCGTTCGGCGTCGACATCCATCCGGCGGCACGGATCGGAAGGGGCGTGATGATCGACCACGCCCATTCCATCGTGATCGGGGAAACCGCGGTTGTCGGTGACAATGTGTCGATGCTGCATTCGGTGACCCTGGGTGGCACCGGCAAGGAGGACGGCGACCGCCATCCGAAGATCGGTGATGGCGTGCTGATCGGGGCGGGGGCGAAGATCCTGGGCAATATTCGCGTGGGCGATCATTCGCGTATCGCGGCGGGGTCGGTCGTGCTGGAGGAAGTGCCGCCCTGCAAGACCGTTGCCGGTGTTCCGGCGCGCGTCGTCGGCGAGGCCGGCTGCGACGAACCGGCGCTGTCGATGAACCATCTGCTTGGCAACTGATTGATTATGAAAGAACCGGGGCCGCGGCCCCGGTTCCTGTCGTTTCAGAAGCCCCCGCGTCAGGCCAGCATGCCGACCGGGTTTTCCAGATGCGTCACGATACGCTCAAGCAGCTGGGCGCCAAGCGCGCCGTCGATGACCCGGTGATCCACGCTGAGCGTCATCGACATGACGTTGCGGATCACCACCGCGCCATCCTCGACCACCGGCGTGGCAATCCCCGCACCGACGGCCAGGATCGCGCCATGCGGCGGGTTGATCACCGCGTCGAAGTTCTCGATGCCAAACATCCCCAGGTTCGAGATCGCAAAGCTGCCGCCCTGATATTCATGCGGAGCCAGCTTCTTGGTCTTGGCACGATTGGCCAGATCCTTCATCTCGCCGGACAGGGCCGACAGGCTTTTCTTGTCGGCATCCTTCAGCACGGGCGTGAATAGCCCGCCTTCGACCGCAACAGCGACGGCGACGTCCGAGGGTTTCAGCTTCAGGATCCGGTCGCCCGCCCAGACGGCATTGGCGTCCGGCACCTCTTGCAGCGCAAGCGCGCAGGCCTTGATGATGAAGTCGTTGACCGACAGTTTCACCTTGCGGCTTTCAAGCTGCGTGTTCAGCGTCGCGCGGAACTCCATCAGCGCGTCCAGCTTGGCGCTGCGGCGGAGATAGAAATGCGGGATCGTCTGCTTGGCCTCGCCCAGGCGCGCGGCGATGGTGCGGCGCATTCCGTCCAGGGCGACTTCCTCGGTCTGGCGATCCGCATAGATTTTCAGGATCGTGTCGGCCGAGGCTCCCTGCGGCGCTGCGACCTTGGCCGGGGCAGGGCTGGTCGCAGCGGCGGCCGCGGTCGCGGGCTTCGCCGCGCCCGGCTGGGCGGCCTCGACATCGGCCTTGACGATGCGTCCGCGCGGACCCGAGCCAGTCACCGACGACAGATCAAGGCCCTTGTCGGCCGCGATGCGCCGTGCCAGCGGCGAGGCGAAGATGCGGTCGCCATCGGCCTTGGCGGGCGCGGCCGGGGCAGGTTTCGCGGCGGCTGCCTCGGTCGGCTTTTCCGCGACCGGCGCCGCAGCGGGTGCCGCCTTGGGGGCAGGCGCGGTATCGGCGCTTTCACCCTCGTCCAGCAGCAGCGCGATCGGGGTGTTCACCTTGACGCCCTGGCTGCCCTCGGCGACTAGGATCTTGCCGATCTTGCCCTCATCAACGGCCTCGAACTCCATCGTGGCCTTGTCGGTTTCGATCTCGGCGATGATGTCGCCGGATTTCACGGTGTCGCCCTCTTTCACCAGCCATCTGGCCAGCGTGCCTTCCTCCATCGTGGGGGACAGGGCGGGCATCAGGATTTCGGTTGCCATGATCCTTGCCCCCTTAGCGATAGCAGACCTGCTTGACCGCCGCGACGACTTCTGCCGGGGTGATCAGCGCGTGTTTTTCCAGATTGGCGGCATAGGGCATCGGCACGTCCTTACCCGTGCAGTTGATCACCGGGGCGTCCAGATAATCGAAGGCGCGTTCCATGATCACGGCGCACAGGTGGTTGCCGATGCTGGCGACCGGCCAGCCCTCTTCGACGGTGACGCAGCGGTTGGTCTTCATCACGCTGGCCAGAACGGTGTCGTAATCCAGCGGGCGAAGGGTCCGCAGGTCGATCACCTCGGCGTCGATCCCCTCTTTCTCCAGCGTGGCGGCGGCTTCAAGCGCATGGCTCATGCCGATGCCAAAGCTGACCAGGGTGACGTCCTTGCCCTCGCGCCAGATCTTCGCCTTGCCGAAGGGGACGGTGAAATCCTCAAGATCCGGCACCTCGAAGCTGCGACCATAAAGGATCTCGTTTTCCAGGAAGATCACAGGGTTCGGGTCGCGGATCGCGGATTTCAAGAGGCCCTTGGCGTCGGCGGCGGAATAGGGCTGCACGACCTTCAGGCCCGGCACCTGCGCATACCAGGCGGCGTAATCCTGTGAATGCTGGGCACCGACGCGGGCCGCGGCACCGTTGGGGCCGCGAAAGACGATCGGACAGCCCATCTGCCCGCCCGACATATACAGCGTCTTGGCGGCCGAGTTGATGATGTGGTCGATCGCCTGCATGGCAAAGTTGAAGGTCATGAACTCGACGATCGGGCGCAGCCCGCCGAAGGCCGAACCGACGGCGATACCGGCAAAGCCATGTTCGGTGATCGGCGTGTCGATCACCCGCTTTGCGCCAAACTGGTCCAGCAGGCCCTGGCTGATCTTGTAGGCGCCCTGATATTCCCCGACTTCCTCACCCATCAGATAGACGGTCTCGTCGCGGGTCATCTCCTCGGCCATGGCCTCGCGCAACGCCTCGCGCACGGTCATGGTTTTCATCTTGGTGCCCTCGGGCCAATCCGGCGTCTGCTCCGGGCGCGGCTGGGCGGGGGCATCGGCGGTGCGGGCGGCGCTGTCGGCAGAGCCTGAATCCTCGGGGCCTTTCGGCGCCGCATCGGCCTTGGCGGAGGACTTGGCGGAGGCCCTGGCTGCGGCCTTTTCCGGCAGCGCATCGGCGCTTTCGCCCTCGTCCACCAGCACCATGATCGGCGTGTTCACCTTGACGCCCTGGCTACCCTCGGCCACCAGGATGCGGCCCACGGTGCCCTCGTCGACGGCCTCGAACTCCATCGTGGCCTTGTCGGTCTCGATCTCGGCGATGATCTGGCCCGAGGTGACCGTGTCTCCCTCCTTGACCAACCATTTCGCCAGCGTGCCTTCCTCCATCGTGGGGGACAGTGCCGGCATCAGGATTTCGGTTGCCATGTCTTTGCCCCCTTACGCGTAAATGTCGGTCCACAGCTCATCGAGCGCAGGCTCGGGGCTGTCCTTGGAATATTCGGCGGCCTCGTTGACGATCTCCTTGATGTCCTTGTCGATCGCCTTCAGCTCATCCTCGGTGGCGTGCTTGCCCTCCAGCAGCATGGAACGGACCTGTTCGATCGGGTCGCGTTCGTCGCGCATCTTCTGCACTTCCTCGCGGGTGCGGTATTTCGCCGGGTCCGACATCGAATGGCCGCGATAGCGATAGGTCATCACCTCAAGGATATAGGGGCCTTTGCCCGCGCGGCAGTGGGCAACGGCGCGCTCGCCGGCCTCTTTCACCGCCAGCACGTTCATGCCGTCGACCTGTTCGCCGGGGATCCCGAACGCCTCGCCCCGACCATAGAGCGTGGTCGATTTGGTCGAGCGCTTGACGCTGGTGCCCATGGCATACTGGTTGTTTTCAATCACGAAAATGACCGGCAGATCCCACAGTTCGGCCATGTTGTAGGTCTCATAGACCTGGCCCTGGTTGGCGGCGCCATCCCCGAAATAGGTGAACGTCACCCGGCCATTGCCCAGATATTTGTCGGCAAAGGCCAGCCCCGCGCCCAGCGGCACTTGCGCGCCGACGATGCCATGCCCGCCATAGAAATGCTTTTCCTTGGAAAACATGTGCATCGAGCCGCCCTTGCCCTTGGACAGCCCCCCCTCGCGCCCAGTCAGCTCGGCCATGACGCCCTTGGGGTCCATGCCGCAGGCCAGCATGTGCCCGTGGTCGCGATAGCTGGTGATGCGCTTGTCGCCCTCTTCCGCCGCAGCCTCAAGGCCCACGACGACAGCCTCTTGCCCGATGTAGAGGTGGCAGAAACCGCCGATCAGACCCATGCCGTAAAGCTGGCCGGCCTTCTCTTCGAACCGCCGGATCAGCAGCATTTCGCGGTAATAGCCCAGCAATTCATCTTTCGAGGTATTGGACCGGGCCTTGCCCTGATCCTGATCCTTGCGTGCCGCCATCAGTTGCGTCTCCCTTGGATGCACAGGAATAGTTCAACGTTAAACTGTCGTGATTTCGGCCCGAGGGCAAGACCGAAATGACGCCACGTCGCGGCGCGCCGCACGATTTTGTTAGCGGTATCGCGGGCATGTGCGCGGGCTTGACGCCGCGTTAACCGGATCAAAGCGCCCTAGCGCACCACCAGATCATCGGCGCGCATCAGCCCCAGAATGTCGCGAGCACGTTCATCCAGCAGGTCCAGATCCAGAAAATCGTCCGACAGGCGGCGGGTCAGGTTTTCCATCCGTGCCACCTCATCCTGCAAGGCCTGGCGTTCCTCGATCAAGGTCTGGGTCTCGGCCTCGACCTGGACGCGGCGCAAGATGCCGAACTGGCCTTGCACGGCGGCATAGGCAAACAGGATCGCCATCAGCGCGAGGGCGCCGCCATAGATCAGCGGAAACAGCGTCAGTCGACGGGGGGAATACGCGCGCATCTTGCCTCAATTCGCTGCCGGATTCTGGCGATCCGGTCGCGGCGATTGTGCCACGCGCCGGGGCATGGGGCAACGGGTCTTGGCGCGCGAAGGGCCGGGCGATACGTCTGCCGTGGAGCGTGCCAGGCGCAACACTCGGATCAGGGCGGGGCGGTCTTGCGGATCGTGCTGTGCGGCCAGCATGTCAGCAACTGTCATCGCCTGTGGTGGCGCGCGACAGGCCGGGTCCGGGCGATACGGCTGCTGTGGCGCGTGGCCGGCGTGACCCTCGGATCAGGGCGGGGCCGTCTTGCTGGACCGTGCTGTGTGGCCAGCATATCAGCGCCTGCCATCGCTTGTGCTGGCGCGCCGGTTGACGTCCGACCCATCAGGCAAGGCCGCGACCCGCTGCCGAAACGCTTTGGCGCCCAGCGTTCGCCGGCCCGACGGTCGTCGATACCGCTGACCATGCCCAGGCCTGTATCGACCCATCCTCCTGCCGTCCCCGGCCCGCTTGCCGGTTGACGGTAGCAGAGTGTCGTTCAACCCTGCCCACAGCTTCCCCGCGAACAGAACCTCTGGTCTTGGCGCAGCATTTGGCCAGAAGCCGATGCGCCGCGCGATCAGACCACCGTCCCCGCAGATTGGCGCACAGCGCCGCGGCGCGACTTGGCTTGATCTGGCCGAAACCTGCGGCGTCTTGGCCAAGCCATGCTGCCCCCTTTTCACCGGCCTCAGCCGGTTGGCGGCGGACCCCCTGCCAAGGCGCGCCGTCCGACTGGTGGCTATGGTGACCGGGTGCGGGGTGGGCGTGGTGATGGTCAACAACTTGCCACCACGCGGCCGCCGCTCAGGCTCCGCAGGGCCTCGTGATGCACGCAGGTTCGTCGCGTCCAGCCTTCGTCAGCAGCCAAGCGCCGTCATGGGGTCCAAGTCCACGGGCCTTGCACCTCTATCATACTCGGCGAACGCTTGGCGCGGCCGCCACGCCCGGCTCCTGTGGTCTCAGGCAGGTAAGGCGCGATGTCAGCCCTGATCCGCGTTGCCGCTGACCGATGGGACATTCATTGCGGTTCGCTGACCGGCGGGTTTGCGGTGGCCATAAAGGCCCCGGCGCGGCGCGCGATCAACCGCCGGTATGGCTCATGTGGCGCGACATCTGGCCCGACACAGCCTGGCGGGAATAGTCGAAATCATGGCCCTTGGGTTTGCGGGCGATGGCGGCGCGGATGGCGGCGATCAGGGCCGCGTCATCGCGGCTGTCGCGCAAGGGGGCGCGCAGGTCGGCCACATCCTCCTGGCCCAGGCACATGAACAGCTCGCCGGTGCAGGTCAGCCGCACGCGGTTGCAGCTTTCGCAGAAATTATGCGTCAACGGCGTGATGAAGCCGATGCGCTGCCCGGTCTCGGCCACGCGGACATAGCGCGCCGGGCCGCCGGTGCGATCTGCGACATCGGTCAGCGTCAGCCGCTCGGCCAGCCGGGCGCGGACTTCGGACAGGGGCCAGTATTGATCCAGCCGGTCCTCGGCGCCCAGATCGCCCATCGGCATGACCTCGATGAAGGTCAGGTCATGGCCTTCGGCGGCGCACCAATCGGTCAGGCGGAACAGCTCATCCTCATTGAAGCCCTTGAGCGCGACGGCGTTGATCTTGACCCGCAGCCCGGCGCGGCTGGCGGCACGAATGCCGGCAAGCACCTGGGGCAGGCGGCCCCAGCGGGTGATCGCCGCGAACTTTTCGGGATCCAGCGTGTCCAGCGAGACATTCACCCGCCGCATTCCAAGCGCGAACAGGTCATCGGCAAAGCGCGCAAGCTGGCTGCCGTTGGTGGTCAGCGTCAGTTCCTTCAGCGCGCCGCTGTCCAGATGCCGCGACATGGCGCGGAAAAAGCTCAGGATATTGCGGCGCACCAGCGGCTCGCCGCCGGTGATACGCAGCTTGGTGACGCCCAGGCCGACAAAGGCCGAACACAGCCGGTCCAGTTCCTCAAGGGTCAGCAGATCCTTTTTCGGCAGGAACTGCATCTGTTCGGCCATGCAATAGGTGCAGCGGAAATCGCAGCGATCGGTGACCGAGACCCGCAGATAGCTGACCGCCCGCGCAAAGGGGTCGATCAGCGGCGGCAGCGGGGACCGGGCGTCGGTCGCGGTAAAACCGGGGGCAGGGACGTCTTCCATGGTCCCTGATTACGCCCCGTGCGGGGGGGATGCAATGGCCGGGGCCATCAGCGGCGCGGGGCGCTTGCGGCCCGCATCGGCGCCGATCCCGGCTGTAGACCAGGCGCGCGGTGTTCCGGGGCGGCGCGTGGCGACGCGCGCGGTGAAGGGGTGCCGCGCGGCGCGAAGATGCCTGCGACCCCAGACGCTTGGGCCTTTCGGTGCCGAAATGATCGGCGCAACCCCGTGTCGGTGGCGATATGGCCGACGCGACTGACTGTCGGTGCGCATCCCCGACTGTGAGGGGCCGCCGGTGCAAAAACCCATCGACACCAACCCTGAGCGCGCATCTTCCTGACGACGCGCGGGCGGCCCGATCACGGGCCCGCGCCGATCCCCAGCAACACCTGCGCCAGGATCAGTTTGGCGATGGTGGCGACCGGATAGACCGTAGCATAGCCCAGGTTCGGCTCTTCGCTTTTCAGGCTTTCGTTGGCAAAGCCCAGCACTGCCGGCTGGGTTTGCAGCCCCGCCAGCATCCCGGTCGCGCGGGCAAAGGGCACGCCTTGAACCTTGTGCGCCAGGATCAGCAAGGCGACAGCGGCAAGCACGGTCACCGATGTGCCGGCCAGAAACAGCGTCAGGCCCAAGGGGCTGGCCAATGTGCTGAAAAACGCATGTCCGCTGCGGCTACCGACCCCGGCCAGAAAAAGGATCAGGCCGATCTGGCGCAGCGTCAGGTTGGCGTTATAGGGCAGTTGCCAGTTAAGCCGCCCTGTCGTGCCGATCGCGCCCAGGACCAGGCCGACGATCAGCGGCCCGCCCGCCAGCCCCAGGCGGAAGCTTTGCCCGCCGCCCAAGGGCACCGAGACCAGCCCCAGCAGCAGCCCCAGCGCGATCCCGAGGCTGAAGGTCATCGCGTCGATCTCGGACAGGCGGTGATAACTGTCGCCAAAAAGCTTGGTCAGCGCTGGGATCTGGTCGCGCGGCGCGACGACGCGCACCCGGTCGCCGAGGTTCAACACGGTGTTTTCATCGGCCAGCACATCGGTATCGCCGCGCCGGACGCGGGTCACGGTGGCGCCGTATTTTTCAAACAGCGGCAGATCGCCAAGGCGTCGCCCGGCAATGTCATGGGCGCTGACGAACATCCGCCGCATGTCCAAAGTGTCGCGCGTCAGTTCCAGCGATTCGCCCAGATCATCGCCGATCAGGGCGGCGGTGCGGGCCAGCAGATGCTCGGGCCCGATCAGGCTGATGATGTCGCCCGCCGTGATTTCGGCGCGCACCCGCGCGTCATAAAGACCGGCCAGTTGCACCCCGCCGTCGCCGTGGCGATAGCGACCGATGCGCAGGCTGTCGGGCAAATCACGCAGCGCGGCGGGGTCGCGCACGCGCAGGCTGCGGTGGCCGATCGGCTCGGGCGGTTGGGCGTCAGGGATGCGCCAGATCCGCCGCATCAGCGTGATCGCCAGCAACATGCCGATCACCCCCATCGGATAGGCGACGGAATAGGCAACGACCGGCTGGGCCTGCACGGCGTCGGCCAGGTCGGCGGCCTTCATCCGCTCCAGCACGGCGGCAAGGGCAGGGGTGTTGGTCAGCGCCCCCGACAAAAGCCCCGCCGCCTGCGGCCCGCTCAGCCCCAACAGGGCCGCCAGCCCCGCGATCAGCGCCGCCGCCCCGCCGATGACCCCGGCGACGGTGACATTGTCGCGCAAGCCCCCGCTTTTCAGCGCCGCGAAAAACGCAGGGCCAGAGGCCACGCCGACCGTATAGACGAACAGCACAAGGCCGAATTCATAAAGGATCGGCGGGGTTTTCAGATCGGGGCTGAGGGCGCCGAAGCCAAGGCCCACGAACAGCACCGCGGCAATGCCCAGCGAAAAGCCGCGATAGCCGATGCGCCCCAGCGGATAGCCGATGGCGGCGATCACGAACAACAAAAGCAAGGGGTTGGCAATCAGCGTGTCGATCATGGAATCGGTTCCGGGCGGGCGTGTCCCGCAGGCTTTAGCAGTGAAACCTTTACGCCCCGTTGACAGCGGATGCGAGGGGGCGCGCGCTGACCCCTGTCCGCGGCCCCTTGTCAGCGCGCGCCGCTGCGGCGATCATGCGCGCGACTGCGACAATGGGGACATGCCATGACGAAGAACAGTTTCATCCTTCTGGCGCTGGCGGGCGCGGCGCTGGCGGGTTGCGCCGAAGGACAATTCCCCGCCGACAGCCGCTGGGCCGCGCGTCAGCAACCGACCGCGGATGCAGCCGCCAGCCCGGCGGTTGCCGCCACGACGGCCCCCGTCGCGCGCCCCGCGACCCTGGGTGCAGGTGGTGCCGCGCCCGAGGCGCTGGACCAGGCCAGTGCGACTGAGCGCGCCGAGGCGACCGCCGCCACGGCGACCCCCGCAGCCGGTGAAAGCCGACTGGGCACCACCATCGCCAGCCTTGGCAATCCGACCGATGCCGGGTTCTGGATCAAGTCGCCGCTCGTCAAGGCAGCGGGCAAGGGCAAGATCGTCGATCCTGCGACCGGCAAGGCAGTAAATGTGAACCTGATTCCGATGCCGGGCGATGCGGGCGCGGGCTCGCAGGTGTCGCTGTCGGCGATGCGCGAACTGGGAGTCAATCTGACCGCGCTGCCGGAAATCGAGGTCTGGAAGCTGTGAAAAAGGTACGTGTGAAAAAGGTACGGGGGCTTCGCGCCCCCGCACCCCGCGGGATATTTCCGCCAAGACGAAAGACGTTATTCGACGGTGACCGATTTCGCCAGGTTGCGCGGCTGATCGACATCGGTGCCCTTGGCGATGGCCGTGTGATAGGCCAGTTGCTGCACTGGCACCGCATAAAGGATCGGCGCGAAGGGGCTGTCGAAGGCGGGCATTTTCAGCGTCGCCCAGCAGCCATCCGCGGCATCCGCAAGCCCTGCCTGATCCGACACCAGCAGCACCTGACCGTGACGCGCCATCACCTCTTGCATGTTCGACACGGTCTTGTCGAACAGCCGGTCGCGCGGCGCCAGCACGATCACCGGCAGGTGGCGGTCGATCAGCGCGATGGGGCCGTGTTTCAGCTCGCCCGAGGCATAGCCCTCGGCATGGATATAGCTGAGTTCCTTGAGCTTCAGCGCGCCTTCCAGCGCCAGAGCATACATCGCGCCGCGTCCCAGGAACAGCACGTCCGAGGATTGCGCGATGCGTTCCGACAGCGCCTCGACCTCGGGTTCAAGGGCAAGCGCGGTGTTCATCAGGCCGGGCAGGCGGCGCAGATCGGCCAGATGGGCCGCGACCTGATCGGTGCTCAGCGTGCCGCGATCGGCGCCGGCGCGGATCGCCATCAGCGCCAGCACCAGAAGCTGGCTGGTGAAGGCCTTGGTCGAGGCCACGCTGATTTCCACCCCGGCCTTGATTTGCAGGTCAAGGTCAGCCTCGCGCGCGATGGATGAGGTGGCGACATTGGTGACAGACACGATCCGGTCGGCGCGCCCGCGCAGGAACCGCAGCGCCGCCAGCGTATCGGCGGTTTCGCCCGACTGGCTGACCAGCACCGCCATGGTGCGCGGGCTGACCGGCGGTTCGCGGTAACGGAACTCGCTGGCGACATCGACCTCGACCGGGATGCCAGCGATCTGTTCGAACCAGTATTTCGCAGTCAGGCAGGCGTAAAAGCCGGTGCCGCAGGCGACCATCGTCAGCCGGTCGATGCCGGTGAAGTCGATCGGCGGCAGGGCAAGCGCGCCGTCCTTCAGATAGGCGTTCAACGCCCCGTCGATCACCGCCGGTTGCTCGGCGATTTCCTTGGCCATGAAATGCTTGTAGCCGGCCTTTTCGACCGCCGCCTGGCCCAGCTCGATGCGTTCGATACTGCGATTGGCGGGGCGGTTGTCGGCGTCATAGATGGTGGCGCCGGCGCGGGTGATGACGGCGTGGTCGCCCTCATCCAGATAGGTGATGCGGTCGGTCATCGGTGCAAGCGCGATAGCGTCGGAACCGACGAACATCTCGCCCTCGCCCCAGCCGATGGCCAGCGGGCTTCCCTTGCGCGCCGCGATCATCAGATCGGGTTCGCCGTCAAACAGGAACAAAAGCGCGAACGCGCCCTCCAGCCGGGCCAGCGTGGCGCGCACGGCGGCCAGATGGTCCATCCCCTGATCCAGGTGATGCGCGGTCAGCATGGCGACGGTTTCGGTGTCGGTGTCGGATTCCGCCACCAACCCCTCGGCCCCCATCTCGGCGCGCAGATCGCGGAAGTTCTCGATGATGCCGTTATGCACCACGGCAACGCGGCCGGTGCGATGCGGATGGGCATTGGCGGTGGTCGGCGCGCCATGGGTGGCCCAGCGGGTATGGCCGATGCCCGACTTGCCCGCCAGCGGCTGATGGACCAAGAGATCGGAGAGGTTCACCAGCTTGCCGACCGCGCGGCGGCGATCCAGGTGGCCGTCCTGCACGGTGGCGATGCCCGCGCTGTCATAGCCGCGATATTCCAGCCGCTTCAGGCTTTCCACCAGAAGGGGGGCGACCTCATGTTCGCCCAGAACGCCGACGATCCCGCACATGGTCTATCCTTTCCTCTGGGCCTTGATCGCCCGCAACCGTTCCATCAGCCGCAGCGCAAGGCCCGGCTTTGTCTGCTGGCGCGCCCGGCCAAGCGCCAGGGCGCCATCCGGCACATCCTCGGTGATGACCGAGCCTGATCCGGTCATCGCCTGCGCGCCGACCGAAACCGGCGCGACCAGCATGGTGTCCGAGCCGATGAACGCATCCGCGCCGATCGTCGTGCGGTGCTTCATCACACCATCATAATTGCAGGTGACGGTGCCCGCGCCGATATTGGTGCGCGCGCCGATATCAGCATCGCCGATATAGGTCAGGTGGCCAACCTTCACACCTTCGTCCAGGATCGCATTCTTGATCTCGACGAAATTGCCGACATGCACGTCTTCGGCCAGTTCCGCGCCGGGGCGCAGCCGGGCGAAGGGGCCGACATCGGCGCCGCGGCTGATGTGGCAGCCTTCAAGATGGCAGAAGGCCTTGATTTCCGCGCCGCTTTCCACGGTGACGCCGGGGCCGAATACGACATAGGGGCCGACGACCGCATCGCGGCCAATGACGGTATCCTGCGCAAAGATCACCGTCTCGGGCGCGGTCAGGGTGACGCCATCGGCAAAGGCGGCGGCGCGGGCGCGGGCCTGAAAATCGGCCTCTGCGGCGGCCAGTTCGGCGCGGGTGTTGATGCCAAGTGTTTCGGCCTCGTCGCAGATCACCACCTCGGCGCGCAGGCCGCGCGCGCGGGCGGCAGCCACGATATCGGTCAGGTAATATTCGCCCGCCGCATTGTCATTGCCAAGGCCGCCGACCAGATCGGCCAGCAGGGTGGCATCCGCCGCGATCACGCCAGAATTGCACAGGGTGATGGCGCGCTCATCTTCGGTCGCGTCCTTGTATTCGACGATGCGGTGCAGGTCGGCCCCATCGGCCACCAGGCGGCCATAGCGTCCCGGATCGGCAGCATGGAACCCCAGAACGCTGACATCGGCATCCGACGCCGCCAGCCGTTCCAGCGTTTCGGGGCGGATGAAGGGGGTGTCGCCGTAGAGCACGATCACCCGACCCTGAAACCCCTCCAGCGCGGGCAGCGCCTGGGCCACGGCGTGACCGGTGCCAAGCTGTTCGGTTTGCAACGCGATCACCGCCTCGGGGGCATGGCTGCGCGCGGCCTTTTCCACCAGTGCCGCGCCATGGCCCGCGACCAGCACGATGCGCTCGGGCTCCAGCACGCGCCCGGCGCTGATCGCATGGGCAAACAGCGGCACCCCAGCCAGCGGGTGCATCACCTTCGGAAGGTCCGAGTTCATGCGGGTGCCCCGGCCGGCGGCAAGGACGATCAAAGCACTGTTCATGGGCCTGCTCTTTTCTTTCGCTCGCCGCCGTTTTACCCATGGCCACCCGGCCCGCAAGGGGAAGGGCGCGGATTATCCGTCACGCTTTGCAACAGGGGTGAAATATGGCCCGTTTCCGCCCGGTGGTGGTGTTCGATCTCGACGGCACGCTGGCCGACACCGCCGAGGATCTGCTGGCGGCGGCCAATGCCTGCTTTGCCGCGCGCCGGCTGGACGCACCGCTGACGATGGCGGATGCGGCGACAGCCTTTCAGGGCGGGCGGGCGATGCTGCGCGCCGGTGCCGCGCGGCTGGGGCTGGACCCGGACGCGGTGGCCGAGGCCGATTACCGCGCGCTGCTGGCCTATTACGCGGCCCATATCGATACCCATACCCGGCTTTATCCCGGCACCTTGCCGATGCTGCACGCGCTGCGCGACGCGGGCTATGTGCTTGCGATCTGCACCAACAAGCCCGAGGGGCTGGCGCAAACCCTGCTGACCCGGCTGGGCATCCGCGATCTGTTCGCGGCGCTGATCGGGGCCGATACCTTGCCCACGCGCAAGCCCGATCCCGCGCCCTATCTGGCGGCGGTGGCGGGGGCGGGGGGCGATCCAGGGGGGGCGCGCTCGGTGCTGATCGGCGACACGATCACCGATGCGCTGACCGCCCGCGCCGTGGGCGTGCCGGTGGTGCTGGTGGGCTTTGGCCCCGAAGGCCGCGACGTCGCCCGCCACCAGCCAGATGCGATCCTGCACCATTTCGACGATCTGCCGGGGCTGATCGCACGCCTGCTGCCCGCCTGACAGGCCGCGCCACCGCATGCCCTTGACGAACCGCGCCCCCGCACCAACATGCCCGACAAGATGCGCATATTGCTGATCGAGGATGACAAGGTGCTGGGGGCTGCGGTGCGCGATCAGATCGCCGCCGATGGCCATTCGGTCGATTGGGCCGAGCGGCTGGAGGTCGCTGCCGATGCGCTTGCAGGCACCGCATTCGACCTTTTGCTGCTGGACCTGCTGCTGCCCGACGGGCGTGGCATCGCCTTTCTGCGCCACCTGCGCGGGCGCGGGAATATGACGCCGGTCATCATCCTGACCGCGCTGGATCAGATCAGCGACCGGATCGAGGGGCTGAACGCCGGCGCCGATGACTATCTGGTCAAGCCCTTCGATCTGGCCGAACTGTCGGCGCGCATCGGCTCGGTCCGGCGGCGCTATAGCGGCAATCCGAACCCGATCCTGCGCCACGGTCCGCTGGCCATCGACCTGGCCGCGCGCAGCATCCACCGCGACGGCCTGCCCATCACCCTGACCGCCCGCGAATGGGCCTTGTTCGAGGCCTTCCTGGCGCGCCCCGGCCAGCTTTTATCCAAAACCCAGCTTGAGGACCGCCTTTACGCCTTTGGCGCCGAGGTCGAAAGCAACGTGATCGAGGTCAACGTCAGCCGTCTGCGCAAGAAGCTGGGCGCGGGCATCATCCAGACCGAACGCGGGCTGGGCTACCGGCTGGGCCAGCCATGACGGCGGCGCGCCGTCCCCGCAGCCTGCAAGGCCGCCTGGCGCTATGGCTGGGGCTGGCGCTGACGGCGCTGTGGGTGCTGGCCGCCACGCTGTCCACGCTGATTGCCCGCGACGAGATCGAGGAGGTGTTCGACGCCGCGCTTCAGGAAACCGCGCAGCGCATCCTGCCGCTGGCTGCCGCCGGGATCCTGAACGGCGACACGCCGGGCCGCGGCCAGCGGATCACTGCGGCAGGCGGGCAGGACGAATATTTCACCTATATCCTGCGCGACAACCAGGACCGCATCCTGCTGCAATCCCATGCCGCCGAACCGGGCGATTTCCCGCCCTGGCCCGGCACCGGCTTCCAGACCACGGCGCGGCACCGGCTTTACAGCGAGACGGCGGCGCAAGGCACGATCCGCATCACCGTGGCCGAACCGCTGGATCACCGCGCCGAGGCCGCGCGCGAGATCCAGTTGGGGCTGTGGCTGCCGTTGCTGATCGTGCTGCCGGTGACGCTGATCGCCATCGTGCTGGCGGTGCGCGCCAGCCTCGCGCCGCTACGCGGGTTTCGTGACCTGCTGGCGGCGCGCGGCGCGCGTGATCTGCGCCCGGTCGATGATGCGGGCCTGCCGGCCGAGATCGTGCCGCTCGCGGGTACCGTCAACGGTCTGCTGGCGCGGCTGGATGCCGCCTTTGCCGCCGAACGCAGCTTTGCCGCCAATGCCGCGCATGAATTGCGCACCCCCTTGGCCGGGGCGATTGCCCAGGCGCAAAGGCTGCGCGTCGAGACCTCCGACAAGGCCGCCCGCAGCCGCGCCGAGGGGATCGAGGCGACGCTGAAACGCCTGACGCGGCTGTCCGACCGGCTGTTGCAATTGGCCCGTGCCGAGGGCGCGCGGATGCGCCGCGACAGTGCCACCGACCTGCGCCCGGTGGTGGCGCTGATCGTGCAGGATCTGACGCGCGGCGACGATCAGGGGCGCGTGCGGTTACAGATGCCCGATGGCCCGCTTGCCTCGGATCTCGACCCGGATGCGATGGCGATCGTCACGCGCAACCTGATCGAAAACGCCCTGCGCCACGGCCCGCCGGACGCGCCGGTGCAGGTCACGCTGGATGCCGACGGCGTGCTGAGCGTGGTCAATGACGGCCCGGTGGTGCCGCCCCAGTCGCTTGCGCGGCTGACCGAGCGCTTTGAACGTGGCAGCGATCAGGCCGGCGGCAGCGGGCTGGGGCTGGCCATCGTCTGCGCCATTGCCGACCGCAGCGGCGGCAGGTTCGACCTGCTGTCCCCCCGCGCAGGCGCCACCGAGGGATTCGAGGCGCGGTTTCGCATCCGCCCGCTGATCACGCCCGCTTGATCGGGACGTTATCGTCGATTTTGTGCCTGCCCCCCAATGCCCTGACCGCCGCAGTCGGCGGTTTTCGCGTTTTTTCAATCCCTTGCCGAAAAAGGGTTGCGCGACAGGGGTGAACCACTAATCTGAACCAATGCAAAGTGGTTCAGGGTGCCAGGTGTCATCAGTGGGACAGTTCACGCAAAACATGGTGACCGATGGCGGGGAAGGGGCGTCTGATGCGCCGCAGAACTCGGCCGAGGTGCTGGCCCGGATCCGGGCGATGCTGGCCGCGCGACCGGCCGGTCGGCTGCCGACCGAACGCGATCTGGCCGAACAGCTTGGCGCGGGCCGTCGCGCCATCCGCCGCGCGCTTGAAGTGCTTGAGGATGAGGGGCTGGTCTGGCGCAAGCATGGATCTGGCACCTATGCCGGGCCGCCGCCGGTGACCCGGACCATCGCCCATCCGCCCGCCGCCAGCCCGACCGCGCTGATCCAGATGATCGAGGCGCGGCTGGTCCTGGAACCCGACATCGCCCGTCTGGCCGCCCAGCGGATCGCCCCCGAGGCGCTGCGCCGGATGCGCCAATGCGCGGCCCGGATCGAGACCGCCGAGGATGTCGACAGCGCCGATCTGTGGGACAGCGCGCTGCACCGCGAAATCGCGGTGGCGGCGGGCAATCCGATCCTGCTGGCGCTGTTCGACCACCTGAACCTGTGGCGCCACGATGCCGGGATGCGCCGCATCCGGCTGCGCGCCCGCCGCCATGCCGGATCGGTGCGCCCGGTTCTGGACGAACACCGCCTGCTGCTGGATGCGATCGCGGCGGGTGATGAAGCCGGCGCGGCGCGCGCCATGCGCGATCATCTGCACAGCCTGCGGCGCGTATTCCTGACCTTCACCAGCGAGGAGACGACGCCCGATGACGGCTGACCGACCGACCCCCGATGCGCCGCCGGTGCTGGAATTGCGCGACCTGTCGATCCGGTTTCGCGGCCAGCCCATCGACCTGATTGATGGCGTCAGCCTGGCGATCCGGCCGGGACGCACGCTGGCGGTGGTGGGGGAATCGGGCTGCGGCAAGTCGGTCACCTCGCTGGCGGCGATGGGGCTGTTGCCGCGTCGCGCGGCCACCGTGACGCGCGGTCAGGTGCTGTTCAACGGCACCGACCTGCTGACCCAATCGCCCCGCCAGATCGAGGCGTTGCGCGGCAATCAGATGGCGATGATCTTTCAGGAGCCGATGACCAGCCTGAACCCGGTGTTCACCGTCGGTGAACAGGTGGCCGAGGCGGTGCGCCGCCATCGCCGCTGCACCCCGGCCGAGGCCCGCGACCGCGCGCTGGAAATGTTCCGCCGGGTCAGAATGCCCGCCGCCGAGAAGCGTCTGGATGATTACCCGCATCAGTTGTCGGGCGGGATGCGCCAGCGGGTGATGATCGCCATGGCCTTGGCCAATGACCCTGCGCTGCTGATCGCGGATGAGCCGACGACCGCGCTGGACGTCACCATCCAGGCGCAGATCCTGGATCTGATGCGTGAATTGCAGGACGAATACGGCACCGCGCTGATGATGATCACGCATGATCTGGGCGTGGTCGCGGAAATCGCGGACGAGGTGGCGGTGATGTATGCGGGCCGCGTGGTCGAAAGCGGCCCGGTCGAACGCATCTTCAACGAACCCCAGCACCCCTATACGCTGGGGCTGATGGGGTCGATGCCCGCGCTTGGCGGCCGCCAGCAGGGCGGCGCGCGGCTGATGACGATCCCCGGCGCGGTGCCGGTGCCCGAGGCGATGCCGCCCGGCTGCCGCTTTGCCAGCCGCTGCCCCTTTGCGATCCCCGATTGCGATGCCGGCCGCCCGGCCTGGGCTGATGACGGCGCGGGCCATGGCTGGGCCTGCCTGCGCGCGCCCCTGGAACTTCATGCAAGAGAGGTGGCATGAGCGACATCATCCTGAGCGCGCGCGGGCTGGAAAAGCGCTTTGAAATGGGCGGCGGGATGCTGTCGGCGCCGACCGTGATCCATGCCGTCAATGGCGTCGATCTGGATGTGCGCCAGGGCGAAACCTTTGCCATCGTGGGCGAATCCGGCTGCGGGAAATCGACGCTGGCGCGGCTTCTGTTGCGGCTGATCGACCCGTCGGCGGGCAGCATCCGCTATGACGGGCGCGACCTGACGGACTTGGGCGCGCAGCAGATGCGGGCGCTGCGGTCGCAGATGCAGTTCATCTTTCAAGACCCGTTTTCATCGCTGAACCCGCGCATGAGCGTCGAGACCATCGTCGGGGAACCCCTGATGCTGCACGCCCGTCTGTCGCGCCGCGAGCGCCGCGAGCGGGTGCGCGAGTTGCTGGAAAAGGTCGGGCTGCGCCCCGAACACGCCGACCGCTACCCGCATGAGTTCTCGGGCGGGCAGCGGCAGCGCATCTGCGTGGCGCGCGCGCTTGCCTCGGGTCCGAAGCTGCTGATCGGGGATGAGCCGGTCTCGGCGCTGGATGTTTCGGTCCAGGCGCAGATCGTCAACCTGCTTGAGGATCTGAAGCAGGATTTCGGCCTGACGCTGATCGTCATCGCGCATGATCTGGCGGTGATCCGGCACATGGCCGACCGGGTTGCGGTGATGTATCTGGGCGAGGTCGTGGAACTGGCGCCGACCGAGGATCTGTATACCAGCCCGCGCCATCCCTATACCCGCGCGCTGCTGGCGGCGATCCCGGTGCCGCAGCCCGCGCCGCGTGGGGCGGATGGCAAGGCGCAGCGCGCTGATGTCGATCATCTGGGCGGCGACATTCCATCGCCCGCGCGCCCGCCCATGGGCTGCAAGTTCCACACCCGCTGCCCCCATGCCACCGAGATCTGCGCCACCGAACGCCCGCGCCTGTCGGGTGAGGGCCACCAGACCGCCTGCCACCACTGGCAGGATCTGGCCCCGGTCGATCTGGCGACGCGGGCCGATGCCACCCGCAGCCCGACCGCCGAAGCGCGCTTTGCGATCTATCGCGCCGCCGCCGAGGCGCGCGCCACCAATACCACCTGACGACCGATTGATGACCCAAGGGAGAGAGAGACGATGACAATCCGCAACCCGCTGCTGGCCGCGATCCTGGCCAGTGCCATCGCCGCCCCCGCCTTTGCCGCAGACATGCGCATCGGCCTGAACGAAGACCCGGATTCGCTGGATCCGGCGCAGTCGCGGACCTTCGTGTCTTCGCTGGTGTATGAATCGCTCTGCAGCCGGCTGGTCAACACCAATGCCGATATGGAGATCATCCCCGAACTGGCGACAGCCTGGGAATGGTCCGAGGATGGCACCGCCTTGGTGCTGACCCTGCGCGAAGGCGTGACCCATCATGATGGCACCGCCTTTGACGCCGAAAGCGCGCGCCGGGTGCTGGAACGCAACCTGAACCTTCAGGAATCGCGGCGCAAATCCGAACTCGCCTCGGTCAAGTCGGTCGAGGCCACCGGCCCGCATCAGTTGACGATCCATCTGAAGGCCCCCGATGTCACGCTGCTGGCGCAACTGGCCCATCACGCCGGGCGCATGTATTCGCCCGATGCCGCCGAGGCGGCGGGCGCGGCCTTCGGGGCGAAGCCGGTCTGCTCGGGCCCCTACAAGTTCGCCGAACGGGTCGAGGGCAACCGCATCGTTCTGGAAAAGTTCGCCGATTACTGGGAGGCCGACCAGTATCACTATGACCGCGTGATCTATCTGCCGATCCCCGATGGCACCGTCCGGCTGGCCAATGTCCGCGCCGGTGATCTGGACATGACCGAGCGCACCCAGCCCTCGGACGTGCCGCAGATCCGCAATGACCCGCGTCTGCAATTGTTCGAGGTCGCCAATATCGGCTATCAGGGCATCACCGTGAATGTCGGCAACGGCGCCCGATCCGAAGGGCCGATGGGGTCGAACAAGCTGGTGCGCCAGGCGCTGTCCCATGCCATCGACCGCGAGGCGCTGAACCAGGTGGTGTTCGAGGGGCTGTATGTGCCGGGCAACCAATGGGCCGCGCCGGGGTCGTTCTGGTATGACGAAACCGACCCGGTGCCGCCGCGCGACATCGACAAGGCCAAGGCGCTGCTGGCCGAGGCCGGGATCGAGGGCCGCATCAGTGTCGAGATGCAGACTGGCAACGCGCCGCAGGCCCAGCAACAGGGCGCCGTCATTCAGGCCATGGCCGCCGAGGCCGGGATCGACATCACCCTGCGCCCGACCGAGTTCGCCACGCTCTTGGCCGAAAACGTCGCGGGCAATTTCGACATCTCGCAACAGGGCTGGTCGGGGCGCATCGACCCGGATGCCAACATCCATCCCTTCGTCTTTACCGGGGCCGCGAATAATGACGAACATTATTCCAACCCCGAGGTCGACCGCCTGCTGGCCGAGGCCCGCACCATCGCCGACCCCGAGGCCCGCAAGGCGCTGTATGACCAGACCCGTGCGATCCTGAAGGACGAACTGCCGCTGATCTATCTGTATCACATCAAGTATTTCTACACGATGCGGCAGGGGATCGAGGGCTTCCAGCCTTACCCGGACGGCATCATCCGCCTGCGCGGCGTGACCGGCTGATCTGTCCCATTCCCCGCCCGGCCGCATGACCGGGCGGGGACCAACGAAAGGCCGGCCCTGATGGCGCGTTACATTCTGAACCGTTTGCTGGTGGCGATTCCCACGCTGTTTCTGGTGACGGTCTTCGTCTTTCTGCTGACCAAGCTGTTGCCCGGCGATCCGCTGCTGGTGCTGGCGGGCGAGGATCGCGACCCCGAAACCATTGCCGCCCTGCGCGAGCAATACCGCATGAACGACCCGCTTCTGATGCAATACGGCTATTGGCTGGGTGATGTGCTGCGCGGCGATCTGGGCACGTCGCTGCGCACCGGTCTGCCGGTGACCGAGCTGATCGCCCAGAAGCTGCCGGTGACGATCCAGCTTGCGGTGATGTCGATGATCTTTGCTCTGCTGGTCGGCATCCCGGCCGGGGTGATCTCGGCGGTGCGCAAGGGCACCTTTGTTGATTACGCCGCCAATATCGTGGCGCTGTCGGGTCTGTCGGTGCCGAACTTCTGGCTGGGGATCATGATGATCCTGCTGTTTGCTGTGAACCTGGGCTGGCTGCCGGCCTCGGGCTATGTCGAGCCGTGGGTCGATCTGAAGCGCAGCTTCCTGACCATGCTGATGCCTGCCGTGGTGCTGGGCACCGCGATCGCGGGCACGCTGATGCGCCACACGCGATCGGCCATGCTGGGGGTGTTGCAGGCCGATTACGTCCGCACCGCCCGCGCCAAGGGGCTGCGCGAAGGCACCGTGGTGCGCCGCCATGCGTTTCGCAACGCGCTGCTGCCGGTGGTCACGCTGTCGGCGCTTTTGTTTGGCGAATTGCTGGCGGGGGCGGTGCTGACCGAACAGATCTTCACCATCCCCGGCTTTGGCAAGATGATCGTCGATGCGGTCTTTACCCGCGATTACGCGGTGGTCCAGGGCGTCGTGCTGGTGACGGCGACGATGTTCATTCTGATCAACCTGTTGGCCGATGTCCTGTATGTCGTGCTGAACCCGCGCATGAGGACGAACCTGTGAGCGATGCAACCGCTGTGAACCCTGCCGCCACGACCGACGGCCTGGCGCCGCGGCGCCGCAACCGCGCCCTTGCCAAGTTCCGCGCCAACCGTTCGGCACTGGTCGGCGGCATCTTCGTGCTGACCTTTGTCGTGCTGGCGGCTCTGGCGCCGATCCTGCCGATTGCCGATCCGATCGCAACCGACTGGGGGGCGATCCGCAAGGCGCCCTCGGCCCAGCACTGGCTGGGCACCGACGAGATCGGCCGCGATATCCTGTCGCGGATGATCTGGGGGGCGCGGGCCTCGCTGATGGCGGGGGTGATCTCGGTCGCCATCGCTTTGGCGGTCGGCGTGCCCTTGGGGCTGATCGCGGGCTATTTCGGCGGCTGGATCGACCAGATCATCGCGCGCATGACTGATGCGCTGCTGGCAATGCCGTTCCTGATCATGGCCATCGCGCTTGCCGCCTTTCTGGGGCCGTCGCTGACCAATGCGATGATCGCCATCGGCCTGTCGGCGGTGCCAGTCTTCATCCGGCTGACGCGCGGCCAGGTGCTGTCGGTCAAGACCGAGGATTATGTCGAGGGCGCCCGCGCCATTGGCCTGGGCCATCTGCGGATCATGACCCATTACATCCTGCCCAACGTGATCCCGCCGATCGTCGTGCAATCGACGCTGACCATCGCCACCGCGATCATCGCCGAGGCCTCGCTGTCGTTCCTGGGCCTGGGTCAGCAACCGCCCGCCGCAAGCTGGGGCACGATGCTGGCCAGTGCCAAGAACTTTCTGGAACAGGCACCGTGGATGGCGATCTGGCCGGGCGGGGCGATCTTTCTGGTGGTGATGGGCTTCAACCTTCTGGGCGACGGGCTGCGCGATGCGCTGGACCCGCGCGATCACGGGTAGTGCGATGATCAAGGGACGTTTCGGCGTGGTCGCGGCCACGCATGAACTGGGCGCAAAGGCCGGCATAGCGATGCTGGAGCAGGGCGGCAATGCGGTCGATGCCGCCGTCGCCACCGGCCTCGCCTTGCAGGTGGTCGAGCCGCATCTGAACGGTCCGGGCGGCGATCTGCCCGCGATCCTTCAGCGGGGCGATGATGTGCAGGTGCTGTGCGCGCAAGGCCCCGCGCCTGAGGGCGCGAGCATCGCCCATTACCGCGACCAGGGTCTGTCGCTGATCCCCGGCGACGGGCTGTTGGCAACCGTCATCCCCGGCGCCTTCGACGGCTGGATGCTGATGCTGCGCGATCACGGCACGCTGGATCTGGCCACGGTGATGGAACCCGCGATCCATCTGGCGGATCAGGGCCACCCGATCCTGCCGCGCGCGGCCCAGGCCATTGCGGGGCTGGCCGATCACTTTCGCGCACATTGGCCGGGATCGGCGCAATGCTGGCTGCCGGGCGGCCAGCCGCCGCAGGGCGGGCAAACCTTTCGCAACCCGGTGCTGGCCGCGACCTGGCGGCGCATCCTGGACATCGCGGGCCAAGCCCCCACGCGCGAGGCCCGGATCGAGGCCGCGCGCGACGACTTTTATCGCGGCTTCGTCGCGGACCGCATCGATGCCTTCTGCCGCCAGCCCTTCATGGATGGATCAGGCGCGGCCCATGCCGGGGTTCTGTCAGCCGCCGATCTGGCCGGCTACGCCGCCCGGTGGGAGGCACCGGCCACGCTGGCCTTTCACGGCTGGCAGCTTGCCAAGGCCGGGCCGTGGTCGCAGGGGCCGCTGTTTCTGCAAGTGCTGGCGATGCTCGCCCGCGACGATCTGGCGGCGATGGACCCGCTTGGCCCGGATTACCTGCACCTGCTGGCCGAGGCGATGAAACTGGCCTTTGCCGACCGCGAGATCTACTACGGCGATCCCGACCATGCCGATGTGCCGCTGGCAGGGCTGCTGTCACCCGACTATGCCGCCGCGCGCCGCGCGCTGATCGGTGACCGCGCCAGCCTTGATCTGCGCCCCGGCACGCTGCCCGGTTACGCGCAGCAGGTCACACGCGGCCTTGCGCTGATCGACCGGCTGTCGCGCCCCGAGGGCGGCGTCTATGAACCGACGATGGCGCATCTGGCCCCGCCGCGCGGCGATACCGTGCATCTGGACGCAATCGATCGCTGGGGCAATGTGGTCTCGGCCACGCCCTCGGGCGGGTGGCTGCAAAGCAGCCCGGTCATCCCCGACCTGGGCTTTTGCCTGAACAGCCGCGCGCAGATGTTCTGGCTGGCGGAGGGGCTGCCGACCTCGCTGGCGCCGGGGCGGCGGCCGCGCACCACGCTGACGCCCTCGCTGGCGCGTCATCAGGACGGCGCGAGCCTGGCCTTCGGCACGCCCGGTGGCGATCAGCAGGATCAATGGTGCCTGCAATTCTTCCTGCGCCACGCGGTGTTCGGGATGGATCTGCAAGCGGCGATGGATGCGCCGGTGCTGCATATCATGGATTTCCCATCCTCATTCTATCCGCGCACGCGCCAGCCCGGCCAGATCGTGATCGAGGATGACATGCCCGAAGCCACCATCGCGGGGCTGCGCGCGCGCGGCCATCAGGTCACCCTGATCCCGGCGAAAAGCGCCGCCCGCCTGACCGCGGCGCGACGCGAAGGCGACGGCAGCCTGTCCGCCGCCGCCACCATCCGCAGCGCGCAGGGCGCGGCAATGGGCCGTTAGGCAACCGTATCGGCACCATGCGCACCGCGCGCGCCCAGCGGCTTGTCGGGGCCGGTGGTGGTGTCGCGCGCGGTCTGGCGCTCGGTCTCGTGGTTCAGCTCGGCCCCGGCCAGGATGATCGTCGCCGACAGCCACATCCAGGTCATGAAACCGATGGCCGCGCCCAGGCTGCCATAGGTCTGGTTGTAATTGGCGAAGTTCGCCGCATACCACGAAAACAGCATCGAAAAGCCCATCAGCCCGATGGCGGCAACGATGGTGCCGGGCGCCGTCCAGGCAAAGCGCGCATCCTGCCGCGAGGGGCCAAAGCGGTATAGCGCGGCCAGCACGATCATCATCAGCACGAACACCAGCGGCCAGCGGCCCCAGGTCATCAGCGCCTCGGCCGAGGGCGAGAACGGCAGCCAGGCCAGCAGCGCCGGGATCACCGCGATCACACCGATCATGCCGATGATCAGCGCCATCGCCCCCAGCGTAAAGCCGAAAGCGGTTGCATTCAGCTTGAAGAAGCCGCGCTGTTCATGTTCGCCATAAGCGACGTTCAGCCCCTCGATCATCGCCTTCATGCCGCCATTGGCCGACCACAGCGCGACAGCCAGCGACACCAGCGATGCGATCCCAAGCGCAGTGCCGTCAGCGCTGCTGATCCGCTCGATCTGGCCGGTGATGATCTCAAGCCCGCCCTCGGGGACAAAGGCCGACAGCGCGTCGACATGGCCCGCGATGGTCGCCTGATCCGCGAACAGGCCATAGATCGAGACAAGCGCGGTGATCGCCGGAAACAAGGCCAGAAGCGCGAAAAAGGTGATGCCGCCGGCAAAGGTAATGACGCGGTCCTTGCCGATTTCGCGGGCGGTGCGCTTGAGCACGTCGAACCAGCCGCGCGCCGGGATTTCGGTCGGGCTGTCTGCGTCGATGCCGCGTCCGGGGCCGCTGCGCGCGCCTTCGGCGGTGTCGGGGGCGTCATCGGATTTATCGGTATCGGCCTTGCCCTTCAGCCCGGCCTTGGCCCTGTCCTTACCCGGATGGGTCAGCCGGTCGCCCGCGACGCGCGCCAGCATCGCCAGTTGCGTGCCGACAGGGGGGCGATCGACGGGCTGACCGCTGATCGCACCGATCATCCGGGCCTGCGCCTCATCGGTGATCCAGTCAAGGATGGCGGACCGGCGGGCAGGGGGGGCGTCGTCTTTCAGCGCGGCAAACCCCGCCGCCACGCCGCCGCCTGCGGCCAGCGTCGCCGCCGCACCGCCCAGCCGTTCCTCGACCCGCACGATCTTGTCGGCCGTCTCGGGGGCGCGGCGGGCGACCAGCACGCCAAGTGCTGCGGCACCCAGCCCCAGCAGGATCATCTTGCCGCGCGCGGCGTCATCCGGATCCGTGGCGTCGTCGCGCAGCGGCTGGTCGGTCATCATCGGCCCTTTCCGTGTCAGAGGGGCGAATGGATGCCCGTGTCAGTTCAGCTAACGCACGGGCGCGGCTTTGGTTTCCCGCCTTAACGCGTCAGTCGCCGCAGCGCGCCGTTGTCGGCATCCTCGATCACCCAGATCGCGCCATCGACGGTCTGCGCCACATCGCGGATCCGCGCGCCCATGTCATAGCGCGCAACCTCGGAGGCGCGGCCTTCCGCATCGGGCCGCACCCGGATCAGCGCCTGGCTGGCCAGCCCCCCGATCAGCAGGTCGCCCGCCCAGTCGGCAAAGACCGGGCCACCGACCTGGATCATCCCGGCGGGCGCGATCACCGGCGTCCAGTAAAGCGCCGGCGGCGCCAGATCGGGGCGCGTCGGGTGATCGGGGATCGGCCTGCCGTTGTAATGGTCGCCGTTCGAGACCTCGGGCCAGCCGTAATCGCGACCCTCGACGATCAGATTCAGCTCATCGCCGCCGCGCGGACCCATTTCATGCGACCAAAGTCGGCCTTGATCGTCAAAGACCAGACCGTAGGGGTTGCGATGGCCGCGTGACCAGACCTGCGGCACGCCCCCATCCGCATCAAAGCGCAGGATCACGCCACGCAGCGCATCCCCGCCCATCTCATCCGGGCGCATCCGGTCGCCGACGGTCAGGAACAGGTTGCCCGCGCCGTCAAAGGCCATCACCGCGCCGGGCTGACCGCCGCCGCCGGGCGGGGTCTGACGCCAGACTTCACGCAGATCCGCCAGACGCTCGCCCTCAAGCCGCGCCGAGAACAGCGCCAGATCGCCGCCCCGCGCCGCGCCCGGCACCACGGCGGTCAGCCGCAGGCTGCCATCGGGGGCAAGGGCAATGTCGTGCAGCCCGTTCTGGCCGCTGGCTTCGACCGTGGGCAGGCCGGTGATCTCGGTCTTGTCGCCCGCCGCGCTGACCCGCCACAGCCGCCCGCCGCGTTCCGTCACCAGAAAGCCGCCGTCAGGCAGCGGCAGGAGCGCCCAGGGAAAATCGAACCGCGCGATGATATCGGACGCGAAATCCGGTGCAACGGCTTGGTTGGCACCAGCGTTTTCCTGCGCGATCAAGGGATTGGGGGAAAGCCCAGCAGCCAGTGCCGCAATCAGCGCAATCAGGGGAAGGGGGCGGGTCATGATCAGTCCTTTCGCGGGTTGGCAGGGTGCGTCGGGGCGATTGTCTGGTGGCCGGCGGCCGAACCGGCCAAAGATCGAAGCTGCGCACAAAAGAAAACCGCGCCCGGTGGGCGCGGTTCCATGATCCTGGTTGACCGATCGATCAGGCCTGATCTTCGTCCTGACCGGCGGCGCCGATCTCGTCGAACAGTTCGGCGATCTCGAACTCGGCTTCGGCGTCAGCCTCGGCGGCGAGTTCCTGAATCGACTTGCCCGAGGCCTGAAGCTCGGCTTCCTCGGCCGAACGGGCGACGTTAAGGGTGATGGTCGCGTCCACCTCGGGGTGCAGCGAGACCGACACCTGGTGCAGGCCCAGATCCTTGATCGGGGCGATCAGGGCGAACTGCTTGCGGTCGACCTTGAAGCCGCCGGCCTCGGCCGCATCGGCGGCGTCACGCGGGCTGACCGAACCATACAGCGCACCACCATCCGAGGCAGAGCGGATCACCACGAAGACCTGACCGTCCAGCTTTTCAGCCAGGGCCTGAGCCTCTTTCTTGGTTTCCAGGTTGCGGGCTTCCAGCTCGGCCTTGCGGCCCTCGAACGCCTTGATATTGGCGTCGCTGGCGCGCAGCGCCTTGTTTTGCGGCAGCAGGAAGTTGCGGGCGTAGCCGTCCTTGACGGTCACGACATCGCCCATCTGGCCCAGCTTGGCCACGCGTTCCAGAAGAATGACTTGCATCTGTCTTCCCCTTATTTCACGGCGTAGGGCAGCAGGGCGAGGAAGCGGGCGCGCTTGATGGCGCGGGCCAGTTCACGCTGCTTCTTCGCCGACACGGCGGTGATGCGGGCGGGCACGATCTTGCCGCGTTCGCTGATGTAGCGCTGCAGCAGACGGGTGTCCTTGTAATCGATCGCGGGCGCGTTCTCACCCGAGAACGGGCAGACCTTGCGGCGACGGAAAAACGGTTTGTTGGCCATGTTTCAGATCCTTTCCGATGCGCTTAGCGACGCTCGCGGCGTTCGCCGCCACGGTCACCACGGTCACCACGGTCACCGCGATCACCACGGTCGCCGCGATCGCCACGGTCACCGCGCTCATCACGCTTTTGCATCTGCATCGAGGGGCCTTCCTCATGCGCATCGACCTTGATGGTCAGCACGCGCATCACATCGTCATGCAGGCGGGCCAGACGTTCCATTTCCTGAACGGCGGCCGACGGCGCGTCGGTGCGCAGATAGCCGTAATGGCCCTTGCGGTTCTTGTTGATCTTGTAGGCCATGGTCTTCACGCCCCAGTATTCACGATCAACGACCTTGCCGCCGTTGTCGGTCAAAACCGAGGAAAAGTGATCCATCAGGCCTTCGGCCTGCGCGTTGGACAGATCCTGACGCGCGATCAGCACATGCTCATAAAGCGGCATGTAAGCTCCTGTCGTCTCGGGCGCGCTTCATAGGCGGGTGACACCTTCCGCAACCCGCCACGAGAGGCTGCGCCGGTTTCGTGAAAGCGGAAGGATGCGGCCTTATAGCGGGAAACGCGGGCCGCGCAAGGCAAAACCGGGGTTTCTTGCGCAAGTCGCGGGGCGGCGCTAACAGGGTGGGGCACAATGACGGAGGGTCAAGATGAGCCGTGCTTTCGTGTTCCCGGGCCAGGGCGCCCAGACCATCGGCATGGGCCGGGCCTTGGCCGAGGCCTATCCGGCCGCGCGCGCGGTGTTCGATGAGGTCGACGAGGCCTTGGGCGAAAAGCTGTCGGCGCTGATCTGGGAGGGGGACGCCGAGACCCTGACGCTGACCGCCAATGCGCAACCGGCGCTGATGGCGACATCCATCGCCGCGATGCGCGCGCTTGAGGCCGAGGGTTACGCGGTCAGCGATGCCGCCTATGTCGCGGGGCATTCGCTGGGCGAATATTCGGCCTTGTGCGCGGCGGGGGCGCTAAGCCTGTGGGACACCGCGCGGCTGCTGCGCGTGCGCGGCCAAGCCATGCAAGAGGCGGTGCCGGTGGGCGAGGGCGCGATGGCCGCGATCCTCGGCCTCGATTTCGAGGCGGTCGACGCGATCGCGCGCGAGGCCGCGGGCGAGGATGTCGTGCAGGCCGCAAATGACAATGACCCCGCGCAGGTGGTGATTTCCGGCCACAAGGCCGCGGTCGAACGCGCCATGGCCCTGGCCAAGGAGCGCGGCGCCAAGCGCGCACTCGCGCTGCCGGTCTCGGCCCCGTTCCATTCGGCGCTGATGCAGCACGCTGCCGGGGTGATGGCCAACAGCCTGGCCGGGACCGAGATCCGCGATCCCGTCGTGCCGGTCGTCGCCAATGTCCGCGCCGAGGCGGTGGCCGAGCCGGGCCATATCCGCCGCCTGCTGGTCGAGCAGGTGACGGGTTCGGTCCGCTGGCGGGAATCGGTGATCTGGATGGCCGATCAGGGCGTGACCGAGTTCTGGGAAATCGGCGCGGGCAAGGCTTTGTCGGGGATGATCCGGCGGATCGCGCCCGATGCCGTGACCCGCGCCATCGGCACGCCCGAGGATATCGCGGCGCTGAAGGGCTGAGGGTGGACCGGGGCCTTGCCCCGGACCCCAGGATATTTGCACCAAAAAGAAAGGGATCGCGATGTTCGATCTGACGGGGAAGCGGGCGCTGGTGACGGGAGCCTCGGGCGGGATTGGCGGCGCGGTGGCGCGGGCCTTGCATCAGGCCGGGGCGGTGGTCGCGCTGTCGGGCACGCGGGCCGCGCCGCTGGAGGCTTTGGCCGCGGAACTGGGCGATCGCGCCCATGTGGTCACTGCCGATCTGGGCGATGCGCAGGCGGTGGCGGGGCTTGTCGCTGCGGCCGGTGAGGCGATGGGCGGGCCGGTCGACATTCTGGTGAACAATGCCGGCATCACCCGCGACAACCTGTTCATGCGCATGTCGGATGAGGAATGGGATCAGGTGCTGGCCGTCAATCTGGGCAGCGCCTTCCGGCTGTCGCGCGCCGCCTTGCGGTCGATGATGAAGGCCCGCTGGGGGCGGATCATCAGCGTCACCTCGGTCGTCGGCACCACCGGCAATGCGGGGCAGGGGAACTATGCCGCCGCCAAGGCCGGGCTGACCGGCATGACCAAAAGCCTGGCCGCCGAGGTCGCCAGCCGCGGCATCACCGTGAACTGCGTGGCCCCCGGTTTCATCGCCACGCCGATGACCGACAAGCTGACCGACGACCAGAAGGCGCGGATCAACACCCAGATCCCCGCCGGTCGCATGGGCACCCCCGAGGAGATCGCCGCGGCCGTGCTGTTCCTGGCCAGCCCCGAGGCGGGCTATGTGACCGGCGCCACGCTGCATGTGAATGGCGGCATGGCGATGGTGTGACGCCGCGTCACAGGCGGTGGGGCAAATGGCTTGCGCCTTCGCCGCACTGTGATATAGCCGTTCTGACCTCCGGGAGACCGGACGCCTCGCGTTTCGCGGGCATTTGACTGGGCATAAGCCCGCCAACTGAGGAAGAGACATGAGCGATATCGCTGATCGCGTGAAAAAGATCGTCGTCGAACATCTGGGCGTCGAAGAGGACAAGGTGACCGAATCCGCGTCCTTCATCGATGACCTGGGCGCCGACAGCCTGGACACCGTGGAACTGGTCATGGCCTTCGAAGAAGAGTTCGGCATCGAAATCCCCGATGACGCCGCCGAAAACATCCAGACCTTTGGCGATGCGGTGAAGTTCATCAGCGAAGCCGTCTGATCCATCCGGTCAGACCTTGAAGCGGCACCCCACGGGGTGCCGTTTTGCATTTCCGGGGCGGATTGTCGCGGCAGGAAACCGGCGCGGGGGCAGCCGCGTTGGGTGCGGTCACATGCAGGAGGTGCCGATGACCGTGAACCTGAAGGGGCTGAAGGACAACGCCCGCAAGACCTCGATTGCCACGCTGAACGCCTGTCTGGCCGATGCCATCGCCCTGGGGCTGGCGGTCAAGCAGGCGCATTGGAACGTCAAGGGGCGCAACTTCATCGCCGTGCATGAGCTGTTCGATTCGGTCCATGCCAATCTGCAAGCCCATATCGACATCATGGCCGAGCAGGTGCAGATCCTGGATGGCGTGGCGCTTGGCACGCTTGAGGTTGTGGGCAAGGCCAGCCGGATCGAGCCTTATCCGACCGACCTGACCAAGGCCGAGGACCACATCAAGGCCGTGTGCGATCGCCTGCGCGACCTGGGCGGTGCCCTGCGCGAGGCGATCGACACGGTGGATGAGGCGGGCGATGCCGATACGGCCGACATCTTCACCGCCGCCTCGCGCCAGGCCGACAAGGATCTGTGGTTCCTGTCGAGCCATCTGGATTAAGGCCAAGGTGCCGCGACAGAGCGGCGGCCAGCCACCAGATCGGCAACAGAACAAGGGGCGTGGCCGCGACACCGGCCGCGCCCCAGATCATTTTGGCGGCGGGTGCCTGCGGGATGGCAGCCAGCAGCCAGATGGCGGTGGGCAGCATCAGGGCAAGGCCCGTCAAGGTGCCCGGCAATGGGCGGCGCTGCGCAAGGCTTGCCACCGCCTGCATCGCCGCATTGGCGGCCAGGGCGGTGGCGATCATCACCATCAGCGGGCGGCCCTGACCGGGCGGCAAGATCAGGCCCAGGATCAGCGCCAGCGGGATCAGCAGGCTGACAAGGATCAGCGCAGCCGCCCGCACGCCGGGGTGGATGGCGGCAACAGCCGCCGCGTCAGATCGTTTTGCGGCAGATCGGGCCCGCCACCGCGCCATTCGGCAAGATTTTGCGCCCAGAAGGCCAGCACAAGGCTGATGGTCGCGGCCAGCATGGCGATGCCCCGTGGTGAAATGTCGGGCTAGGCTGGGGCAATCTTAAGCATATCTCAATCCGAATCGCGCAAGGTCAGCTTGGCGACAGGCGGCGGGTTGCCGGTTTTCACCTTTGCGAAAGGGGGGGCATCATCACAGAACAGGTTCAGCGCGTTGCGCGCATCGCGCCCCGCGTGTATCTCTGCCCTGAAAGGGCCTGTCCCGATGCGGTGTGCCGGATGGCGTGCCGCTTGGGCCGCCGGTGTTGTCGGGCTTGATCCGGCGGCGTGGCGTGGAACGGGCGTGCAGCAGCGGTCCGCACCGGACCACAGGCAAAGTCAGAAGGCGGAGGTGCCATGCGTCGGGTCGTTGTCACGGGATTGGGGATGGTCACGCCTTTGGCCTGCGGGGTCGAGGAAACCTGGTCGCGGCTGCTGGCCGGTCAGTCGGGCGCGGGGCCGATCACGCGGTTCGACGCGGAAAACGTGATCACCAAATATGCCTGCCAGATCCCCTATGGCGATGGCAGCGACGGCACCTTCAACCCCGACGACTGGATGGAGCCGAAGGATCGCCGCAAGGTCGACGACTTCATCCTGTATGGGATGGCTGCCGCCGATCAGGCGGTGCGCGACAGCGGCTGGCAACCTCAGGATGAGGAGGGGCGGCTGCGCACGGGCGTCATGATCGGGTCGGGGATCGGCGGGCTGACCTCGATTGCCGAAGCCGCCGTGCTGATCAAGGAAAAGGGGCCAAAGCGCGTCAGCCCCTTCTTCATCCCCGGCGCGCTGATCAACCTGGTCAGCGGTCAGGTCAGCATCCGCTTCGGCTTCAAGGGGCCGAACCATGCGGTCGTGACCGCCTGTTCGACCGGCGCCCATGCGATTGGCGACGCGGCGCGGCTGATCGCGCTTGGCGATGCCGATGTGATGGTGGCCGGTGGCGCCGAAAGCCCGATCAGCGAGATCGGCATTGCCGGGTTCAACGCCTGCAAGGCGCTGTCGACCAAACGCGCCGATGATCCGCAGGCCGCCAGCCGCCCCTGGGATGCCGACCGCGACGGTTTCGTCATGGGCGAGGGCGCGGGCGTCGTCGTGCTTGAGGAATATGAGCACGCCAAGGCGCGGGGCGCGAACATCTATGCCGAGGTGCTGGGCTATGGCCTGTCGGGCGACGCCTATCACATCACCGCCCCGTCCGAGGATGGCGACGGCGGCTTCCGCAGCATGTCGGCGGCGCTTGCGCGCGCGGGCATCGCGCCGGGTGATCTGGATTACATCAATGCGCATGGCACCTCGACCATGGCCGACACGATCGAACTGGGCGCGGTGGAACGGCTGCTGGGCCACCGGGCGGGCAGTGTCACCATGTCGTCGACCAAATCCAGCATCGGGCACCTTTTGGGCGCGGCCGGCGCGGTCGAGGCGATCTTCTGCGTGCTGGCGATCCGCGATCAGGTCGCGCCGCCGACGCTGAACCTGGATAACCCCGCCGTTGAAACGCCGATCGACCTGGCGCCCAAGGCGGCGGTGCGGCGCCGCATCGACCTGGCCTTGTCCAACAGCTTCGGCTTTGGCGGCACCAATGCCAGCCTGGTCCTTGGCAAGGTGCGCGGCTGATGTGGAAGCATATCGTTGCCAATTTCCTGACCGTGCTGATCGTGCTCTTGGTGGCCGTGGGCGGCGGCATCGCCTGGGCCAAGCGCAGCTATCAAGGCCCCGGTCCGCTGACCGAGGCGGTCTGCCTCCAGGTCGCGCCCGGATCGTCGTTGCGCAAGGTCGCAGATGATCTGGTCGAAAAGGGCGCGATCCGCTCGGCCTATCTGTTCCGCACCGGCGCCGATTACGAAGGGCGGGCGGGCGATGTGAAGTTCGGCTCGTTCCTGATCCGGCCTGGCGAATCGATGTCGGGGATTGTCGACACGATCACCGCCGGCGGCCCCTCGACCTGCGGCGCCGAGGTCTTGATGCGCATCGGCGTGCGCGCCAACCAGCTTGTCCTGCGCGAGGTTGATCCGGCCACCGGCCAGATCGTCGAACGTATCCGCATCAATCCCGCCACCGAGACCGCCCCCGAGGCGCTGAGCGAGGCGATCACGGGCGCCGACGCGCGGCTGCGCATCGCCATGGCCGAGGGCGTGACCAGTTGGCAGGTGGTGCAGGCGCTGAACGCCGCCGACTTCCTGAAGGGCGAGATCAAGGCGACCCCGCCCGAGGGCAGCCTGTCGCCCGATACCTATGAGGTCGCCCAGGGCGCCGACCGCGCCGCGCTGATCGCCGATATGACTGCGCGCCAGACCCGCAACCTGCAAGCCGCCTGGGACGCGCGCGCCGAAGGCCTGCCCTACAAGACGCCGGAGGAGGCGCTGATCATGGCCTCGCTGGTGGAAAAGGAAACCGGGGTGCCGACCGAGCGGCGTCAGGTCGCCGGGGTGTTCGTCAACCGTCTGGAAAAGGGCATGAAATTGCAGACCGACCCGGCGGTGATCTATGGCGTGACCAAGGGCGAGGGGATCCTGGATCGCGGTCTGCGGCGCAGCGAACTGACGACGCGCACGCCCTATAACACCTATGTCATCGACGGCCTGCCGCCGACCCCGATCGCCAACCCCGGCCGCGCCGCGATCGAGGCCGCGCTGAATCCCGACCCCACGGACTATCTGTATTTCGTCGCGGACGGCACCGGCGGCCACGCCTTTGCCACCACGCTTGAGCAGCACAACGCCAACGTCGCCCGCTGGCGCCAGATCGAGGCCGAACAGGCCCGGCAACAACAGGGCATGACCGGCGGCAACTGATCCGCCCGACGATCTGCGCGAAGGCCGTCCCGCTTGGGGCGGCCTTTGTCATGCGTGCTGTTGTGGGGTGGCAAAGGCTGTGCCGCTGCGCGGCGTTCACGCCGCGGGTGCCCAACATCGATTGCCCTTTGCCCTGCGCGCTGACGCCGCCGGTCGGGCTATCGTGCGAAGGGGGCTTGCGGGCGGACGCTCTCATCTGCGCCACGTCTCGGGCGTTGGATCACAGCGGCGCTTCGGATGGGCGCGGCGCAGACCTGCCGGGCCACGCCGCCGGTATGATGTGAATGGCGTCCCGCGTGCGGCGAAGCGGCCGGGTGGACCACCTTGCCCAGCCCGCTGGCTTGTGGCGGCTGTCGTCAATTGGCCCTCTCTTGGGCGTCGCGTGACAGCGGGTGTTCACAGGGGCGCGACACAGACCGGCCGGGCCAAGCCGCCGGTATGATGTGAATGGCGTCCCGCGTACGGCGAAGCGGTCGGGTGGGCCACCTTGCCCAGCCCGCTGGCTTGTGGCGGCTGTCGTCAATTGGCCCTCTCTTGGGCGTCGCGTGACAGCGGGTGT
>NZ_JBHFHM010000011.1:0-82157 GCF_041927815.1 Paracoccus zhouxuedongae
GGTTTTTTTCTTTTTTTTTTTTTTTTTTTTGTTTTGGGGGACCTTCGTTGTTGTTTCCCCTCCCCCCCCCCCCCCCCCTGCGACAGATGGACATCAGCCTGACCCATGCCATTGCGGACATCGACCCCGCCGACTGGGATGCCTGCGCCTGCCCCGAGACAGCAGATGGCGGCCGCCCGCTGGACCCGTTCACTACGCACCGCTTCCTTTCCGCGCTCGAGGGCTCTGGCTCGGTCGGGTCGGGCACCGGCTGGGCACCCCACCACCTGACGCTGCGCGACGGCGGGCGGCTGGTGGGCGTGATGCCACTGTATCTGAAATCGCATAGCCAGGGCGAATATGTCTTTGACCAGCCCTGGGCCGAGGCCTTTGACCGCGCCGGTGGCAGCTATTACCCCAAGCTGCAAGCCGCCGTGCCCTTCACCCCGGTGCCGGGCCGCCGCCTGCTGACCCGCCCCGGCCACGACCCCGCGCCGCTGCTGGCGGCGCTGGCCGATCTGACCACGGGCAACGGCCTGTCATCGGCCCATGTGACCTTCTGCACCGCCGATGAGCCCGCGCGCGCGCCCGAACCGTGGCTGGTGCGGCTTGGCCAGCAATACCACTGGACGAACGCCGGCTACCGCGATTTCGACGATTTCCTGTCGACGATGGCGGCGCGCAAGCGCAAGGCGATCCGCCGCGAACGGGCCGAGGCGCAGTCCTTTGGCGGCCAGATCGAGGTGCTGACCGGCGACCAGATCACCGCCCCGGTCTGGGATGCGATGTGGGGGTTCTACCAGCACACCGGCGCGCGCAAATGGGGCCGCCCCTATCTGACGCGGGCCTTCTTTGATCTGGCGGCGCAGCATCTGGCGGATGACTGCCTGATCGTGCTGGCCCGCCAGGGTGGCCGGCCGGTCGCGGGGGCGCTGAACCTGATCGGGCGGCAGGATCTGTTCGGCCGCTATTGGGGCGCCGTGCAGGATCACCCCTTCCTGCATTTCGAGCTTTGCTATCATCAGGCGATCGACTGGGCCATCGCCCATGGCCTTGCTCGGGTGCAGGCGGGCGCGCAGGGCGATCACAAGCTGGCGCGCGGCTATCTGCCGGTGGCGACCCATTCGCTGCATTACATCGCCCATCCCGGCCTGCGCCGCGCGGTTGCCGATTACCTTCTGGCGGAACGTCAGGCGGTCGGGCAGGATATCGAGGTATTGACCGCCTATGGCCCGTTCCGCCGCGGCCCCCTTCAGGATCAGACATGACACTGACGCTGTATACCAACCCGATGTCGCGGGGCCGCATCGCCCGCTGGATGCTGGAGGAAATCGGCCAGCCCTATCAGGTCGAATACCTGGGTTATGACGGCGCGATGAAGGCCCCGGCCTATCGCGCCATCAATCCGATGGGCAAGGTGCCCGCCCTCGTCCATGGCAGGCGCACCGTGACTGAGGTGGCGGCGATCTGCGCCTATCTGGCCGATGCCTTTCCGCAGGCGGGCCTCGCCCCTGTGCCGGATGACCGGGCCGATTACTATCGCTGGCTGTTCTTTGCAGCGGGTCCGCTGGAACAGGCGGTCGTCAATCAGGCGCTTGGCGTTCAGGTGCCGCAGGATCGGCGCGGCATGGTCGGCTATGACACGCTTGAGACGACGCTGGATGCGGTCGATCAGATGCTGCAAGGCAGGGACTATGTGACCGGCCAGTTCAGCGCGGCGGATGTCTATCTGGGGTCGCATCTGGCCTGGGGGATGCAGTTCGGCACCATCGCGGCCCGCCCCGCGTTTCAGGCCTATGTCGCGCGCGGCATGGCCCGCCCGGCCCTGGCCCGCGCCAATGCCGCCGACGATGCCGCGATGGCGGCGATGCAAAAAGGCTAGGCTGTGCTGAACCCCGCCGATACCGCCTTTGTGGCGACCCTGCCCGACGGCCTGATCCGCCCGGCCGAGCCGCGCGACCTGGATGAGCCGCGCGGCCGCCATCTGGGGCAGGGGGCCTTCGTGGCCTGCCCGCGCAATGTGCAGGACGCCGCCGCGATCACCCGCGCCTGCGCCGCCGCGCAGGTCGCCATCCTGCCACGCGGCGGCGGCACCGGGCTGGTGGCCGGATCGGTGATGCCGACCGGCCCCGCGCCGCTGATCGTCAGCTTTGAACGGATGCGCGCCATCCGCGCCAGTCATCCCCGCGAAAACACCCTGATCGCCGAGGCCGGCGTCACCCTGACCGAGATCCGCACCGCCGCCGAGGATGCGGGGCGGATGTTCCCCCTCGCGCTCGCCTCACAGGGTAGCGCGCAACTGGGGGGGCTTTTGTCCACCAATGCGGGCGGGGTGAACGTGCTGCGATGGGGCAACACCCGCGATCTGGTGCTGGGGATCGAGGCCGTGCTGCCCGACGGCAGCATCCTGAATGGGCTGAAACGGCTGCGCAAGGACAACACCGGTTACGACCTGCGCCACCTGCTGATCGGGGCCGAGGGCACGCTGGGCCTGATCACCGCCGCCAGCCTGCGCCTGGTCACGCCGCCCGCGGAAACCGCCACCGCTCTGATGGTTGTGCGCGACCCGTCAGCCGCGCTGGAGCTGCTGGCCCTGGCCGATGTCCATGCCGGGGGCTGCATCAGCGCCTTTGAACTGATCTCGGGTCAGGGTCTGGCCTTTCTGGCCGAGGCGGATATCCCCCACAATCCGCCCTTTGCCGCCACCCCGCCCTGGATGGCGCTGATCGAACTGGGCCTGCCGAAGGGCAGCCCGGCGACGGCGATCCTTGAGGCGATCTTTGCCGACGCCGCCGAGGCGGGGCTGGCCGATGACGGCATCATCGCGCAATCCGACACGCAGCGCGCCGCGCTGTGGCACCTGCGCGAGGATATCCCCGCCGCGAACCGCAAGATCGGCGCGATTGCCAGCCACGATATCGCCCTGCCGCTGTCCGACTTGCCCGATTTCATCGCCGCCGCCACCGCCCGCCTGACCGAAGGCCGAGACCTGCGCATCAATTGCTTCGGCCATCTGGGCGACGGTAACCTGCATTTCAACCTCTTCCCCGCACCGGGCCGCAACCGGGCCGAATACGACCCGATCCGCGCCGAACTGACCGGCATCGTGCATCAGATGGTGCTGGAACGCGGCGGGTCGATTTCTGCCGAACATGGCATCGGGCGGTTGAAGGCCGCCGAACTGGCCGCCAGTGCCGACCCCACCCGGCTGGCGGCGATGCGCGCCATCAAGCAGGCGCTTGATCCCAGCGGCATCATGAACCCCGGCGCGGTCTTGAGTATTTAGACAAAGAGGAAATGGCATTTTCCTCTTTGAACAAATACTCACGCGAGCTCAGTCACCCTCGAACGACGCCAGGGCGTGAACCTGCATCCCCAGCCGCTCCAGCAGGGCGCGGCCGCCCAGGTCGGGCAGGTCGATGACAAAGGCGCAACCCACCACCTGCGCGCCCAGGCGTTCGACCAGCTTGATTCCGGCCTCGCAGGTGCCGCCGGTGGCCAGCAGGTCATCGACGATCAGCACCCGTTCGCCGGGTTGGATGGCATCGTCATGCACCTCCATCACCGCCTCGCCGTATTCCAGCGTATAGGCCTGGCTGATGGTCGGGCCGGGGAGCTTGCCCTTTTTGCGGATCGGCACGAAACCGACCGAAAGCTGATGCGCGACCGCACCGCCCAGGATGAAGCCGCGCGCCTCAAGCCCGACCACGCGGTCGATCTTCAGCCCGGCATAGGGTTGCAGCAGCTGGTCGATGGCCATGCGAAAGCCGCGCGCATCGGCGAACAGCGTGGTCACATCGCGGAACAGGATGCCGGGTTTGGGGAAATCGACGATGGTGCGGATGTAATCCTTGATGTCGCGGGTCATTGCGGGCCTTTCCACAGCCGCCCGGCAATCGCCTCCAGGCGGGTCATCATTTCGGGGTCGCGTTTGTCGGGGGCGGTCATGATCGCGTGATCCAGCGCGCGATCACAGCCCTGCGGGCAGGGGTGGGCGGGAAGGTGGGCGGGCAGGGCGGCGATCAGCGCGCGGGCGGCCTGGGCATTGCCCTGCATCGTCGCCACCACCTGCGCCACATCGACATCCGCATGATCTTCGTGCCAGCAATCGTAATCGGTGACCATGGCGAGGGTGGCGTAGCAAAGCTCTGCCTCACGCGCGAGCTTGGCTTCGGGCATGGCGGTCATGCCGATCACGCTGCATCCCCAGGATCGGTAAAGCTGGCTTTCGGCCCGGGTCGAGAACTGCGGCCCCTCCATCGCCAGATAGGTGCCGCCGCGGTGGATGGTGACGTCCAGCCCGGCACCGGCCGCCGCGAGCGCATCCGATAGCGCGGCGCAGACCGGATCGGCCAGGCTGACATGGCCGACCAGGCCGGGTCCGAAAAAGGTTTTGTCGCGCGCAAAGCTGCGGTCGATGAACTGGTTGACCAGCACGATATCGCCGGGGCGGTAATCCTCGCGCAGGCTGCCCACGGCCGAGACGGCGACGACATGGCTGCACCCCAGCATCTTCAGCGCGGCGACATTGGCGCGGTAATTCACGCTGGTCGGGGTTTGCACATGGCCGCGTCCGTGGCGCGGCAGGAAGGCCATGTCTGTCTGCCCCAGCCTCCCGGTCAGGATCTGATCCGAGGGCGCGCCAAAGGGCGTGTCGACGCTGTGCCAGCGCGCGTCCTGAAGGCCCGCGATCTGGTAAATCCCCGAACCGCCGATGATTCCCAGCATGATCTGGCCCCTTTGCAAACGCGCGCAGGTTAGGGGCTGGCGCGGCCAAGGAAAAGGCTAAAGCGGCTTGTGTTGGCGTGCTGGAACGGGGCAAGGTCGGCGGGGGCTGCTGCCCCCGATCGCCGCCGCCGATCGTCCCCCCGCAGATATTTGGACCAGGAGAATGGGCATGTCGGGCAATGCCCTTGGTGCGGTGCTGATGGTGGCCAGCATGGGCCTATTCGCGCTGGAAGACATGTGGATCAAGGCGGTGACCGCGCATCTGCCGGTGGCGCAGGTGCTGGTGATCTTCGGTCTGGGCGGCACGGTGATTTGCGCCGCCATGGCGCTTTGGCGGGGCGAGCCGTTGCTGCCCGCCGCCGTGCGGCATCCGGCGATGGCCTGGCGCGCGGTGGCCGAGATCGCGGGGCGGCTAGGCTATACGCTGGCGATCGCGCTGTCGCCTTTGTCCAGCGCCGGGGCCATCCTTCAGGCGACACCCCTGGTGGTGACACTGGGTGCGGCGGCGATCTTTGGCGAGCGGGTGGGCTGGCGACGGTGGCTGGCGATCTGCCTTGGCTTTCTGGGGGTGCTGATCGTGCTGCGGCCCTGGGGTGCGGGATTCAACATGGCGTCGGTCTTTGCCGTGATCGGGATGCTGGGCTTTGCCGGGCGCGATCTGGCGACACGGGCGGCGCCGCGCGGCCTGTCCCATGCAGTGCTGGGGTTTTACGGCTTTGCGATGCTGGTCGCCTCGGGGCTGATGCTGGCCGTGTTCTGGGGCGAGGCCTGGCTTATGCCCAGCACCGGCGATGCGCTGCGACTGGCGGCGGCGACGGTGGTCGGCGTGGCCGCCTATCTGATGCTGACCGCTGCCATGCGCATGGGCGAGGTCGGCGTGATCGCCCCCTTCCGCTATACCCGGCTGGTCTTTGCCATCGCCCTGGGCGTGCTGGTCTTTGACGAACGGATCGACGCCGCGATGATCGCCGGATCGGTGCTGATCGTCGGATCGGGCCTGTTCACACTGCTGCGGTCGCGGCGTGTCAATCGGCAGGTTAATCAGCCGGTCGGGCCAGCGTGAAGGTTTCGGTGATCGCGGCATAGTCACGATAGCCCATGCGCGCGATCAGCCCGCCGTCGGGCAGCCTTACCAGCCCATCCTTCAGGCAGTCATCGGCGATATGCACGCCCGTGACCTGGCCGATGATCAGCGAGTTCGCCTCACCCGGCAGGGCCACGACCTGCACCAGTCGGCATTCCAGCGTGGTGATCGCATCGGCCACGCGCGGGCAGTTGATGCTGGTGCATTCGGCCTTGGGCACGCGGGCAAGCGCGAACTCATCCACGCCGGCCGCCGCCGGGGCCGAGGTCGCGTTCATCGCCGCCAAATGATCGATGCGCGGCAGGCTGACCGCGAACACACCGCTTTCCACGATCTGCGCCAGGCTGTCCTTGCCGCCGGCCCGGTCCGGCTTGGCCGAGGTCGAGGCGAAGATGACCTGCGGCGGGTCATAGGCGACCGCCATGAAGAACGAATAGGGTGCGAGGTTGTCGCCCATCTGGCCGCGCGTCGCCACCCAGCCGATCGGGCGCGGCGCGACAAGCGCGTTGAAGGGGTTGTGCGGCAGGCCGTGGCCGTCCTCGGGGCGGTAGAACATGGCGCGTCCTTTCGCGGTTTGAAACCGACATAAGCCCATGTTAACCGCCTGCCAAGGCAGGAGGCGCGCATGTATCATCTGGCAGAGGAAACGCCCCACGACTGGCACGAGGTCGAGGCGCTGCTGGATAGCTGTTTCGCGCCGGGCCGCACCGCGCTGTCATCCTATCGCCTGCGCGACGGGGTGGACCCGGTGACGGCGCTGTGTCTGGTCTTGCGCGATCAGGATGGTGCGGTCGCGGCCGCGATCCGCTATTGGCCAGTGCGCGTGGCTGGGCTGCCGGTGCTGCTGCTGGGCCCGGTCGCCGTGCATCCCACCCACCAGGGCGAGGGGCTGGGCGGCCTGCTGATTCACGAAAGCCTGACCCAGGCGGTGCGCGACGGCTGGGATCGCGTGATGCTGGTCGGTGACGCGCCCTATTACCGGCGCTTCGGCTTTTCGCGGCTGGACGGCGTGGTGATGCCGCCGCCGACCAACCCCGACCGCGTGCTGGGGCTGGAGCTGACGCCGGGCGCCTGGGCTGGCGTGACCGGCCTGGTCGAAAAGGCCGCCTGACCTTTTCGCGGGCGCGCCGCGACCCCATATGATCTGGGTCCGCAGTTGAACGAGGCCGCGATGCCGCACCAACCCGCCCCGCCCCAGATCGTGCTGCCGCCGATCACCGACCCCACGGTTCACGCCACGCTGGACCGGCTGGCCCATCGCTATGTGCGGGCCGGCGGTCTGGGTATGGACATCCTCGCCTATGTCGGCGGCAGCGCCGAAACGTTGCTGGCGCGTTTGCCCGGCCCGGTGCGTGACCGCCTGGACGATACGGTCCGCGCTGCGCTGCATGGCGCGCTTGCGGCGGCGGGCACGGTCGCGCCCCCGCGCGGCGGCTTTGCCGATGGGGTGAACAGGGCGGTGGTTTCGGCCATCGGCGCGGCCGGAGGGGCGGTCGGCATCGCCGGTGCGATGGCCGAATTGCCGGTGACGATCACCGTTCTGCTGCGCACCATCCTGGGGATCGCCGCCGAACACGGGTTGGACCCCGCAGATCCCGCCACCCGCGCCGAGGCCTTGCGCGTCTTTGCCAGTGCCGGTCCGATGGCCGATGACGACGGCACCGATCTTGGCCTGCTGGCCGCGCGGCTGACCGTCACGGGCCACAGCCTTCAGGCGCTGATCGCCCGAATCGCCCCGCGACTGGCTGCGGTGATCGGTCAGAAACTGGCCGCGCAATCGGCGCCCGTGCTGGGGGCAGTCGCCGGCGCGTCGATCAATTACAGTTTTACGCGTTATTATCAGCAGATGGCGCGGGTGCACTTCGGCCTGCTGCGCCTTGCAGATGAGACCGGTTTGCCGCGCGAAGTGCTGATCGAGGCGCTGCAAAGCCGGATTCGTGCCCTTGAGGCCCGCAAACGCGCCCGCCGCGCCTGATCCGGCTTAAGTCTTTGTCAAACCTTTGCTGCGAACGTGACCCGAAGTCATGATTCGCAATGCAGGAGGTTTTCGTGACCGGCGGAACAGGAACAATTCGATGGCTCGGCCAGATCACGGCCGGCCTTGCAGTGGCGGCGGCAATCACCGCGGCAGGCGGAACGATGATGCTGGATCGCGCCGCACATGAGATGAGCGTTGTCGAGGAGGCGCGGTATCACTCCTACCTTCTGGTGGATGAACTGCGCCAATCCAGCGATGATCTGACGCGCCTGGCGCGCACCTACGTCATCACCGGCGATGCCAAGTTTGAACAGCAATACCTGGACATTCTGGCGATCCGGAACGGCGAGAAAGAGCGACCGGCGAATTACCATCGCATCTACTGGGATTTCGTCGCCGCCGGTCGACCGGCGGCCGAGGACAGCGGCGTGACCCGCCCGCTGACCGATCTGATGAAGGATGCGGGCTTCACGGATGATGAGTTTGCCCTGCTGAAACAGGCGCAGGACAATTCCGATGGCCTGGTCGCACTGGAAGTGCAGGCGATGAATGCCGTGAAGGGTGTGTTCGCCGACAGTGCCGGGAATTACACCGTCAACGGCATTCCTGACCCGACCTTGGCGCGCAATCTGCTGCATTCCGAATCCTATCACAGCTACAAGGCGGATATCGTCGCGCCGATGAACGACTTCATCGGGGCGGTCGAAGGCCGTTTTGACACGATCCTGGCCAAGGTCCAGGCCAACGAAGAAATGTGGACCTTGATTGCGATCGGCGCGGCGGCGGTGTCGGTGCTGATGGCGCTGTTGTCGGGCTTCGTGATGTTCCGCAAGATCCTGGGGCCGATGTCAGCGCTTCGTGACGCGATGAAGCGTCTGGGCCAGGGTGAAAACGTCACTCCGATTCCGGGTGAGGATCGCCGCGACGAAATCGGTGATATGGCCCGCGAAACCGCGATCTTCCGCGACAAGTCGTTCGAGGCCGTCCGTCTGTCCGAAGAGGTTCAGCGCGGCGCCGAAGAAGCACGCCGTCTCTCCGACGAACAGCAGCGCGCCGCACATGAGGCGATGCAGATGGCCGAACGCGAACAGCAGCGCATGGCCGAGCAGGTCGCCGAAAGCGAGCGGGCCAAGCTGTTCCAGGCGCAGGTCGAACGGACTGTCGAACAGGCCAAGGCCGGCGATCTGACGGCGCGTGTCGCCTTTGACCCGGCCTATGAGACCGGCAAGCGAATCGGTGGCGGCATGAATGAGATGCTGGCCAGCCTTGAGGCCACCTTTGACAGCATCGGTCAGGCGCTTGGCCAGCTGGCGGTCGGCAACCTGTCGCAGGCCATCGTCGTCGATCGCAGCGGTCGCCCCGGTGAGGTGCTGGCCGATGCCGAGGCCGCGCGGCGCAACCTGGCCGATCTGGTCGCCCGCACCCGTCATGGCGCGGATGCCGTGTTCTCACTGGTCCATGACATCAGCGAAGGTGCGGGCGAACTCGCCCATCGCACCGAAACCAACGCCGCCACGCTTGAGGAAAGCTCGGCCGCGCTGACCGAGCTGACGGCTTCGGTGAAATCCGCCGCCGAAGGCGCGGCCCAGGCTGACCAGATCGTGCAGAAAACCCGTCACCGGGTCGAGGAAAGCAACGCCGTGGTAACCGAGGCCGTCAATGCGATGGGCCAGATCGAGGCCTCGTCGCGCAAGATTGCCACGATCATCGACGTGATCGACGACATCGCCTTCCAGACCAACCTGCTGGCGCTGAACGCCGGCGTCGAGGCCGCCCGCGCGGGTGAGGCAGGGCGCGGCTTCGCCGTCGTCGCCTCCGAGGTCCGGGCACTGGCGCAGCGGTCATCCGAAGCCGCGCGTGAGATCAACGGGCTGATCTCGCAATCCGGCCTTCAGGTCACGCGCGGTGCCGAACTGGTCGGCGAGGCCGGTGAGACGTTGCGCGCCATCGTTGCGGCGGTCAGCGACATCTCGCAGCATGTGTCGATGATCGCAGCCTCGGCGCGCGAGCAATCGACCGGGATCTCGGAAATCAGCATCGCCGTCACCCAGCTGGATCAGGCGACCCAGCGGAATGCCGCGATGGTGTCCGAGACCAGCTCGTCGACCCTGGCCCTGTCGCAGCAGGTCAACGATCTGCGCGACACCGTGGGCCGGTTCCGCCTTCCCGCCGATGCCAGCAGCAGCGGCTACGGCCACGACGCCGGAATGGCCGCTTGAGGTGATGCCCCGCCACGCTGGTCCTTCAGTATGGATGGCGAATGGGGCAGAGATGAAGAACGGGCGGGGCAGCGACATCGCTGCCCCGTCTTTGCCCTGCGCCAAGGCGGGCTGAAGATGCGACTTTGCTCATCGGTCTATGTCGCGCCGAGGTTCTGTGGCGTCGCATTCATCAGTCCATGTCTTTCCGCGGCGTTGCAGCGCGCGGCCTCACCGCAAGATTGCCCTTCTGACGCGCGGGCTTTGAAGATGAACGGATTTTGGCGTGACCCTTTGGCCGCCCCGTTCCCGCTCCGACGGCAGTCCGGGCGCGCGCAGGGTCCGCGCCGGGCCTTGGCGCAGAATCGGGAAGGGGACGTCTGGCCCCGGCACGGACCGCGCGTGTCGCGCCATCCGGCCAGGCTTCGTCGCCATCGCACCTTGACCCGACTACCCCGGCTGGGCCACATCACGGCATGTCCTTAGCGAAGGAAAGACTGGAAAAATCGTGTCCGACACCGAAGATTTCGACGATGACGCGCCGACACCGGCTGCGCAGGCAACGGCTGACGGGGCCGCAGAACCCGTGGCTGAACGGGTGCCGAACTTCTATCGCGAAATCTTTCCCGCCGGTCCCTGCGACGGCTTTTACCGAAAGCTTGGCGCCCACGCGCTCAGCTTTGTCGACAGGGGCAGTGATACCCTGCTGGTGACCTTCGACAACCTGTCGGCTGCCGGGCATCCCGGCTTTGACATTGAGGCATGGGGCGGCAAGTTCATTCGTGACCGTGGCTGGAACCACCTTGGCGTCCATGCCCAAGGCCCGACATGGTATCGCGACGCCCGTATCATCGCCCAGCTTGAGGCGCTGCGTGACCAAGGCCTGTTCGCGCGCCACCGCCGCGTCACCCTGGCTGGCACGTCGATGGGCGGCTTTGCCGCGCTGGCGTTTGCGGATCTGGCCCCGGGTTGCAACGTACTGGCCTTCAGCCCGCAGGCAACGCTGCATGCCGATTACGCCCCGTGGGAGGGGCGCTTTCAACGCGGCCGCGAACAGGATTGGACGTTGCCGCGCAGCCATGCGGGCGACCACCTGGCCGGTGCGGGCAACGTCTGGGTCGTCTACGACCCCTTCGTCATCCCCGACCGCCGCCACGTCGACCTGCTGCCGATGCGGGCCATTCAGCCGCTGAAATGCTTTAACGTCGGTCACAAAAGCGCCCTCGCGCTGCGCCGCATGGGCCGCCTGAAAGAGATCATGCAGCGCGCCGTCGATGGCACGCTGGACGCCGACTGGTTCTATACCGCGATGCGCGACCGCAAGCGCATCTTCCTGTTCCGGCAGGTGATGGAGCGTCACCTGACCCAACGCGGCAAGGCCGATCGCATCCCGCGCATGATCGCGGCCTTCAAGAAACACCGCCGCAGCCTGCCGCCTGCCGGTTCGGATCGGGCGGGCTTCGTCTGATGCCCCCGTCAATGCGTGACAGACGCGGGCCGCGCGGCCTTAAAGCGACTGATGGCCAGTCGCCTGCCGCTTCACGGGGCCTGTTCCTCCAGTTTGGGCGGACTTGGAACTTGGCCACTGGCTGCGTGATCGACGCCGCAGCCTGTTGACGCACAAGCCAAGTTCGAGCGGTTCGTGAAGTTCCATGGGCGGATGGCGTGGCCGACCATCGGCGCGTCGTTGGCCTGGCGTGATGGTACGGGCTTGGTCATGCCGACCGAGAGCAATGGTCCCGATGGGGCTTGGTTCGTCCTGCAAACTACGCCATCGGTGCCGAGGTGCGGATGGCAGGCTGAGGCCGCGCGGCTGTGGGTCTCATTGTCCGACGGCGTAGCCAAAAGTCCGGCGTTTGGTCCGCGTTGCTTGACGGCGACTGTATGGCCAGTCGCCTGCCGATTGGCGGCGCCGGTTCCCCAGATTTGGCCGGACTGGGCCCCCGGGCACTGACTGCGTGAACGGCGCCGCGGACTGTTGACGCACAGGCAAAGCGCGCGCGATTCGTGAAGTTCCATGGACGGATGGCGCGGCAGACCATCGGGAGTGTCGTTTGCCTTGCTCAATGGGCGCAGGCTTGGTCATGCCTGCCGCTTGACGATGATGGTCCCCGATGGAGCTTGGTTCGGCCTGATAGATAACCATCGGTGCCGAGAGGTGCCGAGGCGTGGGGGGTAGGCCGAGGCTGCGCTACTGTGGGTCTCATTGTCCGACGGCCTAGCCAAAAGTCCGGCGTTTGATCCGCTTGGCTTGATTGCAACGAATGATCAGTCGCCTGTCGCTTGGACCGGCATGTTCCCCGGCGTGACCGGACTTGGTGCCTGACCATATGATACTCAATCGGTGCGGCCACGTCGCTCGTGCGGAGCGATGGCGGGCGGTCGAGGCTGTTCCAGCGCAGTCACGTGCGGTTCGCCTGGATTGGGCGGGCGGGCGGGCTGTGGCCTGGCCGGCGACACTCCGACGGCCCCCATCGCCTTGTGATGACGCCATCTTCGTGCGCAGCGCGCAAGGTGCCCGCGCGTCCAGCGCGCGAAGGGGACGTCCGATGGCATTGAGGCGACCTCGGGCCATTTCGGATGGGTGGACAGCGCTGGCCGGGTCTTCACTGATCGGCTGTGTGATGCGCGCCACCTGACAGCGCTGGCCGGACGTCGTGTGCTGGCGGAATGACTCCCCTGCGGCTGAAGGTTGCCAGCCCAGCCGGGGCGTCATTCCGGCGCTCGGGTGGCCAGATGCAGGGCCGGGCGCTGCGCGATACCGCCGCTTCGCTGGTGGCCGAGGCGCGAGGACCGCTGTTCGGACGATCGCGGGCCGACATGCGAAACGGCCGTGCGACGCCCCGAAGCACCCGCACCAGCGGGGTTACCCCGGCGGGGGGACGCCCTCCCGCCGACCTTCGGTCGCGCGATCACCGGGTTGCGGAAGATCGGGGCGGCAGGGCTGCCCCGCATCTGTTCTGCGGCGAGGCGCGGCGTCAGACGGTCGCGCCGCGGTGGCGGATGGCGCAGCCGAGCAGCGCGAAGATGATGCCGACGGCGATGGCGATCACCAGCTCATAGGCGAAGATCGCCGCCAGATCGAAATGATGGAACACCAGCGTTTGCAGCGCGCCGATCGTGGCGCCCATCAGCGCCGCCAGCAGCCAGTTGCGGGTCATCATCCCCAGCCCCAGCCCAAGGATTCCCGGCAGGCTAAGGATATTGCCGCCCACGGTCCCCAGAAAATCAAGGATGTTCAGCATCCCATGGTTCCTTCTTGTCAGCGGCGGGCGCACAGGCCCGCCGGTCAGATCAGTTGGACGCCGTGCCCAGATAACTGCGGACGGCGGCGGTGTTGTCGGTGGCCTGATGTGCCGGGATCCGGCCGCGTTCCACCAGATCATCGACAACGCGCTGATATTCCTCAAGATATCCGGGCGCGAGGCGGTGCGCGATGCCTTGGTGGCAGTCGATGCAGGTCATCTTGGTGTCGATGGCACGCTGGTGGGCCTGTGCCGCGCGCTTTTCCTGGATGGTGAAATCCATGAACTCGAACGCATGGCAGTTGCGGCATTCGCGGCTGTCCGAGGCCTTCATCTTGGCCCACACCGCCGAGGCCATCGCCAGCCGGTGTTCCTCATATTTCTCGGGGGTCGAAATGGTGCCGACGATCTCGTGGTAGACGTCCTTCACGGCCATGATCTTGGCCTTGACCTTGTGCTGCCATTCATGCGGCACATGGCAATCCGAACAGATTGCGCGCACGCCCGAGTGGTTGTTGTAATGCACGGTGTCGCGGTACTCGCCCAGGTTCACCTGCATCGTGTGGCACGAGGTGCAGAACTCCTCGCTGTTGGTGGCTTCCAGTGACCAGTTGAAGCCACCCCAGACCAGGATGCCGCCGATGAAACCGGCGATCAGCAGAAAGCCGGTGCTGAGGACGGCGGTCGGGCTCCAGAAAGCGTCCCACAGGCGGCGCAGGAAGCCGCGGCGGGGCTGTTGGTTGTGATCGGCCATATCGTTGCCCTTCCTGCTTAATTCGATCCGGTCGAGGCGCGGAAGTCGTTGCCGACCAGTTCCGGCGCATTCGCCTGCGGCACATGGCACTGGTTGCAGAACCAGCGGGTGCCGGCGACGGTGTCAAGCTGGTTGCCCTTGCGATCCTGATAATGGGTCATCGACAGCGTGGGCGCGCCGCGCTCGCCGGCCTTGGTCCAGTCGTGGCAGGCCAGGCACTGATTGGTGCGCATGTCGATCTGATACTGGTCGACCGAGTGCGGGATCAGCGGCGGCTGCTGGCGATAGTTGCGGCCCATGCGGCCTTCGATCTGCTGGTGGATGTCATCCAGCGGCACGGTCTGGTCCAGATCGGCGCCGCGCAGGCTGCGCACCTCGCCCGTGGCCTGGCCCAGCACGGGTCCGGTCAGGGTCAGCGCCAGCAGGGCAGGGGCAAGGGTCAGGGCAGATATTCCCGCAAGGACCGGCAGTTTCATCTGGGTTCTCCGTTGTTTCAGGCGGCGTGGTCGCTGCGCGTGGGGGACGCCGCGGGGATGATCCGCGCGTCAAGACGATGGGTGAAGCGGAAGACGTCGACCGCGCAGACATCGATGCAGCGGCCGCAATTGGTGCAGTCGGGCGACAGGATCAGCGGGGTGTCGCCGTCCTTGCCCTTCAGCGCCGGGGAAATGACGTGGTTTTCTGGGCAGACGGCATAGCAATCCATGCAGTCGTCGCAGGCGGCGCGGCGGGCGGCGCTGACGCGCAGCAGGCTTTTGCTGCCGATCAGCCCATAGAACGCGCCGACAGGGCACAGATGCTGGCACCAGCCGCGCCGTGCGATCAGCAGATCGAACAGAAAGACCAGCACCACCAGCGCCCAGGCGAAACCGATGCCGAAGACCAGCCCGCGATGCAGCATGGTGATCGGGTTGACCAGTTCCCAGGCGATGACGCCGGTCGCGGCCGAGGCCGCAAGCGCCGCGCCCAGCAGCCACAGCCGCGTGGCGCGCTTGGGCTGCCAGCCCTTTGGCAGGCCCAGCCGGACATGCAGCCAATGCGCGGCATCGGTGACGGGGTTGATCGGGCAGACCCAGGAGCAATAGACCCGCCCGCCGATCAGCGCATAGACCGCCAGCACGATACCCGCGCCGATCAGCGCGGTCGCGGCCGGCCAATGCCCGGCCAGGATGCCTTGCAGCAGCACCAGGGGATCGGTCAGTGGCAGCACGTCCAGCGTGCGCGACCCGGCCAGATTGCCGCTAACCCACCAGATGCCGAACCACGGCCCCAGCAGGAACAGCAGCAGAAAGAACGCCTGACTGGCGCGGCGCAGGATCAGAAAGCGATGCGCGCCAAGCCAGCCTTTCACGGCGATCGCTTCGGCTGCGGTCGGGTTGCGGGTGCTGGGCTTCATGGACGCCCCCCCGGCAGTTGGAAGGTCGGGGCAAAGTCCGGCACATCCGCCGGCAGATCCTGCGGTGAGGGCACCAGCGAGGGCGGCATCGGCGCGCCCTCGGGCAGACGCGCGTCGGGGCGGTCGATCAGACCGTCGACGACCGGCCCGCCCTTTCGATCCTTTTCTTCCCAGCCCTTCAGGTAATGTTCGCCCGGCGCGCCACGCGCCAGCCGCACCGGCAGCACCTTGATCGCGGCCTCGGGCAGGACACAGCTTTTCTCGCACAGACCGCAGCCGGTGCAGTGGTCGGCATGGACGGTGGGCGCGAAGATCGCATGGTGGCCCGATCGCGGGTTATGCGACATTTCCAACGTGATCGCCTGGTCGATCACCGGGCAGACGCGATAGCAGACGTCGCAGCGCAGCCCCAGAAAGTTCAGGCAGTTTTCCTGATCGACCAGCACCGCCGTGCCCATGCGGGCGTCGTCGATATTCGTCAGGGCGGGGTCCAGCGCGCCGGTGGGGCAGGCGGCGACACAGGGAATGTCGTCGCACATCTCGCACGGGATGGCGCGGGCGGTGAAGAACGGCGTGCCGGTGGCCGGGCCATCCGCGCCCAGTTCGGCCAGCGACAGCGTGTCATAGGGGCAGTCGCGCACGCACAGGCCGCAGCGGATGCAGGCGGCCAGAAACGCATCCTCGGGCAGTGCGCCCGGCGGTCGCAGCGCATCGGCGGGCAAGGCCCGCGCGTCGCGCGCCAGAAAGGCCAGCCCGGCCCCGGCCAGCAGACAGCCCCCGGCCAGCCGCGCGGTATCCGTCAGGAACCGGCGGCGGTCGGGTTGGCGCACAGGCTTGGCTGGCAGCGCGGCGGTGGGCGTGGCTTTGGGCATGGCTGGCCGATGATCAGGCGCCGGATCGGGCGCGCGTTACGCGCGCTCGACCTTGCAGGCGCATTTCTTGTAGTCGGTTTCCTTCGACAGCGGGCAGGTCGCATCCAGCGTCAGCATGTTGATCAGCTGCGCCTCGTCGAACCACGGCACGAACACCAGCCCGCGCGGCGGCTTGTTGCGGCCGCGCGTTTCCAGACGCGACAGCATTTCGCCGCGACGGCTGGAAATCTTGATCTCTTGCCCGCGCCGCAGACCGCGTTCGGCGGCATCGTCGGGATGCATGAACACCACGGCCGAGGGGAAGGCCCGGTGCAGTTCCGGCACCCGCCGCGTCATCGACCCCGAATGCCAGTGCTCCAGCACCCGGCCGGTCGACAGCCAAAGGTCGAACTCGGCATCCGGGCTTTCGGCCGGCGGCTCATAGGGGGCGGCGATGATCTTGGCCTTGTTGTCCTTGTGGCCATAGAAGCTGACATCCTCGCCCGGCTTGACATAGGGGTCATAGCCTTCGCGGAACCGATACAGCGTTTCCTTGCCATCGACGACCGGCCACCGCATGCCGCGCACCTGATGATAGGTGTCGAAATCGGCCAGGTCATGCCCGTGGCCGCGCCCGAAGGTCGCGTATTCCTCGAACAGGCCCTTTTGCACATAAAAGCCGAAATGTTCGCTTTCGGTGTTGTGGAAGCCCTCGGCCACTTCGGTCGCCGGGAACTTGTTGACCACGCCGTTTTCAAACAGCACCTGATACAGCGTCTTGCCAGCCAGTTCGGGCTTTTTCGCCACCAGCTCGGCGCCCCAGACCTCATCCACGGTGAAGCGCTTGGCGAACTCCATCAACTGCCACAGGTCCGACCGGGCCTCGCCGGGGGCGGCAACCTGCTGGCGCCAGAACTGCGTGCGGCGTTCGGCATTGCCATAGGCGCCTTCCTTTTCCACCCACATCGCGGTGGGCAGGATCAGGTCGGCGGCCATCGCGGTGACGGTCGGATAGGGGTCGGACACGGTGATGAAGTTTTCCGGGTTGCGATAACCGGGCAGGCCTTCCTCGTTCATGTTGGGGGCGGCCTGCATGTTGTTGTTGCACTGCACCCAATAGGCGTTCAGCACCCCATCCTTCAGCATCCGGTGCTGCAACACGGCGTGGAAGCCGGGCTTTTCCGGGATCGTGCCATAGGGCACCTGCCAGATTTCCTCGGTATGCTTGCGGTGATCCTCGTTCGTCACCACCATGTCGGCGGGCAGGCGGTGTGAGAAGGTGCCAACCTCGCGCGCGGTGCCGCAGGCACTGGGCTGCCCGGTCAGCGAGAACGGGCTGTTACCCGGCTGCGAGATCTTGCCGGTCAGCAGATGCACGTTATAGCACAGGCTGTTCACCCACGACCCGCGGGTGTGCTGGTTGAAGCCCATGGTCCACAGCGACATCACCTTGCGGTTCGGATCGGCATATTGCTGGGCCAGCCGCTCAAGCTGATGGGCGGGCACGCCGGACAGTTCGGCGGTCTTTTCCAGCGTGTATTCCGCGACGGATGCCGCATAGTCCTCGAAGCTGATCGGGGTCAGGTCGCCCTTGTCGGGGTTCGCGGCGGCCTGTTGCAGCGCATGTTCGGGGCGCAGGCCATAGCCGATGTCGGTTTCGGTGCGGGTGATGTTGACGTGTTTGTTGACGAAATCCCAGTTCACCGCATCGTTCTGGATGATGTAATTGGCGATGTAGTTCAGGATCGCCAGGTCGGTCTGCGGCGTGAACACCATGCCATTGTCGGCCAGCTCGAAGCTGCGGTGTTCATAGGTCGACAGCACATGCACCTCGCAGCCCGGCTTGGTCAGGCGGGTGTCGGTCAGACGCGACCACAGGATCGGGTGCATCTCGGCCATGTTGCTGCCCCACAGCACGAAGGTGTCGGCTTCCTCCAGGTCGTCATAGCAGCCCATCGGCTCGTCGATGCCGAAGGTGCGCATGAAGCCGACCACGGCCGAGGCCATGCAGTGCCGGGCATTCGGGTCAAGGTTGTTCGACCGGAACCCGGCCTTCATCAGCTTCGAGGCGGCATAGCCCTCCCACACCGTCCACTGGCCCGAACCGAACATCCCGACCGAGGTGGGGCCTTTCTTGGCCAAAGCCTCTTTCCATTTCTGGGCCATGACGTCGAAGGCCTCGTCCCAGGACACCGGCTCGAAATCGCCGTTCTTGTCATAGACGCCGCCGCGCTTGCGCAGCAGCGGCGTGGTCAGGCGGTCCTTGCCATACATGATCTTCGACAGGAAATAGCCCTTGATGCAGTTCAGGCCACGGTTCACCGGGGCATCGGGGTCGCCCTGGGTCGCGACGACGCGGCCATCCTTGGTGCCGACCAGCACCGAACAGCCGGTGCCGCAGAACCGGCAGGGGGCCTTGTCCCAGCGGATATCGGGGGCGGCGACCTGGGCGGCGGCCTGGCCTGCGATCAGCGGCACACCGGCGGCGGCGGCGGCACTGGCGGCGGCGGTGGCCTTCAGGAAGGTGCGGCGGGATTCTGACATGCTCATGCGTCTGTCCTCGGGCTTTGATGGTTGGCAGGGCCGCGCGGCGGCGACAGGTCTTCAAAGTGATGGTAATTCAGCGTGACCGACAGCACGCCGGGGATCTGGTGCATGGCCATGATGATGGCGGATGCGGTGTCGGTGGCGGTATCCTCGACCACCACGACCAGCCGGCCATCGTCGCCCGCGCCGTGGATTTCAACGCCGTCCATGGCCGCCAATGCCGCCATGCCGGCCTCCCGGTGCGCCGGGGCCAGGTGAATCACGCAGCCGCAGATATTCATGCCTTCGCCTTGCTGTCTTTGGTGCCGTCTTGCTGGGCCGGGCGACCAAAACCGATCGCCGCTGTGGGACAAACCGTCGCACAGGCGCCGCAGCCGGTGCATTGACAAAAGTCAACGATCGGGATCGACCGCCCGCCGGTCATCAGTCGAAACCGGATCGCGCGGGCATCGCAACTGTCGTCGCAGGCCCGGCAGGTCGTCCCCTGCACCGAGATGCACCGGTCCGAGATCTGCGCCCGCCATGGCCAGTTCAATGGCCCCTCGGGATCCAGTGCGCCTGACCGGCAGGCCCGCGCGCAATCGCCGCAAAAGGTGCATTCGCCGCGCCGCAGGTCGACCAGCGGGCGGCGGTCGGTGCCGATGACGATGATCCCCTGCGGGCAGGCGCGGGCGCAATCGGCGCAGCCGGTGCAGATGTCCTCCATCCCCGGCACGGCCTGCGGCGGGCGCATCGCGTCGCTGTCCAGACGCCGAAAGCGTCCGCGCAGAAAGTTGCGGCGGCTGCGGGCGTCGTCTGGGCGGGCGGCGGTGCTGGTCATGGCGCTGTGGCTGAAGGACTGGCTACATTGCAGCGATCTTAGCATCACTGGGCCAGAATGACGACCGTCGCGTGGCCGCCGTGTCGACGGCGTGACGCTTGCGCCACGGCGCGGGCGCTGCAACCATTTCCGCGCGCCCTGCGTTTCCTGCCTGTTCTCGTGCAAAGCGCCGCCATGACCCCGCTGCTGACCCCCCGCCCCGAAGGCCTTTATTGCCCCTCAGGCGATTTCTTCATTGACCCGGTGCGGCCCGTCGCGCGGGCGCTGATCACCCATGGCCATGCCGATCACGCCCGCGCGGGCCATGGCGCGGTTCTGGCCACGGCGCAGACGCTGGACATCATGGCGATCCGCTATGGCGCGGATTTCACCGGTCAGCGGCAGGTGGCCGATGGTCCTGTGCGCATCGGCGGTGTCACGGTCAGCTTTCACCCGGCGGGGCATGTGCTTGGATCGGCGCAGATCGCCGTGACCCAGGGTGCGCAGCGCATCGTGGTGTCGGGCGATTACGCGCGCGCTCCGAACCCCACCTGCGCGTCCTTTGAGCCGGTGCCCTGCGACATCTTCGTGACCGAGGCGACCTTTGGCCTGCCCGTCTTTCGCCACCCCGACCCGCGCGATGAAATCGCCCGCCTGCTGGCCAGTGTCGCGGCCTTTCCCGAACGGTCGCATCTGATCGGCGCTTATGCTTTGGGCAAGGCGCAGCGGGTTATCATGGCGCTGCGGCAGGCGGGCTGGGACGCGCCGATCCACATCCATGGCGCGCTGCAACGGCTGTGCGATTACCACATCAGCCAGGGCGTGCCGCTGGGCGACCTGCGCCCCGCGACCGCCGAACGTGGCCGCAAGGGCGACTTCGCCGGCGCCATCGTCATCGCCCCGCCCTCGGCCTTTGCGGCGACCTGGGCGCAAAGGTTCCCCGACCCGGTGATCGCCTTTGCCTCGGGCTGGATGCAGGTGCGCGCCCGCGCCCGCCAACGTGGGGTGGAACTGCCGCTGGTCATCTCGGATCACGTCGACTGGCCCGACCTGACCCGCACCATCACCGAACTGAACCCCGCCGAGGTCTGGGTCACCCATGGCCGCGAGGACGCCGTGATCCGCTGGTGCGCGCTGAACCAACGCCGCGCCCGCCCGCTGCACCTGATCGGATATGAGGACGACAGCGAATGAGCCTGCGCGCCTTTGCCGACCTGCTGGAACGCCTGGCCTTTACCCCACAGCGGCTGGGCAAGGAACGGCTTCTGGCGCAGTTCTTCGCCCATCAGCCCGATCCGGTGCGCGGCTTGGCTTTGGCCGCGCTGACCGGCGAGCTGCGGCTGCGGCAGGTCACGCCCAGCCTGCTGCGGGGTCTGGTCACCACGCGGGTCGATGCCGAACTGTTCGCCCACAGCTATGATTTCGTGGGCGATCTGGCCGAAACCATCGCCCTGATCTGGCCCGAGGGCGGCAGCGACGACCCGCCTCTGCCGCAGGTGATCGACGAATTGGCGACCACGCCCAAATCCGCGCTGCCCGCGCTGATCGCCGCCCGGCTGGATGCCCTGGGTGGTTCGGAACGCTATGCCTATCTGAAACTGGCGACCGGGGCCTTGCGCGTCGGGGTCTCGGCGCGGCTGGCGCGGGCGGGGTTTGCCGCCTGGTCCGGCCTGCCCCTGCCCGAGGTCGAGGAAATCTGGCACGGCCTGACGCCCCCCTATCTGGCGCTGTTTCACTGGGCCGCGGGCGGGCCGCGCCCGCAATCGGCGGCGCTGGCGCCCTTTCGCCCGGTGATGCTGTCCACCGCCACCGACCTGACCGCCCTGGCCGATCTGAACCCCGCCGAATACGCCGCCGAATGGAAATGGGATGGCATCCGCGTGCAGGCGGTCAGCGATCAGGGCACCCGGCGCCTCTATTCCCGCACCGGCGAGGATATCAGCGCGGCCTTCCCCGATGTCATCGCGCAGATGGATTTCGACGGCGCGCTGGACGGCGAATTGCTGGTGCGGCGTGACGGCCAGATCGCCAGCTTCGGTGATCTGCAACAGCGGCTGAACCGCAAGACGGTGGGGGCGGGGATGCTGACCTCACACCCTGCCGGGCTGCGGCTTTACGATGCGCTGATCCTGAACGACACCGATCTGCGCGACCGCCCCTATGACGCGCGCCGGGCCGCTCTGGCGGCGGCGATCGCGCCCCTGGGGCCGATGATCGACATCTCGCCCGAGCTGAGCTTTTCCAGTTGGGACGATCTTGCCGCCCTGCGCGCCGATCCGCCCGATCCGGTGATCGAGGGCGTGATGATCAAGCGCCGCGACAGCGCCTATCTGGCGGGCCGCATCAAGGGGCCGTGGTTCAAATGGAAGCGCGATCCCCGGCTGGTCGATGCGGTGCTGATGTATGCGCAGCGTGGCCATGGCAAGCGGTCGGGCTTTTACAGCGACTTTACCTTTGGCGTCTGGGATGGCGACACGCTGGTGCCGGTGGGCAAGGCCTATTTCGGCTTCACCGATGACGAGTTGAAGGCGCTGGACCGCTTTGTGCGCGCCCATACCACCGACCGTTTCGGCCCGGTGCGCGCCCTGGCGCCGCTGAAGGTGGTCGAGGTCGCCTTCGAGGGGTTGAACCGCTCGACCCGGCACAAATCCGGCATCGCCATGCGCTTTCCCCGCATCAATCGCATCCGCGACGACAAGCCCGCGGCCGAGGCCGACCAGCTTTCCACCCTGATCGCGATGCTGGACGCATGAGCCTGCCCGCACCTCTTGGCGACTGGTTCGCCGCCCAGGGCTGGGTGCCCCATGCCCATCAGCTTGACCTGCTGGCGCCCGGCGATGCGCTGCTGATCGCGCCGACCGGCGGCGGCAAGACGCTGGCCGGTTTCCTTCCGACGCTGGCCGACCTGCTGGCCGATCCGCGCGACGGCCTGCACACGATCTATGTCAGCCCGTTGAAGGCGCTGACCCATGACATCGCCCGCAACCTCGCCCGCCCGGTGGCCGATCTGGGCCTGGCCATTCGCATCGAGGATCGCACCGGCGACACCAGCCCCGCCCGCCGCGCCCGCCAGCGGGTCGATCCGCCGCAGATCCTGCTGACGACGCCCGAAAGCCTGGCGCTGATGCTGTCCTACCCCGAGGCGCCGCGCATCTTCGCCAGCACCCGCCGCATCATCGTGGACGAGGTTCACGCCTTGGCCGAATCCAAGCGCGGCGATCAGTTGATGCTGGGCGTGGCGCGGCTGAAGCGGCTGGCGCCGGGGATCACGGTGACCGCGCTGTCGGCTACGGTCGATGACCCGGCGGCACTGGCGGCCTGGGTCGGTGCGGCGCGGCTGGTCCATGCCGACCCCGGCCCCGCGCCCGACATTGCCATGCTGCCCACCCGTCAGGCTCCGCCCTGGGCAGGGGCGGGCGGCCATTACGCGGCCCGCGACGTGATGGCCGCGATCGAGGCCGCGCGGCTGACGCTGGTCTTCATCAACACCCGCGCCCAGGCGGAACTGTTCTTTCAGGCGCTGTGGGCGGTGAACGATCAGAACCTGCCGATCGGGTTGCATCACGGCAGCCTGGCGCGCGACGTCCGCGCCCGCACCGAAGCCGCGATGGCCGAGGGGCGGCTGCGCGCCGTGGTGGCGACCGGCAGTCTGGACCTTGGCCTTGATTGGGGCGATGTCGATCTGGTCATTCAGGTCGGCGCGCCGAAGAACGTCAAGCGGCTGGTGCAGCGTATCGGCCGGGCCAATCACCGCTATCACGCGCCCTCGGTGGCGCGGATCCTGCCCGCCAACCGGTTCGAGGTGATCGAGTGCGTTGCCGCCCTTCAGGCCGTGGCGGCGGGCGATCTGGATGGCGAAGGCCCCGCGCCGGGCGGCCTTGATGTGCTGTGCCAGCAGATCCTTCTGACCGCCTGCGCCGGGCCGTTCGATGCCGATGCGCTTTACGATGAGGTGCGCGGGGTCGGCCCCTATGCCGGCCTGACCCGCGCCGATTTCGACGCTTGCCTCGATTTCTGCGCGACCGGCGGCTATGCCCTGCGCGCCTATGACCGCTGGCAGCGGCTGCTGCTGCGCGACGGGCTGTGGCAGTTGCGCGACCCCCGCGCCGCCCGCGCCATCCGCATGAACATCGGCACGATCTTCGACCCCGAGGTGCTGAAGGTCCGGCGCGGCGCGCGCGGCGGTGCGCCCTTGGGCGAGATCGAGGAAAGTTTCGCCGCCAGCCTGACCCCCGGCGACACCTTTCTGATCGGCGGCCAGACGGTGCGCTATGACCGGCTGCGCGACATGGTGGTTGAGGTGACGCCCCAGCCCGCGAAAACCCCCAAGATCGCGGTGTTCAACGGGGTGAAGATGGCGACCTCGACCCAGCTTTCGGAACGGGTGCTGGCGCTGATCGGCAATCCCGACGCCTGGGGCGCGCTGCCCGCCCATACCCGCGACTGGTTGGCCCTTCAGGCGCGGCTGTCGGTGCTGCCCGCGCCCGGCACGATGACGGTGGAAACCTTTGCGCGCGGTGGGCGGCAGTATCTGTGCTTGTACGGTTTCGCCGGGCGCAATGCGCATCAGACGCTGGGCCTGTTGCTGACCCGAAGGATGGAGGTGCTGGGCCTTGGCCCGCTGGGCTTTGTCGCCACTGATTACGCGCTGCTGATCTGGTCGCTGGATGCCGTGGATGACCCCGCCGCGCTTCTGGCCGCGCAGGGGCTGCGCGACGGGCTGGCGGACTGGCTGGCCGACAACGCGGTGATGAAGCGCACCTTCCGGTCGGTCGCCACCATCGCCGGGCTGATCCAGCGCAACATTCCCGGTCAGCGCAAGACCGGCAAGCAGGCGACTTTCTCCAGCGACATCATCCACGACACGCTGCGCCGCCATGACCCCGACCATCTGCTGCTGCGGATCACCGCCGATCAGGCGATGCGCGGGCTTGTGGATTTCGGCCGGATCGAGCAGATGCTGGCCGCGCGCCCGCGCATCGTCCACGCCCGCCCGCCGCATGTCACGCCGCTGGCCGCGCCCTTGCTGCTGGAAATGGGCAAGGTGCCGATCCGGGGCTTGGGCGAGGAGCGCCTGATCGAGGCCGAGGCGGCGCGACTGATGGCCGATGCCGGATTGGAAACGGATGCGACGTGACGGGATATGCCTTTGATTTCGCCGGTGCGCGGCTGATCGCGCGGCCCTCGGGTGGGCTGTGGTGGCCGGGTCAGGGCGCGCTGGTGCTGGCCGATCTGCATCTGGGCAAGGCCGGACGGATGGCGCGGCGCGGCGGCGCGTTGCTACCGCCTTTCGATAACCGCGACACGCTGGCCCGGCTGATGGCCGAGGTCGCCGCCCTGTCGCCCCGCCAGGTGATCCTGCTGGGCGACAGTTTCGACGACGATCAGGCGCGGGGTGAGCTGTCGGCCGAGGATGGCGCGGTGCTGGCCGGGCTGGCGTCGCGCTGCGATCTGGTCTGGATCGGCGGCAATCACGATCCGGGCGACGATCCGGCGCAGATCACGCTGGCGGGCATCACGCTTCGCCATCAGGCTGGGGCGGGGCCTGACATGTCGGGGCATTTCCACCCCAAGGTGACGGTTGCCGGGCGGCGGCGCGCGGCTTTTCTGATCGGGCGCGACCATCTGATCCTGCCCGCCTTTGGCAGCTATACCGGCGGCATGGATGCGGACACGGGACTCCTGCGTGATCTGGTCGGGCCGGGCCGGGCGGTGCTGCTGGGCGGCAGCCGCGCGGTGCCGGTTCCCTTCGGCTAGGCCAGCCCCGCCAGATGCAGCGCCAGCCCGGCCGCCGCGCTGATCGCCAGCACCGAGGCGACACCCATCCGCAGCCCGAAGACCGCAACCATCGCCAGCACCGCCAGCCCCGCCGCCGCCGGGTCAAGCGATCCGGGCACCGGCAGGTCCAGCCGTAGCGGGCCGATCTGGTGGGTCTGCACCTTGGTCCAGATCACATGCAGGGCGAACCAGATCGCCAGATTGGCGATGACGCCGACCACCGCCGCCGTCACTGCCGACAGCGCGGCGGCGATGGCGCGGTTCTGGCGCAGCGCCTCCATGTGCGGGGCGCCCAGAAAGATCAGCGCGAAACAGGGCAGAAAGGTGACCCAGGTGGTCAGCAGCCCGCCCAAGGTGCCCGCCCACAGCGCCTGATCCCAGCCCGCGCCGCGCAGGGCGGCCATGAAGCCCACGAATTGCAGCACCATGATCAGCGGGCCGGGGGTGGTCTCGGCCATGCCCAGACCGTCCAGCATCTCGCCGGGGCGCAGCCAGCCGTGGGTGGCGACGGCCTCTTGCGCGACCCAGGCCAGCACCGCATAGGCGCCGCCAAAGGTCAGCACAGCCATCTTGGAAAAGAACAGCGCCAGGTCGGCAAAGACATCGCCGGGACCGCGCCAGATCAGCAGTGCGGCAACCGGTGCCAGCCAGGCGATCAGCGCGATGATCCCGGCGCGGGTGGCGGCGCGGCGCGCGCCCGGCGGTGGCGTGCTGTCATCGCCCAGCAGGGTCGCGGCATCCTCGACCGTCGCCGCCGCCGTGCCATGACCGCCGCCGCCGCCCGTCTGGAACGCGCGCCACCCGGCCTGCGCGCCGATCAGCCCGATCAGCGCCGCCGCGGCGATCACCACAGGAAATGGCACCCGCAGTGCCATAATCGCGATCAGCGCCGCAATGGCGATGCCCCAGGCCGCGCGACTGCGCAGCGCCCGGCGCGACAGCCGGATCACCGCCTGCACGACGATCGCCAGCACCGCGGCCTTCAGCCCCAGGAAGATCGCCGCGACCAGGCTGACCTGCCCCCAGATCGCATAGACCCAGGACAAAGCCAGGATCGAGATCACGCCGGGCAGGATGAACAACCCGCCCGCGATCAGCGCGCCGCGCACCCCGTGCATCAGCCAGCCGATATAGGTGGCCAGTTGCATCGCCTCGGGGCCGGGCAGCACCATGCAAAAGTTCAGCGCATGCAGGAACCGCCCGTCGCCCAGCCAGCGGCGTTCCTGCACCAGGATGCGGTGCATGACCGCGATCTGTCCGGCGGGGCCGCCAAAGGACAGCAGCGCAATCCGCGCCCAGACGGCGGTGGCCTGACGCAGGCTGGGAAAGGCGGGGTCGGTCATCGCGGCGTCCTTTGTGGTTGCGCGGAGGCTAGGACGCGCGCGCACCGCTGCCAAGCCGCGTCATCCCGCCAAGGCCACGATCCGCGCCGCCAACGCACCCGCCTTGGGGCGGGTCAGCCAGGTCAGCCAGATACTTTGGTCATAATCGCCGGGCAGGGCCAGTTGCATCGCGGGCGGCAGTTGCAGGCTGGGATGGCCGGGCAGCACCGAACAGACATCGCCATCGCGCGCCAGCCGGACGATGACGGGCAGCGAGTCGACCTCGATCACGCGGGTCAGATCGCGCCAGTCGGGGCCGGCATGGGCATCCAGAAACGCCTCGGCCCGCTGGCGCAGGCCGCTGTGGCGGGTTTGCAGGGCCAGCGGCTGCGCGATCAGCGCGGCGCGCAGCCCGTCGCGGTCGGTGGCTGTCGCGGGCAGCGCCCGGCCCACCATCGCCAAGGCCCCGCGCGCCAACAGGTGCTGGCGATAGGCCGCGCCCGGCGCGGGGGCATCGACGATCACCGCGTCGAACTTGCCGCTGTCCAGCCCAGCCAGCAGCTCCTCGGCCGGTGAGGCGGTGATCGCCAGCCGGTCGCCTTGCCGCAGCGCCAGATCGCGGGCGATGCGCCCGATCAGCGCCGCCAGATCGCCGCCGGGCGTGGCCGGGATGATCGTGCCAAGGGCGTGACGGCGGGCCTGCGGCGGGGCGCTGGCGCGAGCGGCGGCGGTCAGCGCCAGCCAGTCGGCCTCCAGCGCCTCGATGGCGGGGATCAGCGATTGGCCCTGCGGCGTGGGGCGCGCGCCGCTGGCATCGCGGATCAGCAGCGGACGGTCCAGCGCGATTTCCAGCTGCGCGATCTGGCGGGTCAGATGCGGCTGGGCCAGCCCCAGTTGCAGCGCCGCCGCGCGGATCGACCCGCTGCGCGCCACCTGCGCAAAGCGAAACAGCGCCGCCAGCCCGACCGGCCGCGCCGCCCCCACTTGCAGGTCGCGGCAGCGCGCCGCCAGCCTGGCGATGGCGGGGCTGTGGCCTTGCGCCTGAACCGTCAGCGCCAGCCCGCCGGGGCCGCGCCGCACCAGGGTCAGGCCAAGCGCCGTTTCCAGCACCGTCAGCGCGGCGCCCAAGGTGGCAACCGGCTGTCCGCTGACCCGCGCCGCCGCCCGCAGCCCGCCCTGTTCCAGCGCCAGTGAGGCGCCTATGATGGTCGATGTGCGCAAGCCGGTGATCCCCCTGTTCATGTTTTGGCATATGCCTGGGATCGCGCGGCGCCGCTAGGCTGAATACGACTGCGAAAGGATGGCTGACGTGACCCCGACCCCGATCAAGCTGAACGGATCCCCGCTGGCCTTGTGCGACCTGGCGCGGATCGCAGCGGGGCCTGTGCGGGTGACGATCGATCCGGCGGCAATGGCGCGGATGACGGCGGGGCGGGCGGCCTTTCAAGCGGCGCTGGCGGGCGGGCAGGCGATCTATGGATCGACCACCGGCGTCGGCGCCATGAAGGACACCGAACATGACGGCGCGGATCTGACGACCTTCAGCGCCGCTTTGCCCCATGCCCATCAGATTGCCGTGGGCGAGGACATGCCCGACGGCATCGCCCGGCTGACCCTTGCGCTGCGGCTGAACACACTGCTGACCGGGCAGGTCGGCACCACGCCCGAACTGGCGCAGATGCTGGCGGCGCTGCTGAACCACGACTGCCTGCCGGTGCTGCTGCGGCGCGGCTCGGCCGGTTGCGCGGATCTGGGGCAGATGGGGCAGGTGGCCACGGTGCTGACCGGCGAGGGGCAGGTGCGGATGGGCGGCGAGACCCTGCCTGCCGGGGTCGCGCTGGCCCGCTGTGGCCTGCGCCCGCATCCGATGCCGCCGCGCGACGGGCTGGCGGCGGTCGGCACCAATTCCTTTGGCCTGGCGAAATCGGCGGCGCAGGTGCTGCGCGCGGGTCGGCTGCTGCGGCAGGCGATGGCGCAGGCGGTGCTGGGGGCGCAGGCGATGGGGCTGGACCGCGACGTCTGGTGGGCCGCCGCGCGGTCAGGCCATCGCAGCGAACGCGATCTGGCGGGCTGGTTCCTGGTGGCCGCCGAAGCCGCGACCGATTGGCCCGCAGTGGGTCGGGTGCATGACCCGCTGTCGGGGCGGATGCTGGTGCAGGTCTTTGCCGGCGCCGCCACCGCCATGGCCGAAGCCGCGCAGGCGGTGATCGACGAGACCGCGCAGGTCGATGACAACCCGATGGTGATCGACGGGCGCGTGGTGACCAGCGGTGGCAGCCTGCTGATGGGCCTGTCGCTGCGCATGTCGGCGCTGAAGGTCGCGATGGCCCACCTAGGCCGAAACGTCTTCAATCGCTGCCTGCTGTTGACCAATGGCGGGCTTGAGGGGCTGACCGTCAATCTGGTCCCGCCCGGCACTGTCGCCACCGGCTATGGCCCGGTGATGAAACTGGCGCTGGAACAGTCGGTGCGGATGACGGCGGCGGCGATGCCGATCTCGGTTCTGAACCAGACCGTCGCGGCGGGGCTGGAGGATGAGGCGGCGTTCATCTCGCTTTCTGCGGGGCGGCTGGGCGAGCAACTGGACGCGCTTCATTGGCTGCTGGCGGTCGAGGCGATGCTGGCGACGCAGGCGCTGGACCTGCGGGCCTTGCGCGCAGCGCCGGGGGTGGCGGCGCTGGTGCATGGCCGGGTGCGCGCCCATATCCCGCCGCTGACCGCCGACCGGCCGCAATCGGGCCCGCTGATGGCGCTGGCCGGGGCGCTGGCCGATGCCGATTTTGTCAGCGCCCATGTCGCTGCGGCGCCTTTTCCGGGCTTCGATCGGATGCTGGGCCTTGCGCCGGTTGACAATGACCGGCCAGACTGCCCCCAGCCTTTTCACCAGCAGGAGATTCCCGCATGAAACGCACTGTCACGGCCCTGGCCGCCGCCCTGATCGGGCTGTCCGCCTCCGCCGCCACCGCCAAGGATATCGTCGTGTCGTCCAAGATCGACACCGAGGGCGGTCTTTTGGGCAACATCATCCTGATGGCCCTGCAAAATGCCGGCCTTCCGGTGCAGGACAAGCTGCAACTGGGCGGCACCCCGATCATGCGCGACGCGATCACCGCCGGGCAGATCGACATCTATCCCGAATACACCGGCAATGCCGCGTTCTTCTTTAATGAGGCCGACAGCGACGTCTGGAAAGATGCCGCCGCCGCCCATGCCCGCGCGGCCGAGCTGGACAAGGACAAGAACAACATCATCTGGCTGGATGCCTCGCCCGCGAACAACACCTGGGCGATCGCCATCCGGTCCGAGATTGCGGATGCCAACAGCCTGAAAACCATGTCGGATTTCGGCAAGTATGTGGCCGGGGGCGGGGCGGTCAAGCTGGCGGCCTCGACCGAGTTCGTGACCGCGCCGGCGGCGCTGCCCGCGTTCCAGACCACCTATGGCTTTGTGCTGACCCCCGACCAGTTGGTGCAACTGTCGGGTGGCGACACGGCGGCGACCATCGCGGCGGCGGCGCAGCAGACCTCGGGCGTGAATGCGGCGATGGTCTATGGCACCGATGGCGGCATTGCCCCCGCCGGGCTGATGGTGCTGGAGGACGACAAGAGCGTGCAGCCCGTCTATCAGGCCGCGCCCACCGTCCGCGCCGAGGTGCTGGAGGCCTATCCGCAGATCGCCGAAGTGCTGAACCCGATCTTTGCCAAGCTGGATCTGGTCACGCTTCAGGAACTGAACGGCCGCATCCAGGTTGGCGGTGAGCCTGCGGCGGCGGTCGCCAAGGACTATCTGACCCGCGCAGGCGTTCTGAAGTAACCAAATCGGGGGGCGGCTGCCCCGCCCCCTGCCACCCGACAAGGACGACCGGATGCAGCGCCATGCCACCGCCATCATGATCAGCCGGACCGGCGCGGTGTTCGCGGTGCTGGGTCTGATCGCGCTGATCCTGCCGCTGGTGCAGTTCCGCCCCAACCGCATCGTTCTGGGGCAGGGCATCGCACTGGCGCAGGCGCTGCCCGCGATCTGGGGCTGGGGGCTGTCGCTGGCGATGGCGGCAGGTCTGATCGCCGGTGTCGCGGCGCGGCTGCCGCAGCGTCTTCGGCTGGCCATCGGCCTGGCCGGTGTGCTGGCGGTCACGCTGGCTTTGGGTGCCGCCGCCCGCCACCTGACGCCCGAGGGCAACACCATCGCCCGCGTCGCCCCGGCCAGCGGCTTCTGGCTGCTGGCGCTGGCCTTTGCGCTGATGGCGACCGATGCGCTGACCCGGCTGCCGCTGTCGCTGCGGGCGCGGGCGGGCATCCTGATCGCGGTCTGCGCGGCCATCGCGCTGGTGCTGGCCAGCGGTGCGCTGGATGGCATTTCGGTGATGCGCGAATACGCCGCCCGCGCCGATCTGTTCGCGCGCGAGGCGCGGACCCATCTGCTGCTTGCCTTCGGATCGCTGGGCGCGGCGCTGGCCGTGGGGCTGCCCCTGGGCGTGGTGATCTATCAACTTCCGCCCCTGCGCCGTGCCGTGCTGGGGGTGCTGAACATGTTGCAGACGATCCCCTCGCTGGCCTTGTTCGGGATCATGATCCCGATCTTTGGCTGGGTCGCGGCGAAGGTGCCCGGTGCGGCCGATCTGGGCATCGCCGGGATCGGCATCTTTCCGGCGCTGGTGGCGCTGTTTCTGTATGCGCTGCTGCCGGTGGTGTCGAACACGCTGGTCGGCCTGAACGGCATCGATCCGGCCACCCGCGATGCCGCGCTGGGGCTGGGGATGACGCCGCGCCAGGTGCTGACCGGGGTGCTGCTGCCGCTGGCGCTGCCGGTGCTGCTGGCGGCGGTGCGCATCGTGCTGGTGCAGAACATCGGCCTGGCCGTCATCGCCGGGCTGATCGGCGGCGGCGGCTTTGGCAGCTTCGTCTTTCAGGGCCTGAACCAGACCGCCATGGATCTGGTGCTGCTGGGCGCCTTGCCCACCATCTGCCTGGCGCTGGTCGCCGGGATCGCGCTTGATTTGCTGGTCGAGGCGCTGGACCGCCGCCCCCGCCCCCGGACGTCGTGAAAGGATCGGCCATGATCGCCATCGAACACCTGACCAAGACCTATGGCACGACCACCGTGGTCAAGGACGTCAGCCTGACCGTCGAGACCGGCCAGATCGCGGCTTTGGTCGGCACGTCCGGGTCGGGCAAGACCACGCTGCTCAGGATGATCAACCGCCTGGTTGAGCCGACCTCGGGGCGGGTGATGATCGAGGGGCAGGACACCGCCGCGATCGAACCGCACCTGCTGCGCCGCCGCATCGGCTATGCGATCCAGGGCCATGGCCTGTTCCCGCATCGCACGGTGGGCCAGAATATTGCCACCGTGCCGCGCCTGCTGGGCTGGAAACCGGCCGAGATCGCCGCCCGCGTGGATGAGCTGCTGACCCTGTTCCAGCTTGACCCGGCGCAGTTCCGTGACCGGATGCCGCATGAACTGTCGGGCGGCCAGCAACAGCGCGTCGGCGTGGCGCGCGCCCTGGCGGCGCGGCCCGACCTGCTGCTGATGGACGAACCCTTCGGCGCGCTGGACCCGGTGATCCGCGCCAAGGCGCAAGAGGATCTGCGCGCCCTGCAACGCCGCCTGGGCACCACGCTGATCATCGTCACGCATGACATGGAGGAAGCCGTGACCCTGGGTGACCGGATCGCGGTGATGGACAAGGGGGTGCTGCTGCAATACGGCCCCCCGGCCGAGATCCTGACCCGGCCCGCCACGCCCTTTGTGCAGGCGCTGATCGGCAGCGCCGACCGGCCGTTCCGGCTGCTGTCGCTGGGCAGCGTGGCTGACCTGCGCCAGCCGGGCGACGCCGCGGGCCAGCCGATCCCGGCGGATGCCAGCCTGCGCGATGCCCTGGCCGAATGCCTGTGGTCGGGCCGCGCGGCGCTGCCGGTGCAGGGCGGTGGCGTGGTCACGCTGGACGCCTTGCGCGCCCGCGCCGAAGGGCAGGGCGCATCATGAAGGCGCGCCTGCTTTTGCTGCTGGCGGCGCTGTTCCTGCTGGCCTTCCTGATCGCGCCCGACCAGTTTGCGCCGCTGTTCCAGCCGCTGACCCGCAACAATGCCCCGGCGATCTACAGCCAGACCAGCCTGCTGTCGCTGACCCTGTCGCATCTGGCTTTGGTCGGGGCGGCGGTTGTGGCCTCGGTCATCGTGGCGGTCGGTCTGGGCATCCTTGTGACCCGCCCGGCGGGGCGCGAGTTCCTGCCGCTGGCGCGCACCCTGACCGCCGTGGGCCAGACCTTTCCGCCGGTCGCGGTGCTGGCGCTTGCCGTGCCGATGATGGGTTTCGGCGCGGCGCCCACTCTGGTCGCGCTGTTCCTTTATGGCCTGTTGCCGGTCTTCGAGAACACCCTGACCGGCCTGACCACGTTGCCCCCCGCCGTAACCGAGGCCGCGCGTGGCACCGGTCTGACCCGGATGCAGCGGCTGGTGCAGGTGGAACTGCCGCTGGCGCTGCCGATGGTCCTGGCCGGGGTGCGGCTGACCGCCGTCATCTCGCTGGCGACGGCGACCATCGGCTCGACCGTCGCCGCCAAGACCCTGGGTGAGGTGATCATCGCGGGCCTTCTGTCGGCCAACACCGCCTTCGTGGTGCAGGGCGGGCTGATCGTCGGCCTGTTGGCGATCCTCATCTATGAGGCTTTTCAGGCCCTTGAAGACCGCGCGGCCCGCCGTATCGGGCTGGTGCGCGCAGCATAAGGAAATCCGATGTCCGATTTCGATCTGGTCCTGTCGGGCCGTGTCATCCTGACCGATGCCGATCTGCCGGGCGGTTTTGTCGCCGTCCGCGATGGCCGCGTGGCGATGATCGGCCAGGGCGCGGCCCCCGCCGCGCGCGACCGCCATGACCTTGGCGAGGCGCTGATCCTGCCCGGCGCCGTCGACGCGCAGGTGCATTCGCTGTCCCAACAGGGGGCCGAGGGCTTTGCCGCCTCGACCGCCGCCGCCGCCGCCGGGGGCGTCACCACCATCCTCGACATGCCCTATGATGAGGGCGACCTGATCTGCTCCGCCGCCGCCGTCGCCCGCAAGGCCGCCCGGGCCAATGCCGAGGCCCGCGTCGATGTCGCCCTGTATGGCACGATCGACCCGGCGGAAGGCCCGGCCCGCATCGCCGAACAGGCCGAGGCCGGGGTCGCGGCCTTCAAGTTCTCGACCTTTGGCACCGATCCGAAACGCTTTCCCCGCATCCCGCCCGCGCAGCTGATGGCCTGCTTCGCCGAGGTCGCCCGCACGGGCCTTGCCGCCGGTGTGCATAACGAGGACGACGCCTTCGTGCGCGAGGCGATGGCGGCGGTGCAGGCATCGGGCATCACCGACTGGCGCGCGCATGGCCTGTCGCGCCCGCCGATGACCGAGATTCTGGCGCTGTTGCAGATCTACGAGACCGGCGCGGCGACCGGTTGCCCGGCGCATGTCGTGCATTGCAGCCTGTCGCGCGGCTATGACATCGCGCGCCGCTATCGCGACCAAGGCCACGCCGCGACCATCGAATGCTGCATCCACTACCTGACGCTGGACGAGGAAAACGACGTGGCCCGGCTGGGCGGCATGGCCAAGATCAACCCGCCGATCCGCCCCCGCGCCGAGGTCGAAGCCCTGTGGCGGCAGGTCGCGGCGGGCAATGTCAGCATGGTGTCGACCGATCACGTCAGTTGGTCCAAGGATCGCAAGACCGATCCGGTGATGCTGAACAACGCCTCGGGCGTGCCGGGGCTTGAGGTGATGGTGCCGCTGTTCGTCAAGGGCGCGCTGAGCCGCGGCATCCCGCTGACCTGGGCGGCGCGGCTGCTGGCGGAAAACCCGGCGCGGCATTTCCGGCTGGATCACGCCAAGGGCGGGATCGCGGTGGGGCGTGACGCCGATCTGGTGGTGCTGGAACCCGTCGCGGGGGTCTATGACGCAGCCGTGAGCCGCCATTCGGTCGCGGGCTGGTCGCCCTATGACGGGATCGAACTGCCCTGGACGGTGGCAGGCACCTGGCTGCGCGGGCGGCAGGTGTTTGACGGGCAGGACGTGGCCGCCCCCGGCACCGGGCGGTTCGTGCGGCCGGCGCGACCGCTGGCGCGGCGGGGGGCAATCCATGCGTAACCTGCGCGTCAACCCCGACCGCATCGCCGCCGATCTGGCGGCACTGGCGGCGATCACCGAGCCGGGCCAGCCCTGGACGCGGCGCAGCTTCACCCCGCGTTTCGTGCAGGGCCGGGCCTGGCTGGCCGACGCCTTTAACAGGGCCGGGCTGGCGGTCAGCACCGATGCAGGCGGCAATCTGATCGGCACGCGCAAGGGTAGCGGGACCGCAGGCACGATCATGATCGGCAGCCACTCGGACACCGTGCCCTCGGGCGGGCGGTTCGATGGCGTGGCGGGCGTGGTGATCGCGCTGGAAATCGCCCGGATGCTGGAGGAACGCGGCATCCGCCTGCGCCACGATCTGCAAGTGGTCGATTTCCTGGCCGAGGAGGTCTCGGCCTTTGGGGTGTCCTGCATCGGTTCGCGCGCGATGGCGGGGGTGCTGCCGGATGACTGGCTGGGGCTGACCCATGACGGCCGCGACCTGGGTCAGGCGATCCGCGACATGGGCGGCAACCCCGACGCGGCGCAAGCCCGCACCGACATCCGCGCCTTTCTGGAACTGCATATCGAACAAGGCCCGGTGCTGGAAGGCAGCGGCACCGCGCTTGGCCTGGTCACCGCCATCGCCGGGATCGAGCGGCTTGAAATCGTGCTGACCGGGCGCGCCGATCACGCCGGGACCGCGCCGATGGGGGCGCGCGCCGATGCCTTGGTCGCCGCCGCGCGGCTGATCACCGATCTGGACGCCGAGGCGACGGCCCGCGCCGCCCGCGCGCATTTCACCGCAACGGTGGGCGAATTCGCCATCCAGCCGGGGGCGGCGAATGTCGTGCCATCGCAGGCGCGGATGCTGATTGACGCACGCGCCGCCGATCGTGAGGCGATGCTGGATTTCCTGGCCTGGGTCGACCGTCGGCTGACCGATCTGCCCCCCGGCATCAGCGCCTCCACGCGGCTGTTGTCGGACAATCTGCCGACGCCGATGGATGCCGATCTGGTGGCCCGGCTGGCCGCTGCCGCCGACCGGATCGGCGCCAGCCACCGCATGATGGTGTCGGGCGCGGGCCATGACGCGGCCTTTGTCGCGCGGATCGCGCCCGCCGCGATGGTCTTTGTGCCCTGCGCCGGGGGCCGCTCGCATTGCCCCGAGGAATGGGCCGAAGCCGACGACATGGCCCTTGGGGCCGAGGTGATCGCCCAGGCGATCATCGACCTGGACGAGACGACCGAAAGGACAGACACATGCGCCGCATCCTGACAGAAAAAGACGTCGAACCCGCCGTGCGCGGCGGCTCGGTCTATGCCGCGGGTGGCGGGGGCTGGGCCGATCACGGCCGCAAGCTGGGCTATGCCGCCGTCGGTGCCGGCGCGCCCGAACTGGTCAGCGTGGATGAGCTGGACCCCGATGACTTCATCGCCACCGCCGCCGCCATCGGCGCCCCCGCGTCGACAACCCCGTGGGAGATGCGCGGCGTCGATTACGTCAAGGCCGTGCGCCTGCTGAACGAGGCGCTTGGCACCGACGTGGCCGGGCTGATGGTCGGCCAGAACGGCAAGTCCAGCACGCTGAACGGCTGGCTGCCCGCCGCCATTCTGGGCTGCAAGGTGGTGGATGCCGTGGGCGACATCCGCGCCCATCCGACCGGCGACATGGGGTCGATCGGCATGGCCGGATCGCCCGAACAGATGATCCAGACCGCCGTGGGCGGCAACCGCGACCAGAACCGCTATATCGAACTGGTCGTGCGCGGGGCGACGGCCAAGGTCTCGCCCATTCTGCGGACGGCATCGGATATGTCGGGCGGCTTTATCGCCAGTGCGCGCAACCCGCTTCGGGCCTCGTATGTGGCGCGGAACGCGGCGCTTGGCGGCATCAGCATGGCGCTGGACCTGGGTCACGCGATCCTGGCCGCCGAGCCGCGCGGGGCCTCGGCCGTGATCGACGCCATCGTCGACACCACGCGCGGCACCATCCTGGCCGAGGGCGAGATCACCGCCAAGAACGTCGTCTATACGCCCGAGGCCTTTGACATCGGCACCGTGACCGTCGGCCATGGCGACCGCGCGCTGACCCTGCATGTGATGAATGAATACATGGCCATCGACGATGCTGGCGGCAACCGGATCGCCAGCTTCCCCGATGTCATCACCACCTTGTCGCCGGATGCCGAGCCGCTGTCGGTGGGCCAGTTGCAGGTGGGGATGCGCATCCACATCCTGCATGTGTCGAAAACCGTGATCCCGCTGTCGGCCAGCGTGCTGGACCCGACCGTCTATCCGCATTGCGAAAAGCTGATGGGGATCGACCTTGCCACCTATGCGTTGGAGCGGACCGATGCCTGAAGCGAACCCCCGCAACCCCGACTTTCCGATCCCCGGCGGGCCTGAACGCCGCGCGAAAAGCTGGCGCGCCGAGGGGCTGCTGCGGCTGATGGAAAACGTCCTGGCCGTGGGCGAGGCCCCCGACAAGCTGATCGTCTATGCGGCGCTTGGCAAGGCCGCCCGCAACTGGCCCGCGCATGACGCGATCCGCGACGCGCTGCTGCGGATGGAGGATGACCAGACGCTGATCATCCAGTCGGGCAAGCCGGTCGGGCTGCTGCGCACCTCGGCCACGGCGCCGATGGTCATCATGGCGAATTGCAACATCATCGGCCAATGGGCCAAGGCCGAGGTGTTTTACGACCTGGAGCGGCGCGGGCTGATCTGCTGGGGCGGGCTGACCGCCGGGGCCTGGCAATACATCGGCAGCCAGGGCGTCATCCAGGGCACATATGAAATCTTCATGCGGATCGCCGAGCGGCGGTTCGACGGCAGCTTGAAGGGCCGATTCATCCTGACCGCCGGGCTGGGCGGCATGGGCGGCGCGCAACCGCTGGCGGGGCGGATGGCGGGGGCGGCGATCCTGTGCATCGACGTCGATGAGGCCCGTGCCCGGATGCGCAAGGAGATCGGTTTCCTGGACGAAATCGCCCCCGATCTGGATGCGGCCCTGACGATGATCGACGCCGCCCGCAGCGAGGGACGGGCGCTGTCCGTCGCCCTTGTGGGCAATGCGGCCGAGATCTACCCCGAAATCGCCCGTCGCGGCATCGTCCCCGACATCGTGACCGACCAGACATCGGCGCATGATCTGGTCTATGGTTATGTGCCCGCCGGTTACGACCTGGACCGCGTGCGTCGGCTGCGCGACCAGAACCCGCAGGAGCTGATCGAGGCCGGGCGCGTCTCGATCACCCATCATGTTCGCGCAATGCTGGACTTTCAGGCGGCGGGGGCCGAGGTGTTCGACAACGGCAACCTGATCCGCACACAGGCGCGGCAGGGTGGGATCGAACATGCCTTCGACATCCCGATTTTCACCGAGGCCTACCTGCGCCCGCTGTTCGCCCGCGCCATCGGCCCGTTCCGCTGGATGGCGCTGTCGGGTCAGGCTGCGGATATCCGCAAGATCGACGACCTTGTGTTGCAGATGTTCCCCGACAACAAGATCGTGACGAACTGGATCCGGCTGGCCCGCGACAATGTGCCGTTCGAGGGGCTGCCTGCCCGCATCGCCTGGCTGGGTCATGGCGAACGCACCGAACTGGCCCGCGCCGTCAACCGCCTGGTGGCTGCGGGTGAACTGGCCGGTCCGGTCGCTTTCTCGCGCGACCATCTGGACGCGGGGGCGATGGCGCATCCCAACATCATGACCGAAAACATGCGCGACGGATCGGACGCCATCGCCGACTGGCCGCTGCTGGATGCAATGACCCTGTGCGCATCGGGGGCGGATCTGGTGGCGGTGCATTCCGGCGGCGGCGGCTATGCCGGTTACATGACCAGCGCGGGTGTGACGGTGGTGGCGGATGGCAGCGAGCAGGCCGATAAGCGGCTGGACCTTGCGCTGACCAACGACACCTCGCTGGGGGTGATCCGCTATGCCGATGCCGGCTACCCCGAGGCGCTGGACGAGGCGCAGCGGAAGCAGGTCGGGCACATCCGGCTGGGATAGGCGCAGGGGTGATCGAGGGCGGGGCCGAGGGGCGGCCCTTCCCGCCCCCGGATGTTTCTTGCGCCAAGCCCACGGCTGCCGCGAGGAGGGTGGGTGCCCCGCCGAGCCGCGAACCCGATCCCCCGCAGCAGGCGGACGGGGATAAGCCGGTGATGCCCCCGCGCGGGCACACCTGCACCAAGGCAGGGCGGCTGGCCGTGCGCCCAAACTGGTCAGATGCCGCCGCATCATCCCACCTGGCCGCCCGTCACGCCGCCCCGCCCGCCGCTGCGGGGACGGGGGGTGTTGCGGCATTTGCCTCACCCTCGTCGGGTAGGAAGAAGGCCAGAATGTTGCGATTGTTTTCACGGAAATAGCACAGGTTCTGGGTCAGCCCCTGGATCAGGAGCCAGCCAAAACCGCCTTCGGGCAGGTGCAGCAGGCGATCTTGTGGGGTGCCGCTGGGGTCGGCCCCGGTCAGCGCCGGGGTCAGCGGTGTCGCGCGTTCGGTCAGGCAGTCCCCCGGCAGGGGCGGGCCGTCATCCGCGACGGCGCAGGACAGCCCCTTGCGACCCGGCACGATGCTGAGATGGATCAGCCCGGCGCGGCCAGTGCCGTAGCCATGTTCAACGATATTGTTCAGCACTTCGGCCAAGGCCAGCTCAAGCCGTGACAGCCTGTCGCTGGCCAGAAGCGGCCCGAAGCGCCGGGTTACGTCGATCAGCACCTGTCGCACCGACAGCGGATCGGCGCGCAGCACGCGGTGAAACATCGGTTGTTCGGTCATCCTGGGAACCACCCCGTCATGCGAGGCGATCGAGCGGGTGGCGGTCTGGGACATCGGGATTCTCCCTGTCGTGTGGTCGCTGCTGCGGGTGGCGAGATCGGCTTAACCCCCGGCCCGACGCGCGGGGGCGGTCGGCCCCGCCTGTTGCGCGTGCCATGAGCCGTGGCGGTCGTTGGCGGGCGGGCCGTCATCGTCAATCGGGGGCGGCAGGATCGACAGCACGGTATCCATCCGCGTCAGCCGCAGCACACGCGCGACATTCGGCGTAACCCCGGCCAACAGGAACTGCCGGTTGGCCCCGACAGCCTTCATCACCGCGACAATCGCGCCCAGGCCCGAACTGTCGAGAAAATGCACCGAGGCGATATCCAGCACCACCCTTTCGGGCGCCTGCGCCACCATCTGACGCACGCTATCCTTGAATTGCAGCGCAATGGCGGCATCCAATCGCGGCTCATCCAGGCGGATGGTCAATGTCTGATCCAGAATCTCGGACCGCAGATCCATGGCGTGATCCCTTTCGTCGTCTTTTCTGGCTAAGCGACAAGGCCTAACATCTGCTTAACAACCATCGGGACTCCGCCATGAAACGCATCGACTATGATTCAATTGCCGCGCAGATTGCCGCGCTGACTGCCGGTGAGACGGATGAGATCGCACTGATGGCGACGCTGGCGTGCGAGCTGCACCATGCCGATCAACGCTTTGACTGGACTGGATTTTATCGCGTCACCCAGCCCGACGTGCTGAAGATTGGCCCCTATCAGGGCGGCCATGGCTGCCTGGTGATCCCGTTTTCGCGCGGCGTCTGCGGTGCTGCCGCGCGGCTGCGCCAGACCCAGCTTGTGCCCGATGTCGAGGCCTTTCCGGGCCATATCGCCTGTTCATCCTCGACCCGCTCCGAGCTGGTGATTCCCGTCATCGGACGCGGTGGGCGGTTGCTTGGCGTGCTGGACATCGACAGCGATCTGCCCGACGCTTTCAACGAAACGGATGCAACGCGGCTGGGGGCGATCCTGAATGACACGTTCGGCGCGATCTGACTTTGCCGGGCAATGCTTGTGCGGTGCGATCCGGTTCAGCGGGCGCATCCTTCACCACGACCTGCGGGCCTGCCATTGCAGCCAGTGCCGCCGTTGGTCGGGCCATGTCTGGGCCGCCTTCACCGGCGCCGATCTGCGCATCGAGGACGCATCCTCGCTGCGCTGGTTCGCCTCATCCGATCGGGCCGAGCGGGGATTCTGCGCGGCTTGCGGGTCTTCGCTGTTCTGGCGACGGCTGGGGGCGGATCAGGTCGACGTGGCCACGGGCGCGCTGGACGCCCCGACCGGGCTGCGGCTGATCGGCCATATCTTCACCAAGGACAAGGGCGATTATTACGCGATTTCAGACGGTTTGCCGCAAGAGGCGCAGGAATGACGCAACGCATGTTCCCGTGCCGGGGCGGATCGCGCCCACGCGGCCGCGGCGATGATGGAAACATCACCAACGACGAGGTGATCTTGTGATCTGGGATACGCTGGCGGCGATGCCCGCCGACAAGCTGGCCGCCTTTGTGACGGGCGGGTTGGTGCTGAATCTGGCGCCGGGACAGGATGTGTTCTTTGCCTCGGCCTCGGGGATACGCGGCGGGCCGAAGGTGGGGGCGCTGGCGGGGTTCGGCGTCGGGCTGGGGGTGCTGGTGCATGTAACACTGGCGACACTGGGGCTAAGCGCGGTGCTGGCCGCGCATCCGGCGGCGCTTGCGGCGATCAAATGGGCGGGGGCGGGCTATCTGCTGGTGCTGGCCTGGAAAAGCTGGCGCGCAGGCGCGCGGCCCGATCAGGCGTTGCGCGGTGCGCAAAGCCCCTGGCGGGCGATCCGCAGCGGGGTGCTGTCGAACCTTTTGAACCCCAAGCCGGTGCTGTTTCTGCTGGCATTCCTGCCGCAGTTCACAAATCCCGCCTATGGGCCGATCTGGCATCAGATCGCTGGGCTGGGGCTGATCTTTGCCACCACCGGCACGCTGGTGACGATGGGCTATGGCATTCTGGCGGGGCTTTTGCGGCAGGGGCTGGCGGCGCGGCTGGGGCTTTTGAACCGGGTCGCTGCGGTGATGTTCGCGGGGCTGGCGCTGCGGCTGGCGACCAACTAAGCCCCGCGCATGAGCTTTACCTATGACCCGCCGCCCGGCCTGCCGAAGATCCTGTTTCAGGACCATGAGATCCTGATCGCCGACAAGCCGTCCGGCCTGCTGACCGTGCCGGGCAGGGGCGAGGATCGCGCCGATTGCCTGATCGCGCGGCTGCGGGCGGTGGCGCCGACGATCCTGTTGGTGCATCGGCTGGATCTGGACACCTCGGGCCTGGTGATCTTTGGCCTGACCCCCCATGCACAACGGTTCCTGTCGGCCGAGTTTGCCGAGCGGCGCACGAAAAAGACCTATCAGGCGCGGGTCTGGGGGCATCCGGTGGCGGATCAGGGGCATGTCGACCTGCCGCTGATCGTCGATTGGCCGAACCGCCCGCGCCAGCATGTGAACCATCAGACCGGCAAGCCGTCGCAGACCGACTGGCGGGTGATGCGGCGCGAGGGCGACGGGACCGCGCGGCTGCGGCTGTTCCCGATCACCGGGCGCAGCCATCAGTTGCGCGTGCATATGGCCGAGATCGGCCACCCCATCCTGGGCGATCCTCTGTATGCGGATGGTGCGGCGCGCGATTTTCCGCGGCTGATGCTGCATGCCGAAAGCCTGCGCATCCGCCATCCCGACAGCCGCCGCCATCTGACCTTTTCCGCGCCGGTGCCGTTCTAGGCCGGGCCAGCCGCGCGCTTTCCCACTTTCATTTTGCGCGCCCGCGCCGCAGAAGGGCGCCATGACATCTTTGTGAACCCGAGGTTCCCCATGGGATACTTTCCGACCTGGCGCCCGGCGACCGGCGCCACCGTTCTGCCCGATGAAAAGCTGCCGATGGCGGCGATGCTGCCGATGAGCGTGCAGCACCTGCTGGCGATGGCGGGGGCGACGATCCTGGCACCGCTGCTGATGGGGTTCGACCCCAATGTGGCGGTGTTCTTTTCCGGTATCGGCACGCTGCTGTTCTTTGTCATTACCGGCGGGCGGGTGCCCAGCTATCTGGGCTCGTCCTTTGCGTTCATCGTCGCGGTGAATGCGGCCACCGGCTATGTCGCGGGCAGCGGGCTGAACCCGAACATGGGCGTTGCCCTTGGCGGGATCGTGGCGGCGGGCGCGGTTTACGCGCTGATCGGGCTGATCGTGATGGCGGTCGGGTCGGGCTGGGTCGAAAAGCTGATGCCGCCCGTCGTGACCGGCGCGATCGGCGTGGCCATCGGGCTGAACCTGGCCCCGGTCGCGGTCGGGCAGTTGAACGGCAGCCACGCGCATCAGGCGATTGCCTTTGCCACCATCGGCTGCATGGCGGCGGTGGCGGCCTATGGCAGCGCGTTCGTGCGGCGCATCTCGGTGCTGGTGGCGCTTGCCTTTGGCTATGTGCTGGTGCTGGTTTTTGGCAACGGTATGGGGCTGGTGCCGGGGATCGACTATGGCCCGGTCGCCGCCGCGCGCTGGTTCGGGATGCCGAACTTTACCCATCCGGTGTTCGACTGGTCGGCAATCAGCCTGATCGCCCCGGTCGCCATCGTGCTGGTGGCCGAGAACCTGGGCCATATCAAGGCCTTGGGCTCGATCACCGGGAAGAACATGGACCCCTATATCGGTCGCGGTTTCCTGGGTGACGGGCTGGCGACGATGCTGGCCGGATCGTCGGGCGGCACCGGCGTTACGACCTATGCCGAAAACATCGGCGTGATGGCGATGACCCGCGTCTATTCCACGCTGATCTTTCCGCTGGCCGCCGCAATTGCCATCCTGCTGGGCCTGTCGCCCAAGTTCGGGGCGATCCTGCAAACCATTCCCGGCCCGGTGCTGGCCGGTCTGGCGGTGTCGGTCTTTGGCCTGATCGCCAGTGCGATGGCGCGGATCTGGGTGGATAACCGGGTCGATTTCTCGGACCCGCGCAACCTGTTCACGGTGGGTGTTGCGCTGATCCTGGGCGCGGGGGATTTCACGCTGAAGATCGGCGGTTTTGCCTTGGGCGGCATCGGCACCGCGACGCTGGCGGCGCTGGTTCTGTATCAGGTGCTGGGCCTGGGGCGGCGCGATGCGCGGGCCTGACGGGATCGGGCTGATTGCCAGCGTCGTCACGGCGCTGGCGGCGGTGGTCGCGGTGATCGTCATTCCCTGGCAGATCGCCGCCACCGACCGCATCCAGCGCGGCCAGACCGCGCGCGAAATCTATCGCGAGTTCCTGAGCCTGAGCGTCAACAAGCCCGAGGTCGCCAGTGCCAACTGGTGCAACCTGACCGACGCCAAGGCCAAGACGGCCTATGCGGCCTATGTCGATTTCCTGCTGTATACCGCCGAACAGACCATCGACACCGACCCGGAATGGCAACCGGTGATGCGCGAACATCTGTCGGTGCATCTGCCCTATCTGTGCGGGGCCGAGGATGTGTCGGATGTGCAGACCCCTGTGGCCGGGCTGCTGACGCAGATGCGCGCCGAATGCGCCAAGGTGCCCGCCTGTTAGGGGGCTACCAGCGGGTCAGGGCGGCTTCGTCCTGGTCCTTCGCCTCGACCCAGGCGGTGCCCGTGGCCGTCACCTCGCGCTTCCAGAAGGGGGCGCGGGATTTCAGGTAATCCATCAGGAACTCGGCGGCCTCGAAGGCGGCGACGCGGTGGCGGGCGGCGGTCGCGACCATCATGATCGGATCGCCAACCGCCAGCGGCCCGTGGCGGTGGATCACCAGGACCGCGCCCAGATCCCAGCGGGCGCGCGCCTGTTCGGCCATCGCGGTGATCACCTTGGCGGTCATGCCGGGGTAATGTTCGATCTCAAGCGCCTGCAAATTGCCGGTGTCGTCGCGCACTACGCCGGTAAAGCTGACCTGCGCGCCGGTGTTCGACGGGCAGCGGGCGGCAAAGGCGTTCAGTTCGGCCCCGGCGTCAAAGGGCTGCGGCTGGATGCGGATGTCCATGGCGTCAGCCGCCCGTCATCGGCGGGAAAAACGCGACCTCGCGCGCGGCGGTGATCGGGGCGTCAAAGCCCGTCAGCTCCTGATCGACGGCGCAGCGCAGGGCGGCGGTATCGGCAAAGGCCGCCGCATAGCGCGCGTCACGGCCGCGCAGATCGTCAATCAGTTCGGCGACGGTGGTGGCGGGGCTGTCGATGCTTTCGCGCGCGGCGCCCACCCGTTCGCGCACCCAGGCGAAATACAGAACGTCAATCATGGCGGTGATCCCGAAGGAAGGGCAGGGCTTTCTGGAAATAATCCCAGCCGGTGATGGCGGTCAGGCCGGCGGCGATCCAGATCAGCGCCAGCCCCGCCTTGTTGGCAAGCGCCGCCCAACTGACACCCCAGGGAAGGCCGGGTTCACCCACGATGGGGGGGCGGCCCGCCTCGATGAAGGCAAGGCCCGTGGCCAGGAACAGCACGGCGATGGCGACCATCTGCGCGGTGGTTTTCCATTTGGCCAGCGGCGTGACGGCCAGCCGCCCGGCATCGGCGCCCAGAAACTCGCGCAGGCCGGACACGAAAACCTCGCGGAACAGGATGACGGTCGCGGGCAGGATCAGCCAGGGATTCATGCCGGAATAGCCGGTGATGACCACGATGGCGATGACGACCATGGCCTTGTCGGCAATCGGGTCCAGCATGGCACCAAAGCGCGACTGCTGTTTCCAGGCGCGGGCCAGGTAACCGTCGAACCAGTCGGTGATCGCTGCCAGGATGAACAGGGCAAGCGCCGCGAAATCGGCCCAGGGGCGGTGCAGATACAGGAACATGATCGGCACGCCGGGGGCGGCCAACAGGCGGGCAACGGTCAGGATGTTGGGGACGGTCCAGCGCATGTCGCCACGCTATCGCGCCGGGCGGGCCGGGGGAAGGGGGCAAAACCCGCGCGCGTGTCGCAGGGCGATCAATGTGCCCCGGAACCAGCGATCACGATGGCAATGTCGAGGGCGCAGCCCCCTGCGTGCCGGTGGGCCAGCAGGTGCAGCCCATGCGCGCGGCAATGTCGCGCGCATCAGCCACAGCACGCGGGCAGTGCAAGGCCGTATGTTCCAGCCGCAGGACGGTGGTTTCCCCGACGAACGGCCGCCCCGCAGGGCGGCCCGCTTCGCCGGGAAAGCGCCTCACAGCCGCTCGATGGCGATGGCAATACCCTGGCCGCCGCCGATGCACATGGTGATCAGGCCATAGCGCCCGCCGGTGCGGTGTAGTTCATACAGCGCCTTGACGGTGACGATGGCCCCGGTCGCGCCAACCGGGTGGCCAAGCGCGATGGCGCCGCCGTTCGGGTTCACCTTGGCGGGGTCCATGCCAAGGCCCTTGTTCACGGCCAGGGCCTGCGCGGCAAAGGCCTCGTTCGATTCGATGACGTCGAAATCGGTGATCTTCAGCCCGGTTTTCGCCAGCAGGTTCTGCACCGCGGGGATCGGGCCGATGCCCATCACCTCGGGCCGGACGCCGGCATGGGCATAGCCCACGATCCGGCCCAGGGCCTTGGCCCCCTTGGCCGCCGAGGCCCGCGCCAGCACCAGGGCCGCCGCCCCGTCATTGATCCCCGAGGCATTGCCCGCCGTCACCGTGCCGTCCTTTTTGAACACGGTCTTCAGCCCGCCAAGCGCCTCAAGGCTGGTGGCCTTGGGATGTTCGTCGGTGTCAAAGGTCACATCACCCTTGCGGCCCTTGATGGTGATCGGAACGATCTGATCCTTGAACCGCCCCTCGGCAATCGCCGCCGCCGCGCGCTTCTGGCTTTCCAGCGCAAAGGCATCCTGCGCGTCGCGCGTGATGTCATGTTCGGCGGCGACATTTTCCGCCGTCACGCCCATGTGGCCGGTGCCGAACGGGCAGGTCAGCGCGCCGACCATCATGTCCAACGCCTTGACATCGCCCATCTTCTGACCCCAGCGGGCCTGCGGCAGCGCATAGGGGGCGCGGCTCATGCTTTCGGCGCCGCCGGCGACCGCATAATCGCAATCGCCCAGCATCAGCGACTGCACGGCGCTGACAATCGCCTGCGCGCCCGATCCGCACAGACGGTTGACGTTCATCGCCGGAACCTCATTCGGGATGCCCGCCTGCACCGCCGCCACCCGCGACAGATACATGTCGCGCGGTTCGGTGTTGATGACATGGCCAAAGACCACGGTGCCGATCTGGCCGCCCTCGACGCCGGCGCGGCTCAGCGCCTCGCGCGTGACGGTGGCGGCAAGGTCGATGGGCGCAAAGCCCGCCAGGCTGCCGCCAAAAGTGCCGATGGCGGTGCGCGCCCCGGATAGAATCAGGATATCGTCGGACATGAGAACCCCCCTGTTGGTCGGCGTCATGTTAGACAGGACCGGGGGCGGTTGTCAGCCAAAAGGATGGCGCGCGCCGGGGCGTCACTTCTGCGGGGTCAGCGGGATCGTCGCGATCGACATCTTGGCGCTGCCCTGGGTCAGTTCATTGGCATGAGCCAGATAGACCAGCACCTGATTGGCCTCATCATAGATGCGCCGCACCCGCAGCGACTTGAAGAACAGCGACCGGCTTTCGGAAAACACCTCCTCGCCCTTGGGGCCTTTGGCGATGTCGCCCAGGTTGATCGGGCCGGTCTGCGCGCATTGGATCGCACTGTTCGACGGATCCTCGAACCAGTTGCCATTCGACACCCGGTCGATGAAGGACCGGTCGAAATAGGCCAGATGGCAGGTGACACCCTGCACCTTCGGGTCGTGGATCGCCTCGATCACGATGTCATTGCCCACCCAGTCAACGCCGACGCGGCCGACTTCATCGGCCAGGGCGGGGGTGGCGATCAGCAGGGCGGCGGCGATCATGGCTTTCATCGGTTCTTCCTACAGGGCGGCCTGCCAGTCGCGGATCGCTTGCAGCGGCCAGACCAGCATCAGCACGTTCAAGATCAGGCCGTCGCGGATCACCAGCATCGTCACCGCCTCGGCCAGGATGAAGATGGCGATGCTGACCCAGACCGGCAAGAGGCGCGCCAGGGCAAATCCGATCATCATCGCGCCGATGTCCGCCAGCGAGTTCACAACGGAATCGCCATAGTAATCCAGCGCGATGGTGACCGCGCGGTAACGGTCGATGATGGCGGGGCTGTTCTCGACAATCTCCCACGCGGCTTCGATCAGTGTGGCGATCACCAGCCGCCAGCCCAGCGACAAGCGGGGCGCGAACAGGTGCAGAGCCGCGTAAAAGATCAGCCCGTGCAGGATATGCGAGGGCGTATACCAATCCGTCAGGTGCTGCGAGTTCTCGGCGCTCATCGTTGCGCCATGCCACAGCTTGATGGTGCCGCAGGCACAGATCGCCACCCGCCCCATCGCCAGCAGGATGGCGGCGGTGACGGTGACGATCAGCAGGATCAGCGGCGCGGGGCGGATCATGACCGCAGCGCCTGCCGACCGTCATCGGTCAGCAGAAACACCCCATCCGGTTCGATCACCACCGCCGATAGCGGGCCGCCATAGGCGACCGAGCTGTCGATATTCAGCCGGTTGCCGTAATGGGTCGCGGCCTTGATCGCGGTATGGCCATGCACGATCAGCCGACCATGGTCGCGTTCGTCGGATAGAAAGGGTTCGCGGATCCAGACCAGATCATCCTCGATCTGATCGTGCAGCGCGACGCCGGGCCGGATGCCGGCATGGGCAAAGACCGCCAGCGGATGCGAATGGATCGTCGGCAGCCGCGTCAGCCAGTCACGATGCGCCGGCGGCACGGCGGCGCGTGCCTCGGCATGGACGGGGCCGATGGGGCGGTCGCCGGGGTTCGCCACGCCATAGCTGCGCAGCGTCGCATCGCCGCCAAGCGCGGGGTTCAGCCAGCCCTTGTCGGATTTAAGGCCGGGATCGCGGAAATGCGGATCGTCCAGATAGCCAAGGAACATGCGGTCGTGATTGCCCTTCAGCACGACCCAGGGCTGGCCCGCGCGCTGCCCGTCAATCAGATGCTGGATCACGCCGCGGCTGTCGGGGCCGCGATCCACCAGATCGCCGATATGAACGACCGGCGCGCTTGCGTCACCGGTCAGCGCGCGGTCCGCTGCGATCCGCTGATGCGCGGCGCGCAGCAGGTCCAGATGTCCGTGAATGTCGCCGATCGCATAGATGCGCATGTCGTCCCCATGAAAACGCCCCCGATCCTGCGACCGGGGGCGGGCAATGTCCATCCGGGTCGGATCAGACCGCAAAGCTTAGCCGCTTGACCTGTTCGAACTTGCCGGTCGCCACCAGCACGTCGCGCACATGATCGGGCAGGGCTTCGTCCAGATACAGGATGGCGATCGCATCGCCGCCCGATTCCGACCGGCCCAGGGTGAAGTTGGCGATGTTCACGCCCATGCCGCCCAGCGTCATGCCCAGGGTGCCGATCACGCCGGGCACGTCCTTGTTGCGGGTATACAGCATATGCGCGCCGATCTCGGCATCGACATTGATGCCGCGGATCTGGATGAAGCGCGGCTTGCCGTCGCTGAACACCGTCCCGGCGATGGATCGTTCCTGCTTGTCGGTGACGACGGTGACCTTGATATAGCCGTCAAAGATGCCGTGCTTGGCCTGATGGGTGGTCGCCACCTGAATGCCGCGATCCTTGGCGATGATCGGGGCGCTGACCATGTTCACATCGGGGTTGGTCGCCTTCATCACGCCCGCGATCACCGCCGCATTCAGCGCGTTCAGGTTCATCGTGGCCGCCGTGCCGTCATACAGCACGTTGATCGCCTTGATCGGATCGTCGGTCATCTGCCCGATAAAGGCCCCCAGATGCCCCGCCAGCTTGATCCACGGCCCCATGACGGCGGCTTCCTCGGCGGTGACGCTGGGCATGTTCAGGGCGTTCTGAACGGCGCCGGTCAGCAGATAATCCGACATCTGCTCGGCGACTTGCAGTGCTACATTCTCTTGCGCCTCGGTGGTCGAGGCGCCCAGGTGCGGCGTGCAGACGACGTTCGGCAGGCCAAACAGCGGGCTTTCGGTGGCCGGTTCAGTGGCGAACACATCCAACGCCGCGCCCGCGACCTGCCCCGATTTCAGCGCATCGAACAGCGCCTCCTCGTCGATCAGCCCGCCGCGCGCGGCATTGACGATGCGCACGCCCTTCTTGGTCTTGGCCAGGGCCTCACGCGACAGGATGTTGCGGGTCTTGTCGGTCAGCGGCACATGCAGGGTGATGAAGTCCGCGCGGGCCAGCAGCTCGTCCAGCTCGACCTTCTTGACGCCCATCTCCTTGGCGCGCTCCTCGGACAGGAAGGGGTCATAGGCGACGACCTTCATCTTCAGGCCCAGGGCGCGGTCGGCCACGATGCTGCCGATATTGCCCGCGCCGATCAGGCCCAGGGTCTTGTTGAACACCTCGACGCCCATGAAGCGGTTCTTCTCCCACTTGCCTTCATGGGTGGAAACGCTGGCCTCGGGCAGTTGTCGGGCAACGGCGAACATCAGCGCGATGGCATGTTCGGCGGTGGTGACGCTGTTGCCGAAGGGCGTGTTCATCACGATCACGCCCTTTTTCGAGGCGGCCGGAATGTCCACATTGTCGACCCCGATCCCGGCGCGGCCGACCACCTTCAGATTGGTCGCCTTCTCCAGGATCTTTTCGGTCACCTTTGTGGCCGACCGGATCGCCAGCCCGTCATACTGGCCGATCACCTCGGCCAGCTTCTCCTTGTCCTTGCCCAGATCGGGCAGATAATCCACATCGACGCCGCGATCACGAAAGATCTGGACGGCGGTTTCACTCAGCTTGTCGGAAACAAGAACCTTCGGCATGTCGGTTATCCTCTGAAAAGGGTGGCGCGCGGCCTGCCCCTTCTTCTGTTGGGAAATATTCGCGGGGGCGCGCGGGGGGGCAGCAGGCCCCCCCGCCCTTTCAACCTTGCGCGGCCAGTTCGGCGCGATAGGCCCATTCGATCCAGGGCATCAGCGCCGCGACATCGGCGGTTTCCACCGTGGCCCCGCACCAGATCCGCAGGCCGGGGGGCGCGTCGCGATAGGCGCCGGCATCCAGCGCCACGCCCTCTTTCTCAAGCCGCTTGGCGACGGCCTTGGCGAAGGCCGCGCCGTCCTTGATCGCCGGATCGGTGAACTTCACGCAGACCGAGGTGGTCGAAGCCGTCGCCGGGTCCACCGCCAGATCGGCGATCCAGTCGCGGGTCGCCATGAAGTCGCGCACCGCCTTGGCATTCGCATCGCAGCGGGCGATCAGGCCCGGCAGGCCCCCGATCGACTGCGCCCATTTCAGGCTGACCAGGTAATCCTCGACGCACAGCATGGACGGCGTGTTGATCGTTTCACCCTTGAAGATGCCTTCGATCAGCTTGCCGCCCTTGGTCATGCGGAAGATCTTCGGCATCGGCCAGGCGGGGGTATGGCTTTCCAGCCGCTCGACCGCGCGGGGCGACAGGATCAGGACGCCATGTCCGCCCTCGCCGCCCAGCACCTTCTGCCAGGAAAAGGTGACCACATCCAGCTTTGGCCACGGCAGGTCCATGGCAAAAGCGGCACTGGTCGCGTCGCAGATCGTCAGGCCCGCGCGGGTCGCGGGGATCGCGTCACCATTCGGCACGCGCACGCCGCTGGTGGTGCCGTTCCAGGTGAACACCACATCCTTGTCGAAATCGACTTCCGCGAAATCCACGATCTCGCCGTAAGCGGCCTTGCGCACCGTCGCATCCAGCTTCAACTGCTTGACCACATCGGTGACCCAGCCTTCGCCGAAGCTTTCCCAGGCCAGCATTTCCACGCCACGCGCGCCCAGCAGCGACCACATCGCCATTTCAACGGCACCGGTATCCGACCCCGGCACGATACCGATGCGATAATCGGCGGGCACGCCCAGCACGTCGCGCGTCAGCTCGATCGCCTCGGCCAGCTTGGCCTTGCCGATGGCGGCGCGATGCGACCGGCCCAGGGGGGCGTCGCTCAGCATCTCAAGATTGTAACCGGGGATCTTGGCGCAGGGGCCAGACGAGAAGCGCGGATTGACCGGTCGCGCGACCGGGGTGTTTTCAACCATCTGTATAGCCTTCCAGCTAATTGGCACCGCGTTGGGGCGGCGTGTCCCACTGACGCGGATACAAGCCGACCTGATTCCGCACAAGTGGGAAAATCGCGGCCTGCGCCTTTCGACCGATGCGGGCTGAAAATGTCGCAGACGGCGGCCAAAGCGTCGTGGCCCGGTGGCGGGGCTAGATCTTCACCTCGGCCAGCAGGTCGGCCATCAGCCGGGCGGAATGGGCCAGAGCCTCGCTCTCATCGCTGTTCAGGCTGGGCATCAGATCGGCGATCACCCCCGCCCGCCCCAGAACGCGCGGAATCGAGACCGGCGTGTCGGCCACCCCCAGCACGTCCCCGGTCAGGATCGAGACTGACTGCACCGACCGGTCATCCCCGCCAATCGCCGCCACCAGCCGCGCCAGCCCCGCGCCGATGCCGTAATAGGTCGAGCCCTTGCCCTTGATGATCTTGTAGGCGGCGGCGCGCACGCCTTGGTCGATGCGGGCGCGGACCTGATCGGTGATCGGGCGGCCCAGGCTTTCGGCGGCTTCGTCAAGCGGCAGCGCGCCGACACGGGTGGATGACCAGGCCAGCACCTCGCTATCGCCATGCTCGCCCAGCACATAGCCATGCACCGACCGGGGATCGACGCCCAGATGCTGACCGATCAGATGCCGGAAGCGCGCCGAATCCAGGATCGTGCCCGACCCGATCACCCGCGAGGGCGGCAGCCCGGTCAATCGCACGGTGATGCCGGTCATCACATCGACCGGGTTGCTGGCGATCAGCAGCACCGCATCGGGGGTGGCGGCCAGCACCTGATCCAGCACCAGCCGGAACACGTCGGCATTGCGCGCCAACAGGTCGATCCGCGTCTCTCCGTCCTTCTGGCTGACACCGGCGGCGATGATGACGATGCCCGCCCCGGCCAGATCGGCGTAATCGCCCGCGCGCAGGTCGCAATGCCCGGCAAAGGGCAGCGCATGGGCGATGTCCTGGGCCTGGGCGCGCGCCAGATCGGCATTCACATCGACCAGCACGATGTCATGGGCATGGCCCCCCAGTGCGATGGCATAGGCGGCGGTTGCCCCCACCATCCCGGCGCCGACGATTCCGATCTTCATGGCGGTCCCCTTTGGCTGATGCTGGTGCTTTTGTGGCCCGCAGTCTAAGCAAAGCGCAAGAGCGCAGGGAGGCCCCATGTTCATCGTCAGTCTGATCGCGCGCCCCGGCGGGGTGCAGGAAAGCCTGGTTCAGGCGCTGATGACCGCCTGGGGCGGGCATGACGCGCGCTGGCTGTCGCCGGGCGAGGCTGCCGAGTTCACGCTGGGGCAGATGCCCGACAATCGCTGGCAGGTCTGGGCCGATGTGCAGCAGATGCAGGTCGATCTGGCCATCCAGCCCGCCGAGGGGCGGCGCAAGGCGATGCTTTTGGCCGATATGGACAGCACCATGATCGGCCAGGAATGTATCGACGAACTGGCCGACATGGCCGGCGTCGGCCCCCGCGTCGCCGCGATCACCGCGCGGGCGATGAATGGCGAACTGGATTTCGAGGGCGCGCTGATCGAGCGTGTCGGCCTGTTGAAGGGCCTGCCCGAAACCGTCATCGCGCAGGTGCTGGCCGAACGCATCACCCTGACCCCCGGCGGGCGCGAATTGATCGCGACGATGAAGGCGCAAGGGGGCCATGCGGCGCTGGTCTCGGGCGGGTTCACGGCCTTTACCGGGGCGGTGGCGGCGCAACTGGGCTTTGATGAGCATCGCGCGAATACCCTGTTGGCCGAGGCCGGTCACCTGACGGGTGACGTCGCGCGCCCGATCCTGGGGCGGCAGGCCAAGGTCGATGCGCTGCGCGACATCACCGCCCGGCTGGGGATCACCCCCGCGCAGGTGATGGCGGTGGGCGATGGCGCCAATGATCTGGGGATGCTGCATCTGGCCGGGGCGGGCGTGGCGCTGCACGCCAAGCCCTCGGTCGCGGCGGAATGCGATCTGCGCATCAACCATGGCGATTTAAGCGCGCTGCTGTTCCTTCAGGGTTATGCCCGCGATCAATTCGTCGCGGGTTAGGGGGCGCTGCCCCCACGGCCTGCGGCCGTTCCCCCGGCGTATTGGGGCAAGAAAGAAGGGCTGACCCTGCGTCATCATTGCCTTGCGGGGGCGATATGGCAGTCTGTTGCCTTGGGCAGCGGGGGAGGTGCGCATGTCGCGGGTCCGGTTGATGCTGGGGCATCGGTCCATTCTGATGATGATCGCGGTGGTGGTGCTGGGCATCGCCCTTGTGCTGGGCGCGGGGGGCGGCTGGCTGTGGGCGCTGGCGGTTCTGGGTATCCCGTTGCAGATGCTGAACGAATACGGGCTGCACCGGTTCATCTTTCATCTGCCGCCGCCACGCGCACAATGGGCGTTCGATCTGCTCTATCGCGCGCATTATGGCCATCACGATTTCCCGACCAACACCCGGCTGATCTTCGCGCCCGAATTCGTGGTGATCCCGGTGCTGGCGATCAACTTTGCCCTGGTCTGGGCGGTGCTGGCACTGGTCGGCTTTGACAGGCCCTTTGGGGGTGCTGCGGCGCTGGTGATGGTCGGTGGCGCGGCGACGTTTCTGGCCTATGAATGGTTTCATACCACCGCGCATGTGCCCTGCACCAAGACGGCTGTCGAACGCCATGTCGCCACGCTGCACAACCAGCACCATTTCCGCGACTTTACCAAATGGTTCCATGTGACGGCGGGCGGTGAGGTGATCGACCGCGTGATGGGCACCGCGATCGACCGCGAGGCGCTGAAATCGGCGCAGCGGGTCGAGTTCATCCGCACCTTGGGGATGCGCCCCGACGATCCGCGCCTGATCGCGGCGCGGCAGCGGTTCGCGGCTTTTTACGGGCTGAGCGCCGATGAGATCGCGCGGGCGGCGCGGGGTTAGCGCAGGCGAACGCTGGCACTGGCCGACCGGCCAAGCGCGTCGATCACGGTCAGCGCCAGAAAGCCCTTGGCGGGAACGGCGATTTCGGCCTCGGGGCGGGGTTGGGACAGGGCGGCGGGCGCACCGTTGGCCAGCACCGTAAAGGGCGCGCGACCGCCCCGGATCTTGACGATCAGGCGGCCCAGGGGGGCCTCGATCTCGGCGCCGTCGGGGGGGAAGGCCAGTTCGGGGGCGTCGGCGGCGGTGTCGGACAGCGCGGCACCCGGTGGGCGAAAGCGTTGCAGGCGTGGCGGCAGGGCGGCTGTGGCAAGGGTCAGCGTGGCGGCGGGGGGCGGCGGCAGCGGCGCGCTACGGCTGGCTGCACCGTCGAACAGGTCGAACAGCACCGGCGCGGCCAGATCGCCGCCAAAGGCCCCCGGCACCGGCGTGCCATCGGCCCGACCCAGCCAGACCCCGGCCACCAGCCGGCCGTCATAGCCCATCGCCAGGGCGTCGCGGTTGCCGTAGCTGGTGCCGGTTTTCCAGGCGATGCGGCCGATGGTTCCGCCCGCGGGGGGAACCACGCCGGACAGGATGTTGCCGACTTGCCAGGCCGCGACCTGGCCGAACATCCGCCCTTTGCCCAGCCCCCCCGCGCCGGGCAGGGGCGACAGCGTGACCACCTGCCCACCCTGCGCCAGGCCTGCATAGGCCGTGGTCAGCTGCTCAAGCGTCATCCCGGCGCCGCCAAGCGCCACCGCCAGCCCCGCCCGCCCGCCGCCCGGCAGGCGCGGACGCGCCCCGGCGCGGGCCAGCGTGTCGATCAGCCGGGCCGGGCCAAGCGCCTCGGTCAGCCGCACGACCGGGATGTTGAGCGATGCTTGCAGCGCCGCCCGGATCGTCACCGTGCCGCGAAACGCCCGGTCGAAGTTCTGCGGGGCATAGGTGCCAAAGGCGACCGGCGTGTCCTCGATCAGGGTCTCGGGATGGGCCAGGCCGTCGTCGAACGCCAAGGCATAGACGAACGGTTTCAGCGTCGATCCGGGCGAGCGCACCGCCTGCGTCAGGTCCAGGAAACCGGCGCGGGCGTCATCGGTCCATTCGGCCCCGCCGACGCTGGCCAGCACCTCACCCGTGCGGTGGTCGGCCAGCAGGATCGCGGCGCTGACCCGCGCGGTCTGGCCGGTGACGGCGCGGGCGGCCAGCCGTTCGGCCAGCCGTTGCAGCGCCGGGTCGATGGTGGTGGCGATGCGCGGGGCCATTGGATCGGCGGTATGCAGGCGCGCGGTCAGATGCGGGGCCAGCGCCGGAAAGGGGCGGCGGGCGCGGGGCAGGGCCTCGGCCTGGGCGGCGCGGGCGCTGTCGGCATCCAGCACGCCCGTGGCAAGGGCGCGGTCCAGCACCCGGCCCCGCGCGGCGCGCGCCGCATCGGGGGCACGGTCCGGGCGACGGGCGGCTGGGCTTTGCGGGATCGCGACCAGCAGCGCGGCCTGCGCGGGGGTCAGGCGGCGAGGCTCCTTGCCGAACCACGACAGGCTGGCGGCGCGCACCCCTTCAAGGTTGCCGCCATAGGGCGCGAGGCGCAGATACAGGTCCAGGATCTGCTCCTTGCTCAGCCGCCGCTCCAGCGCCAGGGCGACGCGCATCTGGCGCAGCTTGCCTGACCATTGGCCGGTCGGCCCTTCCTCAAGCAGGCGGGCGGTCTGCATGGTCAGGGTCGACCCGCCCGACACCAGTCGGCCGTGACGCAGGGCCTGCCCGGCGGCGCGCAGCAGCGCGAGCGGGTCAATGCCGTGATGGATGTGGAAGCGCCGATCCTCATGCGCCAGCAGCATGGCGATGAAGGTCGCATCGACCGGGCCGGGGTCCAGCCGCCAGCGGCCATCGGCCACCGGAAAGGCGCGCAACAGGCTGCCATCGCGGGCGACCACCTCGGCCCCGGTGGCGACGATCAGCGGCGGCAGGTCGGTCGCCGCCACCCAATCGTCGAACCGGTCGCGCAGACCGCCGATCAGCGCCAGCGACAGCGCCCCCGCGATCAGCCAGCGGGCGCGCATCTAGTCGGCCACCACCACCCGCCCGCTGTCGGTCCAGGCGCGCCAATCGGGGCGATACATGTCCTGCACGGTGGCGGCGGCGTGGTGGAAGCTGCCGGGCGTGATCGCGCGCAGCCCATAGGCCAGCCGGAAGGGCGCGCCATCCGTCCAGTCCAGCGCGGTCAGGAAGCGGTCCTGCCGGAACTGCGAGAAGGCGACCTGATCGGTGGTGTTGAGCCATGCCAGATCGGCGGTGTCGCCGCTGGCCAGCAGATGCGGGTTGTCGATCTCGAACCCGGCGGGCAGGGGGGCGTCGACCATCAGCCGCCCGCCGGTGCCGGTGCCGCCGTGCGGCGTAACCTCGATCACCGCGACCATGCGGGTGCCGGTGGCGACCTGGGTGGCGTCGATCGGCTGGCCATCGGGGGTGAAATACAACCGGGTGATCGTATAGCCCTTGCCGCCCGCGGGTTCGGGGGCCTGCGGCACGCCGGTCAGGGTCAGCGTTACTGCCTCATCCCGGTTGGTGGCGTTCGACAGCACCACCGGCTGCGCCGCGCCCTGCGGGGTCACGTCGCGCACCAGACGACCGGTCAGGGGCTGGCCGTTCAGCGTAAAACCCGCCGTGCCCGGCTGATCCAGCGCCGCGCCCGCCGCCAGCAGCGACCACATCGCCTCTTGCGGGGATAGCGGCTGGCCCGACAGGCTTGCCGCCAGCGACGCCCCCAGCCCCGCATCATCCGCGACCGAGGAACCCGCCGCAATCGCCAGGGCCAGCACCCCGGCGCGGTCGCGCAGATGAGTGCCGTAATCGGCGCGGAAAAGCTGCGGCTCGTCGCTACCCACCGGGGCCAGCATCCCGGCAGCGCGCCGGAACAGCGCATCGGCGCGGGTCTGATCGCCGTAATGGGCCAGGGCCGCGCCCAGTTGCGCCACCGCCAGCGGGTTGCCGAAATCGCCCGCCTTCACATCGGCGTAATAGCGCAGATCGCCCACCGCCGCCGCGCCCTCGCGCGCAAGGACCATTAGTTGATACGCCAGGGCGCTGCCCGCCTCGGGGGTCGAGGCGTCGAAATCGGCGGCGTAGTTCACCTGGTTCTTCAGGTTGTTCAGCGCCTGACGCAGGGCCGGTTCGGGAACCGCGTGGCCCGCCGACTTGGCGCGCGACAGGAAGTCGGTGACATAGGCATCCAGCCAGCCGTCACCGGAACCCGGCTCCCACAGACCGAAGGCACCGTTGCTGTCTTGCCGAGTCAGCACCTTGGCGATGGCCTGGTCGATCCGCTCGCCCGCCTGTTCGGTGCCGGGCAGATCGCCGCCCTGGGTTTCGAACGCCAACAGCGGGATCGCCTGCGAGGTGACCTGTTCGGTGCAGCCATAGGGATAGCTGGCCAGCCCGGCCATGATCGCCGCGCTGTCCAGCCGCGCCATCGCGCCGATGCTGAGCAGCGCCCGGCCACTGCCCGGCACCATGCCCGACAAGAGGTCGGCATCCAGCGTCAGGCTTTGCCCGGCCGCCAAGGTCAGGCGGCTTTGCCGGGTCACTTCGGGATCCATCGACTGCACCGGAATCGCCAGATGGCGTGTCAGCGCCTTGCCATCGGGCGTGGTCAGCGTCACGTCGATCCCAGCCAGCCCGTCGTGATCGGGCGCGGTGATCGGCAGCGACAGCCGGGCGCTGCCCTTGTCGGCCAGATCGACGCTGGCGGGCAGATCGCCCAAGGCAATGCCTTGCCCGGTCGCCGCCAGTTGCATCTGGCCGGACGGGCCGCTGGCATGGGTCAGCTCCAGCAGCACCCGTGCCTGGTCGCCGGGCGCAAGGAAGCGCGGCGCACTGGCCGTGACCACGACGGGATCGCGCACCAGCACATCGCCCGAGGCCTGGCCGACGCCCTGATCGGACCAGACCACCGCCATCACGCGCACCGTGCCGTTGAAGGCCGGCAGCGGCACATCGACGGTTGCGGTGCCATCGGCTGCAAGGGTGATCGGGCCGGAAAAGAACGACATCAGTTCTTCGGTCGGCGGCGGGGCTTGCAGGTTCAGCGCGTTTTGCGCATCGCCCCCGGCGCGCAGCGCGCCCATCTGGCCCGACTGCCCGTCGATCAGCCGCCCGTACAGGTCGCGCAACGCGACGCCCAGGCGACGCTGGCCAAAGTAATGGCCCTGCGGATCGGGCGCGGTAAAGCGCGTCAGGTTCAGGATGCCCAGATCGACGGCGGCGATGGTGGCATGGGTCTGGCCCTGCGCGCCGCTGACGCGCAAGGTGACGGGCAGGGTGCCGCGCGGGTCGGCCTCGGCGGGCATGTCCAGCACCGCTGCCAGCTTGCGATCACCCGGATCGACCGGCGCATAGGCCAGCCCAAGCGCCCGCACCGGCGCGCGACTGGCGGAGGTGGCCACCGGGCGGATGGCGCTGGCGGTCACATAGACGCCCGCGCCCCAAGCCTCGGTCACAGGCAGATCAACGGTATTGGCCCCGGCCTTGACCGGCACCATTTTCAGATCGACGACCCGGTTCGACAGGACCGAGACCAGCGCGATGCCATCGGCAGGGGCCTCGATCCGGGCCTGGGCGGTGTCGCCCGCGCGATAGGCGGGACGGTCCAGCGACACGCCCATGCGGTCGGGCGTCTGCATCGCGCCCGAAGCGGTATACCAGCCCGCGTCAAACCCGATCGAGCTTGCACCGCCGCCATCGGCCGTCACCACCACCTCATACCGGCCCCAATCGACCGGGTGGTCAATGCGCGCGGGCGCGTCGGCGCCGACCTGCACGGTTCCGGTGGCGATCTGGCTGCGGCGGGTGATCGGCTCATACTGCCAACTGCCGTCCAGCGCATACCATTGGTAATCGGTCTCGACCCGGTTGATGACCCAGGTTGCAGTGGTGTCCCTGGGCTGTCCGTCGGGGCCGACGGCGATGATCTGGAACCCGGCGGGCTGCCCCTCGGCAACGGCGCCACCCTCGAACAAGGGTTTGATGCCGATCACGGTGCGTTCGGGCATCAGCAACCGTTCGACCTGCCGTTCCACCGGCCGACCCGAGCCTTCGCGCACCGCGACGGTCAGCCGCGCGGTCAGCGGACGGTCGCCGTCCGGGCCGGTTTCGGGCAGCGTCAGCGGCAGCGACAGGCGACCCTGATCGTCGGTCACGGCGGCGGGCAGAACCTCGGTCACCGGGTCGAACCGCGCATCCAGCAGCCCGAAGCTGTAGCCATCAAAGCCCGGCAGCGCCGAGGCGGGGGATAGCCGCACTTCGCCCTCGACCGGCAGGTTGGCGGCGGGCGCGCCGAACAGGTAGCGCGCATCCAGCGACATCACCGGCGTGGTGCCATGCGCCAGCGGGCCTTCGGGCAGGACCGGCGTGAAATCCAGCCGTTCGGGCAGGAAATCCTCGACCAGGACGCGGGTGCTGGCCAAGGCCGGGGCCTTGGGGTCGGCCAGCACATCCAGCCGCCAGGTGCCACGCGGCGCGGTGGCGGGGATCGCAAAGGCTGTCACATGGCCGCCGCTACCGGCTTCGGGCGCGGGCTGGCGGGCGAACTCGACCCCATCGGGGCGGGTCAGCACGGCGGTCAGCGGCAGGCCGGTAATGGCGCGGGCCTCGGGGGTGCGGGCCAGGATCGTGGCGTTGATCAGCTCACCCGCGCGATAGGCGCCGCGATCGGTGGTCAGGAACACATCGACCGGCGGCGCGGGGGGCAGGCCCTCGACGCCACGGTCGGACAGGTCGAATTCGGGGTCGGTCAGCGGCAGGAAGGCGAAATCCTGATCGTCGCCGGTCGTGACCTGCACGGCAGCCGGGGCCGCACCGCCGGTGCCGGTGGTCAGCGCGGCATCGAAACGCGCCACGCCCTGATCGTCGGCGCGGACCTGCCCCAGCACGTCATTGGCACGCGACAGCAGCGTGACCTCGGCCCCCGGCAGCGCCGCGGCATCCGACAGCGCGCGGGCCACCACCGTCAGCCCATCCGCCCCGCCCAGCGAGGTGATGCCGATGTCCGAGACCACGAACCACTGCGTCGCGGGAAGCACCTGATCGGCATCCTTCATCGGCACGCTGGCCTGAAGCGCATAGATCCCCGGACCCAGCGGGCCGGTTACCTCTTGCACGGGCAGGCGGGTCGTGACGTCGGTATTGACCTGCATCGGCACCTCGGCGGTGCCGGTCCAGACCACCTGACCCATCTGATCGCCGACATATTCCGCCGACCAGCCGTCCATCGGGCGGCCCAGAAAGCCTTCGCGCAGGCTGCGGATCAGGTTGCGGTCGCCGACGCGGATCAGCTCCAGGTTCAGCCGGTCGGTGTTGACGCTGACCACCGGAAGCCCGGCATCGGCGCTGCGCGGAAGGACATAGGCGCGCCCCTCGAACCGGACCTGCGGGGCGCGGTCGCGGATATACTGGTTCGCCTCGACATCGGCGCGCAACACCTGCCCCTCACCCGAGGGGAGGCCCTGACGAAAGGTGACAGTCACCCGCTCACCATGGTTCAGGCCGCCGACGCACAGCCGGTCGTTCGCGGCCTGCACCGACAGCCCGCTGCGCGGCAACGCGACGAAAGGCGCGTAATCCACACCGGATTCGGCCAGATTTTCAGAAAATACGGCGCAGATTTTCGGGTCGGTGCCATCGGCATCGACAATCTGGTCGATGATGCGAAAGCCGTATTTGGCCTCGGCCTGATCGCGCAGGGCGATCAGATCGTCGCGGCCGTGCAGATCGGCAGCCAGCCGCAGCGCCTGCAACGCGCGGCGGGTCTGGCCCTGCTCCTCACGCGCGGTGGCGAACTGGGCCAAGGCCTCGGCGGCGGTCGGGTCGCCCTGCGCGCGCAGATAGCCGTTCAACGCCGCAAGCGCGGACTGATCCAGCATGGTGCTGCGCCCCTGGGACGTGACCATCAGCGCCAGCCGGGCATATTCCAGCCATTGATCGGCGGAATCGGTAATCGACAACGCCGCCCCGGTCAGCCGCAGCGCGGTATCGGGGTCGCCACTGTCGCGCGCTGTCGCGGCCATGTCGATCATGTCCTGCGCCGACAGATCGCCCGATCCGGCCAGATGATTGCGCCCCAGACCCTGCGCCTGCGCCAGTGCAGCCGCCAAGTCCGAGGGCGTCGCAATCTCGCGCAGTGCCGCTGCACGCGCCGCAGCCTGCGCGATGACGGCCGGCTCGGCGGTCATCACCACGGCAGAATAGGCGCCCTGAAAAGGCGCCGCTTCACCCGGATCGGATTTTGGGAAACAGGCGTTGCTGCGTGCGTTGAAGGTCAGCGCCTGACAGTCGGGATTGGCCAGGCAAGCGGCTTCGCATTGCTGCATGGTGACGTCAAAGACCTGCGCCAGATCACCCCCCGGCATGTCCGTATTTTCCATGATGACCAGACGCTTGGCCGGAATCAGCAGGTTGTCCTGGGCGATGGCCGGGCTGGCCAGCAGGGCGATCAGGGCGGCGAAAATCAGGCGCATCGGAAGCCTCATGGATTGGCGATTGCGAAGCCTCTCATGCCCGCCGGATTCGGGCAAGCGACTGTTTTGTGAACGCTTTAACGGAAGATTCAGGGTTGCTGGTCCAGTCTGGCCGAGGCGGCGAATCGGGCAATGCAACGGGGGCGCGAATGTGAACATTACTGAAAAACTGGCGGCCGAACGGCGGGCGCGGCTGGCGGCGGAACGGCGGCTGGATACGGTGCAGGCCGAACTGGCGGCGGCGCGCGAACGGATCGCCAGCCAGGCCCGCGCGCTGACGGACAAGATCGCCGAACAGCGCCACGGGCTTGAGGCCGCGCGCGCCCAGGCCGATGCGCTGAAGGGTGAGCGTCACCGCGTTCTGGCCGATCTCGAGCGCGCCAATGCCGCCGTCCAGATCGCGCAGCGGCGGCTGTGGAACGCGCTGGAAACCATTCGCGACGGCTTTGCCGTCTATGATTCCGACCTGCGGCTGGTGGCCGCAAACCGTTCCTATGTCGCGTTTTTCGCGCCTGCCTTCGCGATCACGCGCGGCATGACCTATGAGGCGATGATCCGGCAGACGGTCGAGCTTGGCCTTCTGGATCAGGATCGCATCGCCGGGGCCGATTGGATCGCCCTGATGATGGCCCGCGTGCGTCGGCCGCGCCCTGAAACGCTGGTGGTGCCGATCGCCGGGGGGCGCAGCCTGCGGGTGATCGACCGCTGGGGCGACGGCGGCGATCTGGTCTGCTATGCCTCGGACATCACCGCCACCATCCAGCGCGAGGCAGAGCTGGACGAAGCCCGTCGCCGGGCCGAGGGCGCGAGCCGCGCCAAATCCGCCTTCCTGGCGAATATGAGCCATGAAATCCGCACTCCGATGAACGGCATCGTCGGCATGGCTGAACTGCTGTGCGACAGCGCGCTGACCGACGATCAACGCCTGTGTGCCGAGACGATCCGATCCTCGGGCGATGCGATGCTGGCACTGATCAACGACATCCTGGACATGTCCAAGGCCGAGGCCGACCGGCTGCGTCTATACCCCGAACCGATCAGCCTGCATGCCTGCCTGGCCGAAGTGATGACCCTGTTGCAGGGATCGGTGCGCGACAAGGGGCTGGCGCTGCTGCTGGATGTCGATGGGTCGGTGCCCGACGGGATCATCGCCGACCCGCTGCGGCTGCGCCAGATCCTGACCAATCTTCTGGGCAACGCGGTCAAGTTCACCGCATCGGGCCATGTCGTCCTGCGCGCCGCAGCCAGCCCTGCCAGCGGTGGGCTTTGGCAGGTCGATCTTTCGGTCGAAGACAGCGGTATCGGCATCGCGCCCGAACATCAGGCGATGATCTTTGGTGAGTTCGATCAGGTCGAGAATGAAACCAGCCGTCAGTATCAGGGCACCGGTCTGGGCCTGGCCATCGTCAATCAACTGGCGCGGTTGATGGGCGCGCAGGTCACTGTCGACAGCGCGCCGGGGCAGGGGGCGTGTTTCCACCTTGGCCTGCGCGTTGCGCTGGCACCCGATGCGCCGCCGCCCCCGCCGCCGTTACCCCCCGGCGATCTGACGCGGGTGTTGCTGGTATCGGATCATCCCGTCCGCGCGCCCGTTGTGGCGCGGATGCTGCGCGGCTGGGGGCTGGCGGTCGCGTGCTGCCCCGCTGCCGATCACGCTGTGGTGCGGCTGTCGCGTCCCGCCGCGCCACGCAAAGACGCGGCGCAGGATCCGCCGGGCTTTGACCTGATCATTGCCGATCACATGCCGCGAGACGGCGATGCGCCGGGCCTCGTCGGTCGGCTGGCAGCCGTTGGCTGCCATGTGCCGGTCGTTCTGCTGACCGAATGCGGCGCTGCGGTGCGCGATAGCGCCGATGCCGCCGGCTTTGCCGCCATTCTTGATCTGCCGCTGCGATCTGATCTGCTGCGCGCCGTGCTGGGCGCGCTGCCGCCGCCCTGTCTGACAACACCGCAGCCCGAGCATCCCGCCGACGAGCTGCGGCCGATGCGCATCCTTGCAGCCGAGGATAACCGCACCAACCAGCTTGTCCTGCGCAAGATGCTTGAACCGATGGGCGTCGATCTGACCTTCGCGACGAACGGGCAAGAGGCGGTGACGCTGTGGCATGAAACCCGGCCCGACCTGATCTTCATGGACGTCTCGATGCCCATACTCGACGGGATCGAGGCCACGCGCCGCATTCGGCTGGCCGAAAGGCGGATCGGGGCGGATCCGGTGCCGATCATCGCGCTGACCGCCCATCCCAGCGATGAGATCGGCCCCGAACTGGCCGCGGCCGGTGCTGATGCGGTGCTGGCCAAGCCGTTTCGTCGTCACGACCTGACCCAGGCACTGAACCGCCACCTCCCGGCCGATGTGACGCCGCTGATCGACCCCGATCTGTTGCGCCCGCCGATGGCGGTTGGGGGCGCGGCATGATGAGCGGCTTTTTACAAGTGGCGCGCGACATGCAGCGCATGATCTGGCGCGGCGTCCGATGGCTTTCGCAGCTCGTGGCGGCCTGGCTTGCCTGCGCCATCGGGGGATGGGCGGTGTCGGGACGGACAGCAATACGTGCCCCGCGGTGGAATATCCGCGCGATCTGCCATCCGGCCCCTGTTCGCGGCGGCCGATCGACATTACCTTATCGCGATGAACACTTTGCCAACCAAGCAACAGATCCTCGACTGGATCGCCGAAAACCCGGGCGAGACAGCCAAACGCGACATCGCCAAAGCCTTTGGTATCAAGGGGGCGGCGCGGATCGACCTGAAGCGGATGCTGAAAGAGCTTCAGGCCGAGGGTCAGATCGCGCGCAAACGCGGCAACTTCCGCGATCCTGGCCGCCTGCCGCCAGTGACCGTGCTGCGGATGGGCGCGCCTGACGCGGCTGGCGACCAATTCGCCACGCCCCTGGAATGGGATGGCGAGGGCGCGGCCCCCCGCATCCTCTTCCGCCCGCGCGCCGCAGATCAACCCCTCGCCGAGGGAGACCGTTTCCTGGGTAAGCTGGTGCCGGTCACGGGCGAAGCTTGGCATTACGAGGCCCGCCTGATCCGCAAGATCGGTTTTGCGCCGCACAAGGTGGTCGGCATCTTCCGGCGCGGCCCCGAGGGCGGCCGGATCGTGCCGATCGACAAGGGCGCCGATACCGAATGGCGCGTGGCGGCGGGCGACACCCATGGCGCCCAGGATGGCGAGCTGGTCGAGGCCAAACAGATCGGCGGTCGGCGTATGGGCCTGCCGCAGGCGCGGATCACCGATGTGGTTGGCGATCCTTCGGCCCCCAAGGCGGTCAGCCTGATCGCCATTCACCAGCACGGGATTCCCGACGACTTTCCCGATGCGGTGATCGCCGAGGCCGATGCCGCCACCCCCCTCGGCCTTGGCGGGCGCGAGGATCTTCGCCATCTGCCATTTTGCACCATCGACCCGGCGGATGCGCGCGATCACGACGATGCCTGTTACGCCCATCCCGAGGGCGATGGCCATGTCGTCTGGGTCGCCATTGCCGATGTCGCGGCCTATGTGACGCCGGGCAGCGCGCTGGACCGCGAGGCCCGCATACGCGGCAATTCAACCTATTTCCCCGACCGCGTTGTGCCGATGCTGCCTGATCGTCTGTCGGGCGATCTGTGCAGCCTTCATGAAGGTGTCGACCGCCCGGTGATCGCCGTGCGGATGGTGCTGGATGCCCAGGGCCTTAAAACGTCGCATCGCTTCACCCGCGCGATGATCCGGTCGGTTGCCAGCCTGTCATATGACGAGGTGCAAGAGGCGCAGGACGGCCGCCCCTCGGACCGGACGGCCGCGATGATGGCGGATGTCATTGCGCCGCTTTATGCCGCTTATGAGGCCGCAAAGCTGGCGCGCCATGATCGGCAGCCGCTGGATCTGGACCTGCCCGAACGCAAGATCGAGCTGACCCCGGATGGCCGCGTGCAGTCGGTGCGCTTTCGAGACCGTTTCGATGCGCACAAGCTGATCGAAGAGTTCATGATCCTGGCCAATGTCGCGGCGGCCGAGGAGTTGGAACGTCTGAAGCGCCCGTTGCTGTATCGCGTGCACGAAGAACCGAGCCCGCTGAAACTGGACGCACTGCGCGAGGTCGCACAGGCCTCGGGCTTTGTGCTGGCCAAGGGCCAGGTGCTGAAGACCGCGCATCTGAACCGGCTGCTGGCCCAGGCCGAAGGCACGGACTTCGATGAGCTGATCAACGTCACCACCCTGCGGTCGATGACGCAGGCGTATTATTACCCTGAAAATTATGGCCATTTCGGCCTGGCGCTGCGGTCTTATGCACATTTCACCAGTCCGATCCGGCGCTATGCCGACCTGATCGTGCATCGCGCCCTGATTTCCGGGCATAGCTGGGGCAAGGATGGTTTGTCGGCCCAAGACGTTGAACAGCTTGAAGAAACCGCGCAACTGATATCTGACGCCGAGCGTCGCAGCATGGCGGCTGAACGCGACACGACCGACCGCTATCTGGCGGCCTATCTGTCGGATCGCGTGGGGCAAGAGTTCACGGGCCGGATCAGCGGCGTCCAGCGGTTCGGCGCCTTCGTCAAGCTGGACCAGACCGGCGCCGACGGCCTGATCCCGATCCGCGACATCGGGCGCGAGTATTTCCTGTTCGACAAGGACGCACAGACGCTGATGGGGTCGGACAGTGGATTGACCATCGGCATCGGGCAGCGCGTGACGGTGCGCCTGGCCGAGGCGATCCCGGTAACCGGCGGCCTGATGCTTGAGCTGCTTGAGGTCGATGGCGCCAGCTTGCCCGCGGCCACCCCGGGCAAAAAGGGCGCGCGCGGTCGACGCATTGGCGCGGCCAAGGCGCGCGGCGCAGCCGTGTCGCGCAAGGTCAAGCGAACGCGGCGCGTCTGAGCGATCGCTGAAGGGAAAGGGTGATGTGCGCCCGTGGCGACCCCGCGCCCTGATGGTCACGGTTTCTGCGTTGGCGACGTAATCCGGCGACGGTGAAGCCGCCTGAAACGGGGCTATGGCGCGTATGACAATGGGGCGCGCTGCGGTTTTCGCTTGCATGCCAGGCAGTCGACACTGCGCGCGGGCTGTGCCGCGACACGTCGCCGACGAAAACAGCGTCGTCGCGGCCGATCTGCGAGGTTGCGGACAGGCCCAGGCTTTGCGGCTTGCGCACTCTGGTTGATCAGCGGATCACCGAAGTCGGCATGGCCGATGACGACTGACCCGATGGATGCGCCGACACCCCAGCCCATAGCCGCGACCTGGCAAAGGGATGCTTGCCCCGCATGGGGGTGCACAACATGGCCGCGCCGCATGGCATCAGGCGGCCGCTTATCCGGTTGGCTACACTGCCGCCTTGCGGCTTTCGTCAAGGTAGATTTCCCGAAGCCGTGCCGCGACCGGCCCGGCGCTGCCGCTGCCGACTGGCGCGCCATCGATCGCCACCACCGGCAGCACAAAGGCCGATGCCGAGGTCACGAAGGCCTCATCCGCCGCCTTCGCTTCATCGACGGTGAAGCTGCGCTCCTCGACCTCGAACTGCGCCTCGCGCGCAAAGCGCAGCACGGCCGCGCGGGTGATGCCGTGCAGGATGTCGTTCGACAGCGCGCGGGTCACGATCTTCTTGCCCGTCACGATATAGGCGTTGTTGCTGGTGCCTTCGGTCACCAGCCCGTCCTGAACGAACCAGGCGTCGTCAGCCCCCGCCGCCTTGGCCGCCATCTTGCCCATCGACGGATACAGCAGTTGCACCGTCTTGATGTCACGCCGCGCCCAGCGAAGGTCATCCAGCGTAATGACCTTCAGCCCGCTGCGCGCCTGCGGATTATCGGCGAGGCCGGGTTTCGATTGCGTAAACAAAACAACGGTCGGCGCGGTTTCTTTCGACGGAAAGGCAAAATCGCGATCGCCGGGGTTGCCGCGCGTCACCTGAAGGTAAACCAGACCGTCGGTGATGGCGTTGCGCGACACCATCTCGCGGTGGATCGCCAGCCAATCGTCATCGCTGTGCGGGTTAACCATGTCCAGCTCGCGCAGCGACCGATCCAGCCTGCGGCAATGGCCGGCGAAATCGATCAACTTGCCGCCCAGCACGCTGGTCACCTCATACACGGCGTCGGACATCAGAAAGCCCCGGTCGAACACCGACACCTTGGCCTGGTCTTCGGGAAGATAATCGCCATTGACGTAAACGGTGCGGGTCATCGGGGTCTCCTTCGGTTGCCCGCGCTTGATCGCGCCGATGGCGGATGCCGTCAAGTCACGGCTTGTTTTTGCGCGCGCAATATTCCAGCTTGCTGCAAGTGCGAAACGTAATTTTCTAACCCCGAGGTGCCGATGTCCTTCCGTGTGCAGCCGCAAGCCCCCGCCCGCCCCAACCGCTGCCAGCTTTTCGGGCCTGGCTCGCGCCCGGCGCTGTTTGCCAAGATGGCGGGAAGCGCGGCGGACGTGGTGAACTTGGATCTGGAGGATTCGGTCGCCCCTGACGACAAGGCGCAAGCCCGGCGCAACATCATCACCGCCAGCCACGAGATCGACTGGGGCAACAAATATCTTTCGGTCCGAATTAACGGTCTGGATACACCTTACTGGTATCGAGATGTCGTCGAACTGCTGGAGGAGGGTTCGGAACGCATTGACCAGATCATGATTCCCAAGGTCGGCTGCGCGGCGGATGTCTATGCGGTTGATGCGCTGGTTTCGGCCATCGAGGCGGCGAAAGGCCGGACGAAACGCATCAGCCTGGAGGTCATTATCGAGACCGCCGCCGGGATCGCCCATGTCGAGGAGATCGCGGCCTCAAGCCCGCGGTTGCAGGCGATGAGCCTGGGCGCGGCGGATTTCGCGGCCAGCATGGGGATGCAGACCACCGGGATCGGCGGGACGCAGGAAAACTATTACATGTGGCGTGAGGGGCAGAAATACTGGTCTGACCCCTGGCATTGGGCGCAGACGGCGATCGTCGCGGCCTGCCGGACGCATGGCATCCTGCCTGTCGACGGGCCGTTCGGGGATTTCAGCGACCCCGAGGGTTTCCGCGCCCAGGCGCTGCGGTCGGCAACGCTGGGCATGGTTGGGAAATGGGCGATCCACCCCTCGCAGGTGGCGCTGGCGAATGAGGTGTTCACCCCGTCCGAAAAGGCGGTGACCGAAGCGCGCGAGATTCTGGCCGCGATGGAGGAGGCCAAGAAATCCGGTGCCGGTGCGGCAGTCTACAAGGGGCGATTGGTCGACATCGCCTCGATCCGTCAGGCCGAGGTGATCGTCCGTCAGGCCGAGATGATCGGCGCGCATTAGGGGCTTGCCGGGCGGTGGCGCCTGCGACGCGCTGACGCCTGACTGGATGAGCATTGCGGGGGATTTGCGATAGTCGGGCGCGGGCGGTGCAGGTGACAGGCTGAGCACCGACAAGCTGGGTACTGACAAGGCTGGGCACCGACAAGCTGGGCACTGACAGGCTAGTCACCGAGATAGGCTGGTCACCGACGGGCTGGGCGCCGACAGGCCGGGCACTGACCGACGGAGGCGTGTCGGTGCGAGGTCGTGGGCGCTGATCCGGCCAGGATTGCGGCAAGGCCGTGAGTCGTCGGCTTTTGCATGATGGTAAAGCTGGCGATCCAGGGCGATTGCAAAGGCCGCCGCGCCGCGTCTGGCGCGCGTTACCGCAGCCTGGGCGCGGCGGGGTATCCGCGTCACGCAGGTAAGGGCACTCACAGGCGGCCGCTACGCCCTTGGCCGCCGAATGCTGTTGGAGCGCCTTGCAGCCCGTGTCAGCCATGGCGGTCAGCGGCGACCTGTGCCGCGCGGCGGGGGTCGGCAGCGGTTGCTGGTGGATGGGGTAGACCGGCTTGCCAAACCACCGCTGGACACTTCCGACCGGCGTGACGATGGTGCTGTCACGCGGCGCCCTTCCATCTTGCCGGGCTTGACGCAATCGCGGGTTGCGCGGCAGCGGGCGCGGATTGCCCGGTTGCTCACCATCTGGTGATTGCCGTGCGCGACGGACTGCGCGTGCCTGGGCGTTAGGCGATCCTCGAGCATTAAAGGGAACGCCGCACGACGCAGCACGACGATCACGACCTTGGCTTTCACCACGACCTTCCGCGCATGATCGGGCGGCGTGGTGTGGTCGGGCGGCTTGGGGGGCTGGGGCTGGCTGCGGCCTCGGGTGGGGTGGCGGCGGCGATGGATTGCGTCACCCTCCCGTGGTAGACGGCCGGGCCTTACCCCGCCGGTGGCAGCAACAGGCGCGCCGGGCAGACGGTCAATGCGCTGACCCAGGCCGGCGTGCTGCGCCAGGATCTGCGCCCGTCCTTTGCGGGAATGACGCCCGTGGCCGATGGGCTGGTGCTGGATCTTGACCTGACCTTGGTCGACGCCAAGGGCTGCACGCCTTTGGCCGGCCATGCGGTCTATCTGTGGTATTGCGACGCGATCGGGCAATATTCGCTGTATGACCTGCCCGAGGCCAATTTCCTGCGCGGCGTCGGCGTGGCGGATGACCAGGGCCATGTGCGCTTCACCACGATCTTTCCCGGCTGCTATGACGGCCGCTGGCCGCATCTGCATTTCGAGCTGTCCCGCAGGCCGAGGCGGCCGTCTCGGGTTAGGCCGCCCTCCTGAGCGCGCAGATCGCGCTGCCGCAGGCGGACTGTGCGGCGGATGCCCGCTATGCCAATGGCACCCGCAATCTGGGCCGCACCAGCCTGTCGCGCGACAAGGTGTTTGCCGACAACAACCCCCAGCAGCTGGCGCAGCAGATGCTGGCTTTGACCGGCGATCCGCAGCGCGGCTATCGGGGGCAGGTCACGATTCCGGTCGATCTGACGGCCGACCCGCGCGCGCCACGCGGCGGGCTGTGGCGTCGGCTGATGGGCGGCTAACGGGCAGGGCCGGGGGAGACCCCGGCCCGTCCTGTCTTTTAGGCCTGGTCGCGGCGGGCCATGAACTGATCGAACTCGGCCTTGTCCTTGGCCTGGCGCAGCTCATTCAGGAAGGCCACGAAATCGTCGCGCTCTTGTTCCAGACGACGCAGGGTCTCGGCGCGGTAGGCGTCGAAGGCGGCGTTGCCGGTCTCATGGCGGCGGAAGCTGTGGCGGTGGCGGTTGCAGGTCATGCGTTTGCTCCAGATCATATAGGCCAGCAGGGCAAGCCCCAGCGGCCAGACAAAGACAAAGGCCAGGATCATCGCGGCCAGCCAGGCACCGCGCCCGCGCGCGTCCAGCCAGTCGCGGGCGGTCGTGGCCCAGTGGCGCAGGTGGTCCCAGGGCGAATGCCGCAGGCGCGGCGGGTGGGCGGTGGTCAGGTCCATTGTTTCCCTCATGATGTGAATGTTAATCACATTTACATAGATGCGTGCCGCAAGCGGGTATTCAAGGGGGACGCGGATGATTTTTCGCGGGTCTCAGCGCGGAATCAGGCCCAGGCCGCGCAGATAGATCAGCGTGCCGGATTCCAGCATATCCTCGGCGGAAAAGGGCGCGCGGCTGCCGGGCTTGCCACGGGTGAACAATTCGACAATGCCGTGGCTCAGCGCCCAGATGTGGTTGGCGACCATCCCGGCGGGCGGGCGTTGGCCTGGGGGCAGATGCGAAAACAGTGCCTCGGCCCCACCGATCAGCGCGGCCTGCGCCCGGTCGGCGGCGGCGGCGAGCGCGGGATTGCCCGCAACGCTGAGGCCAGATTCAAACATCGCCATGTAATGACCGGGCTGTTGGCGGGCGAAATCCAGATAGGCGCGCCCCGCCGCCGAAAAAGCGGCAAGCGGCGACGGCTGGTTGGCCAAGGCCGCGGACAGCCGTTCGGTGAACAGATCAAAGCCCTGGCGGGCGACCTCCTCGATCAGATCCTCGCGGCCCTTGAAGTGACGATAGGGGGCGGCGGGCGAGACCCCGGCCTGCCGCGCGGCCTCGGCCAGGGTAAAGCCTGTCGGGCCTTTTTCGGCGATCAGATCCAGCGCCGCATCGACCAGCGCCTGCCGCAGATTGCCATGGTGATAGCCGCGACGGCCCGGATCCTGGCCGGAGTCATGGCCGGTAGCGTCCGGCACGCCTACCCGCCCTCGCCAAAATAGCTGGCGACCAGATCGGCCAAAGCCTGCGCCAGCTCGGCCGCCTGCGCGCCACTGGTGGTGACGGTGATGTCGGTGCCGCGCGCGGCGCCCAGCATCAGCAGCCCCATGATCGAATCGCCCGAAACCTCCATCCCGTCGCGTTCCACGCTGGCCTGCGCATCAAAGCGTTCAACTGTCTCCACGAACTTGGCCGAGGCCCGCGCATGCAGCCCCTTTTCATTCACGATGCGCAAAACCTGGGTGGTCACGATGCTGCCGCCTTTCCTGCCTGAACCGCCGATGCCTCGCTGCGGGGATCATAGCTGTTCATGTATTGATGCCCGGCCCGCAGCGCCGCCGCCACCGCATCGTCGATGGCCAGGGCGCGCGATTTCGCCAACTTGATCAGCAAGGGCAGGTTCGCACCATAGACAAAGCGGCGGTTTTCAAAGGCGCAGGCCGAGGCGCACAGGTTCGACGGCGAGCCGCCGAAGATGTCGCTGACCACCACCACCCCGTCGCCCTGATCGACCGAGACGGCGGCCTCGACGATCTCGCGCGACTTGGCGGCGCGGTCGTCCTCGGCGCCGACGGCGATGGTCGCCATGTTCGGCTGCGCGCCGACCACATGTTCGACCGCCGCCCGATATTCCCGCGCCAACCCACCATGCGCGACAATCACGATTCCGATCACACCTGTTCCCCCAAGGTGGCACCCGCGCCGGACGCGGGGGCTGCCGATTCCGCGCTGGATGCAGCCCCTGATGCTGCACCCGATGCTGCACTGCGGCGTTCCAGTTCGCGGTGTCTTATTGACACCGGCCATCCCGCCTGCGCAAGCGCCGCTGCCATCTTTTCCGCAACGGCAACAGACCGGTGCTGGCCGCCGGTGCAGCCAAAACCGATCGACAGATGCGCTTTGCCTTCATCCAGATGGGCGGGCAGGGTGAAGGTGATCAGGTCAAGCACCTTGCCGAACCAGGTGTCAAAGCGCGGATCGGCCTGAACATGTGCGACTACGGCCGGGTCGCGGCCATCCAGCGGGCGCAGCGCGGGCACCCAATGCGGATTGTCCAGAAACCGCACGTCGAACATCAGATCAACCCCGCGCGGCACCCCGCGCTTATAGGAAAAGGACTGCACCGACACCGCCATGCGCTGCCCCGCCCCGGCGGAAAACCAATGCGCGATTTCGGCCTTCAGGTCGTGGACGGTCAGGCCGCTGGTGTCGATCAGCACGTCGGCGCGCACCCGGATCGGGGCCAGAAGGTCGATCTCGGCCTCGATCGCCTGCACCGGCGTGTCGCCCATCGGATGTCGGCGGCGGGTCTCGGAAAAGCGGCGAATCAGCTCGGTCACGCTGCAATCCAGATACAGCAGTTCCAGATCCACCATCGGATCGCGGGTCAGCCGGTCGATGGCCTCGATCAGGGCGGTGGCCGAAAACTCGCGGTTGCGCACGTCGATGCCCAGGGCAACGGGGTGGGTCAGCACCGGCCCGTCCAGCAGCCGCGGGATCAGCGACAGAGGCAGGTTGTCGATCGCCTCATAGCCCAGATCCTCAAGCGCGTGGATGGCCGTCGACCGCCCGGCACCGGAGGGACCGGTGACCAGAACGACCTTTTGAACCGGCTTTTCTGCGTCACTCACCCCGCGCGCCCTGCCTTTAGAACCTGTATCAGACCGCTGTCAAAATGGGACGCATCCACCCGCCAGACAAGCGGAATCGCAAGGCCGTGAAGGGTGATGTGCCGGCAGGGGGGCAGTCGCTCGACCTCGGGTTGTGTCAGGTCGACGGCCAGCACCACCGGGGCGGATGGCAGCGCAGCGGCGCGCAGGATGCCGATGCCGCGCGCCTCGATCAGGCCACGGGTGGCGTCGGGGGCGCTGGCCCACAGCGTGTTGCCCCGCCGGTCCAGCACCGTGCGATCATCCGCCACCAGCCGCGCGCCCAGTGCCATCAGCCGCAGCGCCAGTGCCGATTTGCCAGATCCCGACGGCCCCAGGATCAGCAGGCCGCGCCCGTCCCAGGCAACCGTCGTGGCGTGAACCGTGGGCTGCGTCATGACCGTGATTTGATCGCCTTGGGCGACATTCCGCAAGTCGGACCAAGGTGATAGCGCAAACCCCGGCTTGGTTGCGCTAACCCCGGCCCGCATCCCCTTTCGTCATGAAAAAGAGATGTTATAGGCTGACCCATGCAGCGATGCTGCACTGCCGCGCGACCGCGCATCCCAACCCCGCCGGGAGAACGAACATGACCACCGCACGCGTCAACCCCAAACAGCGTCTTGAGGACCAGGGCATCACCGGCCTGGGCAAGGTCCATTACAACCTGATCGAACCGGCGCTGGTGCAGGCGGCCCTTGCGGCGGGCGAGGGGACGCTGGGCAAGGGCGGTGCCTTTTACTGCACCACCGGCAAGCACACCGGCCGGTCGCCCAAGGACAAGTTCGTGGTCCGCACCCCCGAGGTCGAGGACACGATCTGGTGGGACAACAACAAGCCGATGGACCCGGCTGCCTTTGATCGGCTGCACGCCGACATGCTGGCCCATATGAAGGGCAAGGATTACTACGTTCAGGATCTGTTCGGCGGCGCCGATCCCGAGAACCGGCTGGATGTGCGGGTCGTGACGGAACTGGCCTGGCACGGGTTGTTCATCCGCCACATGCTGCGCCGCCCCAAGGCCGAGGAACTGGCGACATTCGTGCCGGAATACACGATCATCAACTGCCCCAGCTTCAAGGCCGATCCCGAACGGCATGGCTGCCGGTCGGAAACGGTGATCGCGCTGAACCTGACCAAGAAGCTGATCCTGATCGCCAACACCGCCTATGCCGGTGAGAACAAGAAATCGGTGTTCACGCTGCTGAACTATATCCTGCCGGGCAAGGGCATCATGGCGATGCATTGCAGCGCCAACCACGCCATCGGCAACCCCGATGACAGCGCGGTGTTCTTTGGCCTGTCGGGCACCGGCAAGACCACGCTGTCGGCCGATGCCAGCCGCACGCTGATCGGTGATGACGAACATGGCTGGTCCGACAAGGGCATCTTCAACTTTGAAGGCGGCTGCTACGCCAAGACCATCAACCTGTCGGCCACGGCGGAACCGGAAATCTATGCGACCACCTCGAAGTTCGGGACGGTGGTGGAAAACATGGTGTTCGATCCCGACACGCTGGAACTGGATTTCGCCGATTCCAGCCTGACCGAGAACACCCGCTGCGCCTATCCGCTGGACTATATCTCGAACGCGTCGGAAACCTCGCTGGGCGGGAATCCGGGCAATGTGGTGATGCTGACCTGCGATGCTTACGGCGTGCTGCCGCCGATCGCGCGGCTGACCCCGGCACAGGCGATGTATCACTTCCTGTCGGGCTTCACCGCCAAGACCCCGGGCACCGAGGTCGGCGTGACCGAGCCGATCCCGACCTTCTCGACCTGTTTCGGCGCGCCCTTCATGCCGCGCCGCCCCGAGGTCTATGGCAAGCTGTTGCAGGAAAAGATCGCCCAGCACGGCGCGACCTGCTGGCTGGTGAACACCGGCTGGTCGGGCGGCGCTTACGGCACCGGCAAGCGGATGCCGATCAAGGCCACCCGCGCGCTGCTGCACGCCGCGCTGGATGGATCGCTGAACAAGGTCACCTTCCGCAAGGATCCGAACTTCGGGTTTGAGGTTCCGGTCGAGGTTCCGGGCGTCGACACCACCCTGCTGAACCCGCGCGACACCTGGGCCGACAAGGCCGCCTATGACGCGCAGGCGCAGAAGCTGGTCAAGATGTTCGCCGACAACTTTGCCCAGTATCTGCCCTTCGTCGATCAGGACGTGAAAACCGCCGCCATCGGCTAAGGCCTTGGGATAGTACGCAAAGGCCGGGCCACGCGCCCGGCCTTTGGCGTTACAGACCGGCGGCCTCCAGCAGGCCGTCCAGCGCGCGGGCCAGTGTGATGGCCCAGGCTGCCTGCCCCTCGGGGGTTGCGATCAGATCGTTGCGCAGCTCGATCAGCACATTCGGGCGGCCGGTCGCCAAAGCGTGACGATCAATGGAATCGCCCTCCAGATGGCCGTTATAGGGCTGGTTGTCGCCCACGCAGAACCCCATGCCGCGCAGCCGGTCGATCAGCGGCAACGCCAGACGGCTGTCGCGATGCGAGTGCAGCACCGCCACCTGCCAGGGGCGCGGCGGGCGGCCCTGCAACTGCGGGGTAAAACTGTGGATGGCGCAGATCGCCCGGTCGTCGCGCTGCCCCGCCAGCACCGCCAGTGCCGCGTGATAGGGGCGGTGCAGCCGGTCCAGCCGCGCCTGCGCACCCGCTGCGTCCAGCCGCCGGTTCGCCGGGATCACCGTTCCGTCATACAGCCGCATGATCAGCGTCGGGTCATCCTCGCCCCGGTTAGGGTCGATCACCAGACGCGAGAAATCCGACAGGATCGCAGGCGCCCCCAGCCGGTCGGCCAGGGCGCGGCTTAGCCCAGCGGCGCCGACATCATAGGCGATGTGGCGCGCCATATCCGCGGGCGCGATCCCCAGATCACCGCCCGCCACCCAGTCGGGCACCCGGTTGCTTGCGTGATCGCAGGTCACCAGCCAGCGGCTGTCGCGCCCCGCGCCATGAATGTGAAAGGCGCCTGTCATCGCCGCGTCGTGCATGGCCTGTTATCCATTGGTCGTTGTTCATGTTAGCGCTAGTTGCCGTCGCGTCCAAAATCGGCAATACAGGCGCAAATCACGGGAAAACAGCATCATGAGACGCCAGCGTAACGTCAAGATCGTCGCCACCCTTGGCCCGGCATCGTCCGATTACGACACGATCCGCGCCCTGTTCGAGGCGGGGGCCGATGTGTTCCGCCTGAACATGAGCCATGGCACCCATGCCGATCAGGCCGCGCGCCACGCGATCATCCGTCAGATCGAGACCGACCTTGGCCGCCCGATCGCCATTCTGGCCGACCTTCAGGGGCCGAAACTGCGCGTCGGCACCTTTGCCGCCGGCGCCGCCGATCTTGAGGAAGGCCAGCCCTTCCGCTTTGACCTCGACCCCGCGCCGGGTGAGGGGCACCGCGTCAACCTTCCCCACCCCGAGATTTTCGCGGCGCTGGAACCGGGCTCCGAACTTCTGGTCAATGATGGCAAGATCCGCCTGCGCGTCGATGCCTGCGGCGCCGATTTCGCAGATTGCACGGTGACGGTCGGCGGCACGATTTCCAACCGCAAGGGCGTGAACGTGCCCGATGTGGTGCTGCCGCTGGCGGCGCTGTCCGACAAGGACCGTGACGATCTTGAGTTCGCCTGCGAGCTGGGCGTCGACTGGCTGGCCTTGTCGTTTGTGCAGCGCCCCGAGGATGTGACCGAGGCCAAGACCCTGGCGCGCGGTCGCGCCGCCGTGCTGTCGAAGATCGAAAAGCCCGCCGCCGTCCGCGCCTTCCCCGAGATTCTGGCGGTCAGTGACGGCATCATGGTGGCGCGCGGCGATCTGGGGGTGGAACTGCCGGTTCACGCCGTGCCGCCGATCCAGAAACGTCTGGTCCGCGCCTGCCGCGCCGCGGCCAAGCCGGTGATCGTCGCCACGCAGATGCTGGAATCGATGATCGAAAGCCCGATGCCCACCCGCGCCGAGGTCAGCGACGTCGCCACCGCCATCTATGAGGGTGCGGATGCGGTGATGCTGTCGGCGGAATCCGCCGCCGGGCGTTACCCGATCGAAGCGGTCAGCACGATGAACAACGTCGCGATCAGCGTCGAAAGCGACCCGACCTATCGCGACATCATCGAGGCCAGCCGAACCGCCAAGCGCCAGACCGTCGCCGACGGCATCGTCGCCGCCGCGCGCGAGATCGCAGAAACCACCGACATCGCCGCGATCTGCTGCTTTACCCAGTCGGGCAAGACCGTGGCGCTGGTCGCGCGCGAGCGTCCGCGCGTGCCGATCATCGCACTGTCGCCCACCCGCAGCGCGCTGCGCAAGCTGTGCCTGAACTGGGGCACCCATTGCGTGCAGACCGAAGAGCTTGAGCGCTTCAAGCAGGCCGTGGTCAACGCCGCCCGCGCCGCCCGCGATTTCGGTTTCGCCGATGAGAACCAGCAGATCGTGGTCATCGCCGGGGTGCCGTTCAACGTGCAGGGCACGACCAACATTCTTCGCGTCGCGCCCTGTGACGAACGGTTGATCTATCGCACCGACCCGGAATAAATCGCCCCTGTGATTGATGGGATGAAAGGGGGCGGCGATGCTGCTGCATGATCTGCTTATTCTGGCCGGTGTCGCGCTGTGCGCGCTGTCGGTCGTTCTGGCCGTGGTCTCGCTGGCGCAAAGCCGCGCGCCGGTGAACGCCGCCCGCGCGCTGGTGCTGGGCATCGTCGCGCTGGTCGCGGCGGCCTTTGTGAACCCGCAGCCCTTTGCGCCCGCCGACATCCCTTCGGCCCTGTCGCGGCTGATGTCGCAATCGGGCCTGGACCGCGCGACCGAGGTGCCGAACGCCGCGCCCGAACCGGCGCCCGCCTCTGAAGCCGCGCCCGCGCCCGAACCTGCCCCGGCCGTGACCCCGCCCGCCGCCGTGGGTCAAAATCCCGCCGATGGCCCGCGTCTGGACGCCCCGCCGATCGGCGCCACGGCCACCCCGTCCGGCAACTGACTTGCCAAACCCCCTTGCGCCCGCTATAGGGCGCGCTTCAACCCGCGCGTCCGGCCAATGTGGCATGCCGAGTCGCGTCAATACCCGTCCTGACGAAGGAGATGGAAATGCCCAAGATGAAGACCAAATCGGCCGCCAAAAAGCGGTTCTCGATGACGGCAACCGGCAAGGTCAAGGCAGGCCCGGCCGGCAAGCGTCACGGCATGATCAAACGCTCGACGAAGTTCATCCGCGAAACGACGGGGACCATGATCCTGTCCGATTCGGATGCGAAAATCGTCAAGAAATACATGCCCTACGACCGCTGAGGAGCCTGAAACATGTCCCGCGTTAAATCCGGCAAGGTCACCCATGCCCGCCACAAGAAGGTTCTGAAGGCTGCCAAGGGCTATTACAGCGCCCGTTCGCGCAACTTCCGCACCGCGACCCAGGCCGTCGACAAGGCCAACCAGTATGCGACCCGCGACCGCAAGGCCCGCAAGCGCAACTTCCGCGCCCTGTGGATCCAGCGCATCAACGCTGCTGTCCGCGCCTTCGACGCCGAAATGACCTATTCGCGCTTCATCAACCTGCTGGCGAAAGCCGGGATCGAGGTGGATCGCAAGGTTCTGGCCGATCTGGCCGTGCATGAACCGGCGGCGTTCAACGCCATCGTCGAAAAGGCCCGCGCTGCCGCCTGATCGCGCAGCCCGTGCCAAGGGATCGACCCCGCCTGTCACAGGCGGGGTTTTTCTTTGCCCGCAAAGGCGATAACGCTGTGCTCACCGCGCTGTGAGCGCGAACAAGAAAGGGGGACCGCCGTGGACATCCTGACCAATGTGATCGGCTTTCTGAACAACATCTTCTGGGGATATATCCTGATCTATGGCCTGCTGGCCGTGGGGATCTATTTCACCATTCGGCTGGGCTTCATCCAGATCCTGCATTTCGGTGAGATGTGGCGCTGCGTCGTCGGATCGGGCGTCAAGGACAATGACGGCATCAGCCCGTTCCAGGCGCTGACCGTCAGCCTGGCCAGCCGCGTCGGCACCGGCAACATCGCCGGCGTGGCCATCGCGCTGACTCTGGGCGGTCCGGGCGCGATCTTCTGGATGTGGATGGTGGCGCTGGTCGGGATGGCCACCGCCTATGCCGAATCGACGCTGGCGCAGCTTTACAAGACCCATGGTCCCGATGGCATGTATCGCGGCGGCCCCGCCTATTACATCGCGCGCGGCTTGGGGATGCCCTGGCTGGCCGCGATCTTCTCGGTCGCGCTGATCCTGTCCTTCGGCCTGATCTTCAACGCGGTTCAGGCGAACTCGATCGCCGAGGCCGCCAACGGCGCTTTCGGCGTTGAAAAATGGATCGTCGGCCTTGCCGTGGCGGCGCTGTCGGGCGTCATCATCTTCGGCGGCATTCCGCAGATCGCCCGTGTCGCGGCGATGGTGGTGCCGTTCATGGCGGGCGCCTATCTGCTGGCCGCCTTCTACGTTCTGGCCGTCCACATCACCGAGGTTCCCGCGATCCTGGGCGGCATCGTGCGATCGGCCTTTGGCCTGCAAGAGGCCGTGGGCGGCGTCAGCGGCGGCATCGCCGCGGCGATGCTGAACGGCGTCAAGCGCGGGCTGTTCTCGAACGAGGCCGGGATGGGGTCCGCCCCCAACATCGCCGCCGTGGCGATCCCCGACCCGCATCACCCCTCGGCGCAGGGCTTCGTGCAGGCGCTGGGCGTGTTCATCGACACGATCCTGGTCTGCACCGCGACCGCCGTGATGATCCTGTTGTCGGACGCCATCCCCTCGGATCAGCTGACCGGGGTGAACCTGACTCAGGCGGCGCTTGGTGAACATTTTGGCGCGTTCGGCCATATCTTCGTGGCACTGGCGATCTTTTTCTTCGCCTTCACCTCGATCATCGGCAATTACACCTATGCTGAAAACGCACTGGTCTATCTGGGGGCGGGCAAGACCGGCATCCTGGGCCTGCGCGTCATCGCTGTTCTGATGGTGGTGTGGGGCGCGATCCAGGCGGTCGGCACGGTGTTCGACTTTGCCGATGCCAGCATGGGGCTGATGGCCTCGATCAACCTGATCGCCATCGTCGCGCTGTCGGGCACGGTCGTGCATGTGACCCGCGATTACATCGCGCAACGCAAGCGTGGCCAGCAGCCCGAGTTCCACATCGCCCAGCACCCCGGCATCGCGCCCGGCGTGAAACACGACATCTGGAACTGACGAAACCGGCGCGGGCGGCTTTCCCAACCGCCCGCGCCATGCTAACCGATCCGGGCATTTGCAGGAGGCCCGCATGTCCGATCTTTCCGCCCTTCGCGCCCGTTATCTGGATCGCGTGAACGCCGCCGACGACGAAGCCGCGCTTGAGGACGTGCGCCTGGCCGCGCTTGGCAAAAAGGGCGAGATCTCGGCGTTGATGGCCGGTCTGGGCAAGATGGCCCCCGAGGACCGCAAGGCCGCCGGTGCTGCCTTCAACGTGCTGAAAGACGAAATCGACGCCGCGCTGCGCGCCAAGAAGGCCGCTTTGGCCGATGCCGCGCTGGATGCGCGGCTGCGTGCCGAATGGCTGGACGTCACCCTTCCGGGCCGTCCGCGCCGTCAGGGCACCATCCACCCGATCAGCCAGGTTACCGAGGAGGTCACCGCGATCTTCGCCGACATGGGCTTTTCCGTCGCCGAAGGCCCGCAGGTCGAAAGCGACTGGTTCAATTTCGACGCGCTGAACATCGCCCCTGAACACCCCGCGCGGCAGGAACACGACACGTTCTTCATGGCCCGCGATCCGGGCGACGCCCGCCCGCCGCATGTCCTTCGCACCCACACCAGCCCGGTGCAGATCCGCGCCATGCAGACGACTGGCGCGCCGATCCGCGTGATCGCGCCGGGCCGCGTCTATCGCATGGACATGGACCAGACCCACACGCCGATGTTCCACCAGGTCGAGGGCCTGGCCATCGGCCGCGACATTTCCATGGCCAACCTGAAATGGACGCTGGAGGAGTTCTGCCGCGCCTTCTTCGAGGTCGATCAGGTCGAGCTGCGCTTCCGCGCCAGCCACTTCCCCTTCACCGAACCCTCGGCCGAGGTCGACATCCGCTGTTCGTGGGAGGGCGGCACCCTGAAGATCGGCGAGGGCAACAGCTGGCTGGAAATCCTCGGCTCGGGCATGGTCCACCCCAAGGTGCTGGCCGCGGGCGGCATCGACCCGACCGAATGGCAGGGCTTCGCCTTCGGCATGGGCATCGACCGGATCGCGATGCTGAAATACGGCATCCCCGACCTGCGCGCGTTCTTTGAAAGCGATTTGAGGTGGCTGCGGCATTATGGGTTTGCTGCGGGGGACGTGCCGAGTGTGGCGGGGGGGCTGTCGCGGTAAATACCAAGTGCTAAGCTCGCAGGGCATTGCCCCTAGGGTCAGGACCCATTGATCTTTTGGATGCGGCCTGATTCACGCTCCGCAAGGAGACTGGATCATGAGCAACCTT